>NZ_JAUOEV010000022.1:0-87684 GCF_031932135.1 Shewanella vaxholmensis
GGCTTATTATTATTCTGCTTTAGCCACTTCAGGGCAGGATGCTAATACGGTAATACTCGCATCAGCATTCTTTTGCTCTAAGGTGACAGTAAAACCCCATAATCTATGTAAATGCTTTAATACTTCTTTATGGCTGCTGGCTAAGGGAATATCGTTATTTGGCACATAGCGTAAGGTTAAGGAACGGTCACCGTTGATCTCCACATTATGCACTTGGATATTTGGTTCAATGTTCGACAAGTTATATTGCTGCGATAATAACTGGCGAATATCTTGATAACCTTGTTCATCGTGAATAGCCGATACCGACAGATAATTGCGCTTCTCATCATCATGGATACCAAACAATTTAAATTGGCGGATAACTTTAGGTGAAAGATATTGGCTAATAAAGCTTTCGTCTTTAAAGTTTTGCATTGCAAAGTGTAAGGTTTCGACCCAATTGCTGCCGGCAATGTCGGGAAACCAAGCTTTATCTTCATCGGTTGGATTTTCACAAATACGTCGAATGTCGGTGAACATGGCAAAACCTAAAGCATAGGGATTGATGCCACTGTAATAACGACTGTTGTAGTCGGGTTGGGCAACCACACCCGTGTGGCTTTGCAAAAATTCCATCATAAAGCGATCAGTGACCACACCATCGTCGTACAAGTGATTCAAAATAGTGTAGTGCCAGAAGGTGGCCCAGCCTTCGTTCATCACTTGAGTTTGTTTTTGTGGATAAAAATATTGCGCCATTTTACGCACAATACGGATTATTTCTCTTTGCCATGGTTCAAGTAAAGGGGCATTTTTCTCGATGAAATATAAGATGTTTTCCTGCGGTTCTGCGGGGAAACGACGTTTTTTTGTTTGAGACAGTTCTTGGTGTTGGTTAGGTATAGTGCGCCATAAATCATTTACTTGGCTTTGCAGGTACGCTTCGCGATCTTTTTGTCTTGCTTGTTCTTCTCGGAATGATATTTCAGAGGGGCGTTTATAGCGATCTACACCATAGTTCATCAGCGCATGGCAGGAATCTATGACACTTTCGACCTGCTCTACACCGTATTTTTGTTCGCAGTTACTGATGTAGTTTTTAGCAAACACTAGGTAGTCAATAATCGAGCTCGCATCTGTCCATGTTTTAAATAAGTAATTGTTTTTAAAGAAACTATTATGTCCGAAACAAGCGTGGGCGATCACCAGCGCCTGCATTGTGATGGTGTTTTCTTCCATTAAGTAAGCGATGCAGGGGTTAGAGTTAATCACAATTTCATAGGCGAGCCCCATTTGGCCACGTTTGTAACCTTGCTCGGTTTCGATAAAACGTTTGCCGAAAGACCAATGGGTGTAACCTATGGGCATGCCTATGCCAGCATACGCATCCATCATCTGTTCAGCAGTGATGACTTCGATTTGATTCGGGTAAGTGCTGAGTTTATAGAGCGCTGCCACCCGCTCAATTTCCTTGAGGTAGTCCTGAAGTAGCTCGAAGCTCCAGTCGGGACCATCGCTCAGTGGTGTCCAAGGTGTTGATTTAGTTATCCCCATAGTGCCCCCTTAAACCGCTTGTTTCTTGAATAGCTCCCTAAAGACAGGGTAAATATCTTCGGCTTGACGTATATGCTGCACGGCGATGTTGTCGTAATGCTGTTGCAGGGATTCATATTCGCGCCACAGGGTTTGATGGGCGCGATTGGTGATTTCGATATAGCTGTAGTAGCGCACCAGTGGCAATATTTTTTGTTCTAACAATTGCCTACAGGTAGGTGAATCGTCGGCCCAGTTATCACCGTCGGATGCTTGGGCTGCGTAAATATTCCACTCATCGGCGGGGTAGCGGGCTTGTTGAATTTCATGCATTAATTTCAATGCACTGGACACTATGGTGCCGCCCGTTTCTTGGGAGTAAAAGAACTCGTGTTCATCGACTTCTTTGGCTTGGGTATGGTGGCGAATGTAAACTACTTCTAAATTTTTATAGGTACGAGTGAGGAACAAATACAGCAAGATATAGAAGCGTTTTGCCATATCTTTAGTTGCCTGATCCATAGAACCAGACACATCCATTAAACAGAACATCACAGCTTGGCTAGAGGGGATTTCTCGTTTCGCATAATTATTAAAGCGCAGATCGAAGGTATCGATAAACGGCACTCTAGCAATCTTTTGTTTTAATTCCTCAATTTGAGCTTTTAAATCCAAAATCAACTCAGCCTTAGTACCTGGAATATTTTCCAGTTCAGCAAGTTCTTGTTCTAACTCTTTTAATAGTTTCTTTTTACTGGCCGACATAGCAATGCGACGTGCAAGGGATGAACGTAATGAACGGACAATATTGATGTTAGCGGGGACGCCATCATTGGTGAACCCAGCACGGTAGATTTGGTATTCCACCAGTTTATTGAGGCGATTTTTTTGTAGATTGGGGAGTTCTAAGTCCTCAAACAATAACTCTAGATACTCGTCTTTAGAGATTTCGAACACAAAGTCATCGTCGCCTTCACCCGAGTTTGAGGCCTCACCTTTGCCCGAACCGCCGCCTGAACCACCAGGTGGTCGGTCAATTTTATCGCCACGGGTAAATTGGTCATTACCGGGATGCACTCTGTCCCTGACACCGCCTTTGCCTTGGTGAAACATAGGTTCACTGATATCCCGTGTTGGGATACTGATTTTTTCGCCTTTATCTACATCCGTTACGCTGCGACGAGTCACTGCATCGCTGACGGCTTTTTTAATTTGTTGCTTATATCTATTGATAAAGCGTTGGCGGTTGACTGTGCTTTTTCCTTTCGCATTCAACCGTCTATCGATAAAGTTCGCCATACGCACCTCCCAAAACCCAGCGAAGGCTTTGGCAACACCAAAGCCCTGTACTTAGTTAGCGCAAGTTTAAGAAGATTTACGAACTCGTAAATACCACTCAGACAAGAGTCGGACTTGTTTTTTGGTATAGCCTTTCTCCATCATGCGATTGACGAAATCATCGTGTTTGCGTTGATCGTCGTTCGACGTTTTGGCGTTAAAGGAAATAACAGGCAGTAAATCTTCTGTGTTGGAGAACATTTTCTTCTCGATCACTGTGCGAAGTTTCTCGTAGCTGGTCCAGAGTGGATTGTTACCCTCATGGTTCGCTCGGGCGCGCAGCACAAAGTTGACGATTTCATTACGGAAATCTTTAGGATTGCTGATCCCCGCGGGCTTCTCAATCTTTTCAAGTTCAGCATTGAGGGCGGCGCGGTCGAATAGCTGACCTGTTTCTGGGTCGCGGTATTCTTGATCTTGGATCCAAAAATCGGCGTAAGTGACATAGCGGTCGAAGATATTTTGGCCGTATTCAGAGTAAGACTCTAAGTAAGCGGTTTGAATTTCTTTACCGATAAACTCCACATATTTAGGGATCAAATAACCTTTTAGGAATTCAAGATAACGTTCGGCGGTATCACCGGGGAACTGTTCTTGTTCAATTTGTCGTTCGAGGACATAGAATAAATGTACTGGGTTGGCGGCGATCTCTGAATGGTCGAAGTTAAATACCCGCGACAAAATCTTAAAGGCAAAACGGGTGGATAGTCCATTCATGCCTTCATCGACACCTGCGTAATCACGGTATTCTTGGTAAGACTTAGCCTTAGGATCGGTATCTTTCAGGCTTTCACCGTCATATACCCGCATCTTAGAGTAGATGGAGGAGTTTTCAGGCGGCTTGATGCGTGACAACACACTAAATTGCGCTAAGGTTTCTAAGGTGCCGGGAGCGCAGGGCGCTTTCGATAACTCAGAGTTTATCAGCAGTTTTTGATAGATTTGCAGCTCTTCTGAGACCCGTAAACAGTAGGGCACTTTGACTATGTAAACACGGTCGAGGAAGGCTTCGTTGTTTTTGTTGTTTTTGAAGGTTGACCACTCGGACTCGTTTGAGTGAGCCAGAATAATCCCGCTATAGGGCAGGGCCGATAGGCCTTCTGTGCCGTTATAGTTGCCTTCTTGCGTTGCAGTCAGTAGCGGGTGCAGCACTTTAATCGGTGCTTTGAACATCTCAACGAATTCCATTACCCCTTGGTTGGCGCGGCATAAAGCACCCGAATAAGCGTAAGCATCGGCATCATCTTGGGAGAAATGCTCGAGCTGACGAATATCCACTTTACCGACGAGGGATGAAATATCTTGGTTGTTTTCATCACCGGGTTCAGTTTTCGCTATCGCCACTTGATCCAGAATCGATGGGAAGACTTTCACCACACGAAATTTAGAGATATCGCCACCAAACTCATGCAGACGTTTTACCGCCCAAGGCGACATGATGGTTTTAAGATAGCGGTTGGGAATGTTGAATTCATCTTTTAGCAGTTGACCATCTTCTTCTAAATCAAACAGACAGAAAGGATGATCGTTGACAGGGCTGCGTACCCCATTTGCGCTCAGAATGTAAATGGGCACTTTTTGCATCAGGGCTTTGAGTTTTTCGGCCAGCGATGACTTACCGCCGCCCACTGGGCCCAGTAGGTATAAAATTTGTTTGGACTCTTCTAATCCTTGTGCCGAGTGCTTTAGATAAGCCACGATTTGCTCTATGGCATCTTCCATGCCGAAGAAGTCTTTAAATGCGGGATAGCGTGAAATAAGTCGATTCGAAAAAATACGGCTAAGTGTTGGATTTTTTGCGGTATCAATGACTTCTGCTTCACCGATTGCAAGCAGTAGTCGCTCAGATGCTGACATGTAAGCGCTGCGATCTCCTTTGCAGATATCCAGAAACTCTTGCAAAGAATATTCTTCATCGAGTTTTTGTTCGTAGCGCTTTTGGTAATGCTCGAAAATGCCCATATAAACCCCCTGAAACGCCAGTGATGTCATGGAACGGATAACTGGCTAACCAGCCTCCTACTCTAATCTTAGACATAAACTCACTATCTGTGTCAAAAAAATATCAAATAAAACAATAACAAATAGTTGCAAACGCAATTATTGCACTTGTAGTTTACGGCGGGGTAATCTGCGGGATAAGGGATGGACGGCAAACGAGGGGTATAAAAAAAGAGCCACTAGGGCTCTTTTTACTGGGATTAACTCACTGCTCATTTAGGCAGTTAACAACGATAGGTTAAATGAATTAACCAGCGAAGTTTTGGTTAACGAAGTCCCAGTTAACTAATTGCCAGAAGTGGGCAAGGTAGTCTGGACGCACGTTACGGTAATCGATGTAGTAAGCGTGTTCCCACACGTCAACTGTCATGATTGGCGTGACTGTGCTGTCAGTCAGTGGCGTTGCAGCATTGCTAGTGTTAACGATAGCAAGTGTGCCATCCGCTTTTTTCACTAACCATGTCCACGCGCTACCGAAGTTGTTTACTGCTGAATCAGTAAATTGTGCTTTAAATGCGTCGAATGAACCGAAAGCAGCATTGATTGCATCAGCAACTGGGCCAGTTGGCTCGCCGCCAGCATTTGGTGCTAGGCAGTTCCAGTAGAAAGTGTGGTTCCACACTTGAGCTGCGTTATTGAATACGCCACCCGTAGAAGTTTTGATGATATCTTCTAAAGATTTACCAGCGAAATCCGTTCCTTCGATTAAGCCGTTTAGCTTAACAACATAAGTGTTGTGATGCTTGCCGTAGTGGTATTCAATGGTTTCTTGAGAAATGTGTGGTTCTAGTGCGTTCTTTGCATATGGTAATGCGGGTAATTCGAAAGCCATTAGTATCTCTCCATGGTCTTAGGTTATCGTTTTTAAACGTGCTCACTTAGGACTATTGTACCGATAAAATTTGTGATGTGAATCATTGTTTAGCTAATTGACTAGATAGACGCCATCGAAAAATCAAATGTCGGCATAACCTTACAAACTGTGGGATTTTGTTCTGCCTCTAGCTGACGTACAATAGCAGCATTGAGTCAATGTCATCCTACTTAGGAATCAAAATGGAAACAGTAGAGAAAATTAAGCAACAGATCACGGAAAACCCTATCATTGTTTATATGAAAGGTTCTCCAAAGTTGCCTAGCTGTGGCTTCTCGTCACAGGTCGCTCAGATCATGATTAACTGCGGTGAGCAGTTTGCATTCGTGGATATTCTTCAGCATCCAGACATTCGCGCAGAATTACCTAAGTTTGCTAACTGGCCGACTTTCCCACAATTGTGGATTGAAGGTGAGTTGATCGGTGGCTGTGATATCGTCGTGGACATGTTCCAAAAAGGCGAATTACAACCTTTGATTAAAGCCGCTGCCGCTAAGATCAAGACTGAAGAATAAGCGTTAATGCTTATTTTATAAGTATGAATGAAAAAGCCGCCATGATTAATATCATGGCGGCTTTTTTGTCGCTGCTTTTCAGAGTTCTATTGCTAAAAAACCACTACAACAAACACTTCAATAACACTGTGATTCCTCAAGCCCCCAAGCAAAAATTAGTGAGGGGCGACATCTGACACATTGTGCTTATCGTGAGGCTTGGTCGCAGGCAATAATAAGTTCATGGTAATTGCGACAATACCGCACAAGCTGATACCGGTCAGACTAAACGAGCCTATGCCAAATGCCATGCCGCCGATACCAAAGACTAAGGTGACTCCGACAATGCTTAAATTACGCGGCTCAGACAAATCCACATGATTGCGAATAAGGGTGTTGAGGCCAACGGCTGCAATTGAGCCGAATAACAAACACATAATACCGCCCATGACTGGGACGGGAATGGTTTGCATCAGCGCACCTAGTTTGCCGACAAAGGCCAACGTGATGGCGGTAATGGCGGTCCAAGTCATAATTTTTGGATCAAAATTGCGCGTTAGGGTTACAGCACCAGTGACTTCTGAGTAAGTCGTGTTTGGCGGGCCACCAAAGGCTGCAGCTGCAATTGTAGCGACACCGTCTCCCGTTAGTGTGCGGTGTAGGCCAGGTTTTTTCATAAAATCTTTACCTGTGACATTGGATATCGCCAAAATATCACCTATGTGTTCAACCGCCGGAGCGATTGCCACTGGGATCATAAAGGCGATGGCATGCCAGTTAAATTCGGGTGCGACAAATTTAGGAATCGCAATCCAACTGGCGGCAGTCACTACGGCAAAGTCAACAATACCAAAGGCAAGACTTAAGCCGTAGCCCACAATAATCCCCGCTAAAATCGGCATGACTTTGAGTAAGCCCTTGGCAAAAATTGCCACTGCTATTGTGGTACAGAGTGACGCGAGTGAAATAAATAGCGCAGTATTGGTGTCAACGAGAGTCAAGCTGCCATCGCCACTTTTACCTAAGGCCATATTCACAGCGACAGGTGCTAAGCCAAGGCCGATGATAATGATCACTGGACCCACTACCACAGGCGGTAACAGCCTATGGATGAAGTCGGTGCCGCGCACTTTGACCAAGGCGCCAAGCATGACATAGACCACGCCCGCGGCCATAATACCGCCCATGGTGGAGGGAATACCCCAGGTTTGCACGCCATAGAGTATGGGGGCAATAAAGGCGAAGGAAGAGGCAAGGAAGATAGGCACTTGGCGTTTAGTGATCAATTGGAACAGAAGGGTACCGATACCAGCGGTAAACAATGCCACACTAGTGTCGAGTCCTGTCAGCAGCGGCATTAACACTAGGGCACCGAAGGCCACAAACAGCATTTGTGCGCCCTGAAGGGGGATAGCGAGTCGTCTCATTTATTATTCTCGTTAATTTTAGGGTAAACCGCCAGATGATATCAGTTTGTTGGATTTTCAGCAGAAGAAAATCGCCCGTTTTGCCGACTCGGATCACTGTTTGGGTTTTCCATGCCATGGTTGGCACTGAAATGGGGCTAAATTTTGCCAAGACTCGCTTAAGGCGCTAACTATGGTACAATTTGCCCCATCTGACGTTACTTCAACTACTCAAAGATGCTGAAATTCCTATTGAAGCCGAGCTTAATTGCATTTCTATATTGTCTGTTCACGATTAATAGCGTCAATGCTGTTGAGGTGAGTAAATTAGATGAGGCCAATGTGCCTGTGTCTTCGCGCGCGGTTGCAGAACGCGACAAAGCCTTAAAAAGTGCGCTTGAGCAAGTCATTATCAAGAACACTGGCACGGCGCGATCCCTCGACAACAGTCTGATCCAATCTCAGCTCAGTAATCCTGATACCTTGCTGAGCCAGTATGGTTATATCGAGCAGAATGGCCAATTACTGCTAACTGCCAGTTTTGAACACCGTCGCATCGTGGCGCTACTGCGTCAGGCGCAATTACCGGTTTGGGGAACACAACGCCCGCTGACCTTATTTTGGGTCGCAATGCCAGGTGATGGCGACACTGTGATATTGGGTGACTCGTCTGCGTTAGCCGAACGTAAACTCTTTAGTGATTTTTCCGATGCACGTGGTATTCCGGTACTTTTGCCTATCTTAGATCTTGATGAGTTGATGGGGATTAATCCTAACGATATCAAAGGTATGTTTGCAGATATCGTGGCCAGTGTCTCCGGCCGCTATCAAGCTGACTTTTTGGCGCTGGTGGCGATTGATGCCACTGGCAGTCAAGTTCGTTATCGTTTAAATCTCTATACTAAGGCCACCATTGACTCTTTGACGCCACCGTTATTCAGCTACAACGGCACTGCTGAAAATTCGACTCAGGCGATTGAAGCCATGATGGCGGCGTTAGGCGAATACTATTTTACTAAGTACGCGATTGCCGACACGGGTACACAGCAAGGCGCGAGTGTCACCTTTGTGAATATTCAAAAAATGGCGCAATTAGTTGAAGTTGAAAGATATTTGAAACAACTTAGCGCGATTAAAAATGCCACGTTAACGCATATTCAAGGTCATACCGTGACCTTCTCGCTAGATTTGTTTGGCTCAGAAACGGATTTACAACGTTTATTAAGTTTAGAGCCGCGAATTTCTGTGGTTGCACCTGTGAGTGCGGGGGAATTTAGCCCTGTCTCTAACCAAACAGGCAAGCCTGTGTATGAATGGCGTTTACCTTAAGATGTTATCGGCCGTGCTTAGCCATGCTAAGCGCGGCATTGTTTTTATTTGATATTGAGAAGACCGAGTGCCCTTAAACTCACCTCTGCAACTCTCGTTACCTGTGCATTTGCCAGACGACGAAACCTTTAATAGTTATTACCCTGCCGCGGGTAATGATGAGCTTATTCAAAAACTGAGAGCCAATGCCGAAGGACAGGGGGAAGCCGCCATCTATTTGTGGGGCCCAGTTAAATCGGGTCGAACTCATTTAATGCACGCCGCTTGTGCTCACGCCAACGAAGTTGAGCGTCGCAGCTTTTATATTCCCTTAGGCATACATGCGAGCATTTCGACCGCATTGCTTGAAGGACTAGAACAGTTAGATTTAGTCTGTATCGATGATGTCGATGCCATCGCTGGTCACCCCGTCTGGGAAGAAGCGATTTTTGATCTCTACAACCGCGTCGCCGAACATAAAAATTGTGCTTTAGTGGTCAGTGGCAGTTCGTCTCCTGCGGATGCGGGTTTCCTCTTGCCAGATCTTGTTTCACGTATGCAGTGGGGGTTGAATTATCAACTGCAACCTATGGCTGATGATGAGAAACTTGCCGCACTGCAACGCCGCGCCGCTATGCGTGGCCTGCAATTACCGGAAGATGTGGGACGTTTTTTGCTGAACCGAATGGCGCGGGATTTACGTACCTTGTTCGATGTATTGGATAAGTTAGATAAAGCCTCATTAGTGCACCAGCGCAAGCTCACCATTCCCTTTGCCAAAGAGATGTTGCATCTTTAAAAGCATGATTGGTTAGAGACGCGGTTTGAGTGGTTTTGAATTAGCCTTGAGCGATATAAACGCTAGAAAATGTAAAATTCCTAAAACCTAAAACCTAACAATCAAAGCCCGTCATACTGAGTGCAGACGGGCTTTTGTTTATTTAAAGCTTAAACACTCTATTGCTGAGGATGACGGTGACGGTCGCCACTTAAGCGAAGTTCAGGCTCAAAGCGTGGCTCTGCATCACGTGCTGGTGCATTGTTTTGGCCTTTGAGCTGTGCATTCGCAGGCGATGTGGCTAATGTTTGACGCCAGCTTTGACCTTGTGTCATGGCAATCGGTTCGGGCAGACTTTCAATCAGACTGATGCCATCAAGCTCTGGCAGAATTTCATCAATCACCAGTGCAGCGCGATTCTCTAGGCTGTCTTGTGCAATTCTACCTCTTTGTCCCCAGTCAATAATCAGCGTATCAGCGGTTAACACCGCAGGCTTATTGGTGACGGCGACATCACGTAATATTTGATAGCGATAACTCATCATGGCTTCTTCAAACAGCATAGCCGTGTCTTCACGGGTGCTGGAATAGGCATAGAAGTCACTGGCGATATCAGTAGAAAAGAAAGTGCTCACATCCGATGGTTGATAGGCTTTTTGCACATTATTCGCCGCTGCGCCGAGGAAACGGACATTGGCAAGTCCCATCATTTCATCACTCATTAATGGATAACTGCTGCTGACTTGATCGGATATCAGGCTCTTGTTGGCATTGCGGCGACTGTAATCATCTAGCAGTCTTGGCCCTGTGAGTGAGGCATGTACGCTGCGGGGGAAGAAGTCATTGGCATGGGCAAGCTCGTGATACAGCAATGAGGCTAGATCGGGATTGATTTGCGCTAACGTGCGGTCTGCTCTGACGGTGATAGGTACGCCAAGTGACGCATATTGATTGTCTTTCACATAACGCCAAGGCATCACAAAGTTAAGATCATCACCAAAATTACTGCGGTAATCCGGCGCTTCATTAATGGTGTCGCGCTGGCTTGGCGTAAGCCATAAATCGTCGGGATCGAGATAAATTGCTCCTGTAACGACCCAATAGAAGGAAGGGCGCACATCATAGCTAATCACTACGGCCGTGACGGATTGTAACAGGCGGGCAAAATCGCTATTAGGGTCCATCTGGGCTAAGAAAGCGGCAAAGTTATCGCCCATCCAGTCGTGGGAAACCAGTACACGATTAAGAATAGTCTCGCGATTTAGATCGCTTGAGGTTTGGCCTATCAAAGGTAAGGTATTGATAGTGCAGCTATCATTAAGTTGATTGGAGTAAACACAGCCCGCTAACACATTGGCGTAAGGTGAAGCTGGACGATAGGCGTGGGTGCGTGCCACTGGGGTATCGAAATATTGCGAGCTGATCGCCGGCGCCGCGGTTGTTAGCACAAAAGCATCATCACTGAGTGGATTACCATTGATACTGGCGTTCACTTTGAGTCGAGTGATTGTATCTTGGGCGACGGTTGGCGCGGTAAATAACGGCCTAAACGGATCGCTTACATCGACCATTAAATCCGGGCCAGACGCTACGCACCAAGAGATATTCGCAGCACTTAATCCTGATTGTTGTCCGAGCCTTAAGCTGACACTGTTGCCTTCAACCACTTGGTGATCTTGGCGAACGTTCAGTACGCCCGACGATGCGGGGTCGACATTAATGCCGATTTCTCCGCTGACATCTAGATGACTTCCCGTCACATGCAAGCTAAAACGGTAGTCGCCAGCGGTAGGAGCATCGAATGCTAATACAGGACTGTTTTGACTGACTAATTGTATGTTCGGCCCATCGATTTGCTGCCAGCGAAAGGTTAAGTTTTGGCTATCGCGATTAAGGATGTTGGCAATGATGGCACTGGATTGACCTGCCACATAAGTCGGTTCAGTTTGAAAACGGATTGAGGATGATGTGGTAACAAGAAGCGGCGAAATGCTTTCTGTGCAGCGTGGCAACGAGCTAGAGGGGGGCGTGACTCCGCCATTATCTGTGTTGCTGTCTCCACCGCCTCCGCACGCCATAAGTAGGCTAGAGCAGGTTATTAATCCTAAAAGTTTCAGTGGTATCGATATCCCCATTACAACATTCTCCCATGTTAACTCAGCGGTGCAATCAGGCTTTTTGTGACTCGCGGGACATCAATACTCCACGATGAAAAACTGACTATAGCATGGGGGTTAAGTTGCAAAAAGTCGCTACAAGTATGTTAATTGTTAATTTTCATGCGATTTAGTTGTTCGATTAACTGTGCATTGAACTGAGGATGAAGAGGGTATTTGAACGCAGATCTTTAGCTGAGTTTGGCGTTGCGATTTAAAAATGCCGTCAAACCTAGTAAGGCAAGACGGCGCTGAAATCACATTGTATGCAATGGCTTATTCTTTGGATTTTTTCTTCAGGCCTAATCCCAGTTCTCGACCACGGATCCGAGCGTAGAAGGGGAAGGCAATCAGCAGCACACCAATCAACAATACTTCGATTAATGCAAAGGCGAAGGCATCGGTAGTGACATAAAGCAGCGTCAGCCCATGCAGCATATAGAGGCACAGAATAAAACTCGCCCAAGCATAAGTATATGGATTACCTTGGAAAACCCCTTTTGCAGGCAGTAACAATGGCACTATCCATAAGAGGCTAAATAGCAGAGTATATTCACCGCTAATACCCTGACCAACAAACCAGCCGCCTAATAGCAGGACGAGCGCAAAGTAACCTAAACGGCTAAGAGTAAATAAGGTGTTGGACGTCATATGTCTACCTAAGAATTAAAATTAAAGCGATTTTATAAAAATCATAATTAAAGAATAGCGAGCACATTCTCTGGAGGACGACCGATGGCAGCGCGTTGATTGGCGAGCACAATTGGCCGTTCTATGAGTTTAGGCGTGTTCACCATGGCTTCAATCAATTGCTGCTCAGTCAATGAGGTGTCGGCAAGCCCCAAGGCTTGATATTCCGTTTCTTTGGTGCGCATTAATTCGCGAGCACTGATGCCTAATTTTGTCAGAATGTCGCCAATGACTTCAGCCGTAGGAGGCGTTTTTAAATATTCCACTAGGGTAATGTCACAACCTTGTTGCTCAAGTAGAGCTAAGGTTTCACGGCTTTTTGAACAACGTGGGTTATGGTAAATCGTCGCTTGGGTCATAGTGCTAGAGGCTCAATACGGGCTGAAATAACAATGGAGCGGATGATAACAGAAAAAACAGCGCCCCGTCAGTGTGTTCGGGGCGCATAAATGGGCTATTAAGTTAAATCAATTTATAAAACAACTGATTACTTAAGTGCTTCCATCTCTTTATCGGCCATTTTGAATTGGCGAATACGGGCCTCAATACGTGCAAGCTGTAAGGGATTACTTTCGGATGCACGGTAGGCAAAGTTAAGCTGATCGATAGCGCCCTTATAGTTAGCCCCTAATGCCATTAGCTCAGCGGTGGAAAAATATTCCAATGCCTGATTACCTGTTTTTTTATAGACAGCGCTCAGCAATTGATAGGGCAGCTGATTTTGCTTATCGAGGAATATCATATCTTCTAGTAAAGGGATTGCCTTAGGGGCTTGGTCAGCTTCTAGGTAGATATTGGCTAAGTTGGCGTTGATCACTTGCGATGTTGGCTTCATTTTCCGCTGGGCTTCAAGCATAGCAATCGCCTTTGCGTAGTCCTTACGTTCGGTCAATAAGTCGGCTTTAGTATCGATATAAAACAGGTTGTTATCATCAATTTTTAACAGTTCATCGACGATTTTTTCCGACTCATCAAACTTCTTCAATCTAAATAACGCCAGCGCTTTGCCATAGAGCGCCGCCTCTTTAAAGCTGTAGGTCTGTTTGTTTAGTTGCTTGTCAAACATGCTCAAAACCGCTTCGTCGCTATAACTGGAAAAACGGACTTGAATACGAGCTTTCGCCAGCTGGAAGTTCAGGTTATCGGGAATATAACGCTTAGGATATTGCTCGGCGCGGTTACGGGCTTCAGTGATCCGCGACTCTGGTAATGGGTGAGTTAGCAGCATTTGTGGCGGTGTGGTGGTAAAGCGGTAACGAGTGGCTAACTTGCCAAAGAAATCCGCTGCAGCGTTGGGATCAAAGCCTGCATCCACCAAAATTTGCATACCGATGCGGTCGGCTTCTTTCTCGTGCAAACGGGTATAGTTGATTTTTGATTGTGTTGCCATCGCTTGGGTCGTCGCCAGTGCAGCCATACCGGCTTGTGGTACGGCAATGGTTAATAAAATGGCACCGAGTAAACCCGCAATTGTCGCAGGATTGCTCTTTTGTTGTGCTTCGAGCGAACGCGCAAGGTGACGTTGGGTAACGTGGGTAATTTCGTGGCCGAGTACTGAGGCGAGTTCGCTTTCGTTATCGGCATTGAGAAATAAGCCAGTGTGCACAGCAACATGGCCGCCGAAGAAGGCGAAGGCGTTGATTTCATCATTTTGTAACAAGAAGAAATAGAAGGGCGTTTTTACCCCTGTGGCATGGGCGACCAGTTTGTTGCCAAGTTCTGTAAGGTACTGACTCAACACAGGATCATTTAACATCGGCGCTGAGGAGCGAATGATGCGCATATAGGCATCACCGTAAACCATTTCTTTTTCAAGGCTGAAGGTGTTAACTGCGGCCGTACCTAAATCCGGTAAGTCATTGTTAGCAAAGCTTTTGGCGGCTAAGGTTAGCAGCATCAAAGAGAATGCGCCTGCAACAAAAGGTTTTAATCGAGTCAAAAAAGTCAAGTTACGCAAGCGGATCCTTTATTTCTAATTATCTCAACTAAAGGCAGAGATACTGCACTTAGCTTGTAGTTTGAGGTGCAACTTAGGATAATAGCCCAAGTTCGTCTATAGCAAGTTCATTATGATTTTTATTGATTTAACGCTATTTCGCTGTCCTGTGCCTTTAGTTAAAGTGAAACTTGTATTGAAGCCAATGCGAGACGGCGAGCAATTGCATATCTTACTCTCAGACTCAGGTTCGCGGCGAGATGTTCCCCAATATTTAAAAAAACAAGGTCATGTCGTGCAAGAGTTGCGTAATGATGTGAGTCTGTTAGCCTTGATGGTCACCAAAGTTGATCTATCTCAGGGATAAATTGAGGATTTTCATGTTTAAATCCTTTCCGAGTCGTGACCTAATTTAATGTGCACGCTAGATAAGTTCACCAAATGAGTTTGCTAGCTGGGCGTAAGATTTCCGTTCTGCTAACAAGTTGAAGTGAAAGTAGTTTGAGTAACGTCGTAGATAACACCATGATAAATAAACTTTCCTGAGCGTTTGGGAAGCCTAGCCAACCATCACTATTGGAATGATCCATGTTTACTGTTTTTTCTCGTTGGTATCAAGAGCGCTTTAGTGATCCACAAGCTGTGACCTTAATGGCTATTCTTGTTGGGTTCGCGTTAGTGATTTATTTTGCCGCAGGTTTACTTGCCCCCTTATTAGTCGCGCTGGTGTTGGCATTTTTATTGGAGTGGCCCGTGGCGCAAATGCTGAAATTAGGCATTAATCGCACCGCTGGTGCGTCCTTAGTTATCGTGTTGTTTTTGGGCATTGTGGTCTTACTGACATTTGGCTTAATTCCGAGTGTGTGGCGTCAAGGCGTGAGCTTAATTGCCGATTTGCCGAGCATGATAGATAAAGGGCTGCTGACGCTACAAACCTTGATCAACCAATACCCGCAATTTATCAATCCTGAGCAATTAGATTTGATGGTCGCAGAGCTTAAAAAACTGCTCGATACTCAGCATGTACTGGATATTGCTAAGCAATTAATTGGCTATTCAGCGTCATTACTCGTCTTGATGGTATACGCGATTTTAGTGCCTCTGTTGGTGTTTTTCTTTTTAAAGGATAAAGATCAGCTGATCAGTGGCAGTAAGCGTTTTTTCCCTGCTAATCGTCAATTAGCCCGCAAAGTGTGGTTTGAAATGCATCAGCAAATTTTCAATTACATTCGTGGCAAAGTGATTGAAATCGTGGTGGTTGGCGTCGCGAGCTATATCTTGTTTGCCTTAATGGGGCTGAGGTATTCAATGTTGCTCGGGGTGTTGACTGGCTTGTCGGTATTGATCCCCTATGTTGGCGCAACCTTAGTCACCTTGCCGATCACCTTAGTGGCATTTTTTCAGTGGGGTTTTAGTTCTGAATTCGGCTATTTGATGTTGGGTTACGGCATTATTCAGGCGCTCGACGGTAATTTACTCGTGCCGATTTTGTTCTCCGATGCGGTGGATTTGCATCCAGTGATAATCATAGCCGCGGTATTAGTCTTTGGTGGTTTATGGGGCGTGTGGGGGGTATTCTTTGCCATTCCATTGGCCTCGCTGGTCAAAGCCGTGATTAACGCTTGGCCTAAAACTGAGGTTGAAACTCTTCAGGGACTCGATGCGAGTTCATGACGACTTGCTCGATTTCCAGAGCTCGTTTTGTCTGCTGGCTTGCATGTAACAACTAAATTTGACACTGAGTTCCGCTATGGAGCTCAGTGTCACAGACGAGTAGGGCGTTAAGGCACTCTTTTTAATTTCCACGTATAGTCGTCATTACACATCTTTATCAAGCACCACTTACTCCTTTCGTTAACTTTTATTGTTTTGAGTTTGTCCTTAAGTCCTTCGAGTAGAGCCCAAATTGTTTAACCTTGGCTTTTTATTATGTCCTTAGTTGCTATAGGGATTTACATTATGTAACCTCTAGGTTAGGTATATGTAAAACTCTTATATAAGCATGTGGTTACATGATGCAGCGCACATTTTACCCTTGAGTATGTTGATAAAGTTGGGTTGCTTAGCATGGGTTTGCTTATTCGTACATCCTTAGCTAAGTTATATCGAGTCGTGCTATTTACTTTTGGTTGCGAGATGGAAGTCACCCTGACAAGAATTTCCACTGACAATCGCCATTGGAGGATACTATTGTGAGCAAAAAACTATTAAGTGCGCTTTTCGGGGCAAGTCTCGCAGCGTTAGCGCTGTCGCCAACCGCATTTGCTGCAGATCAAAAATTGTCTGATTTCCACGCTGAGTCGGGTGGATGTGAAAGCTGTCATAAAGATGGTACACCTTCTGCGGATGGTGCTTTTGAATTTGAACAGTGCCAAAGCTGTCACGGTTCTCTTGCTGAAATGGACGCGGTGCATAAACCACATGACGGAAATTTAGTCTGTGCAGATTGTCATGCGGTGCATGATATGAATGTAGGTGAAAAACCGACCTGTGAAAGTTGCCATGATGATGGCCGTACACCAGCGACTATTCTGAAAAAATAATCAAAAAATGTTAGAAGCGTTGGCATCTGCCTTCAAGTCTACATAAATAACGCCAGCAAATGTTGGCGTTATTTTTATCCGTAAATGAATCAATTACTCGTCTTTTGGTTGGCCTTGGATGATCTTCTTACCTGAGAACATGGCTGAAATAATGCCAGGTTGACGTTTAACTTCGGTATAAACCACAGCGAATACATGTAGTAAAATCAGTAGCAAAAGTAGATAAACCGCATAAACGTGAACTTCACCGGCTAGTCCCTTCAGCGGTTTAAGCGCAGCCGCTTTCTCAGTATTCACCCCAGTGGCATCATAGGGTTTTAAGCTTGCTGGGTCGACATTGGCATCGGCCAGATAGCTTTGTACTGCACTACCTAATGGCGGAAAGTAAATATCGGTTCCTGCACGTAAAAGCCCAGTAATCATGATAGTGATTAACAGCAGCATGATACCGAGAACGGCAAATTTGCCTTTAGGATTATGGCCTAAATACTGCGGATTTTTACCCGCGGCCAATTCTGACTTATAGGTCATTAATTCATTTTTGCTATTAGCATTGGGAAACATATGGCTTAAACGCGCATATTTGTTGCCGACAAAACCCCACACAAGGCGAATAATGAGGTTGATTGCAAACGCATAGCCTATGTACACGTGTAAAGTTTTTAAGCCAATTTTGCCCGTTAATTCAGTGATGCCCAGCTCAGCACGATACATCATGATGCCACCGACTAAGATGAGTGCGAGTACGAGAATGACATTAATCCAATGGAATAATCGCGTCGGTTTGTCCCAAACTGAGTAGGATTTAACTTCAAACGCGCTGGGTTTGCTGCTGGACATGGAATTTCCTTATTTTTTGTGTTGGTATGATCTTACGCTTTTATCTCAAAATTTCAGTAATTTTTTTCAGTTTCAATTAAGACTTCTGATTGATAGTGTATTCAACGAAAGTGTTAGAAGTTTTTGATTTGCGTACGGTAAATATTTTTCACGTAAGTCTTTTTAATCTGTTTTATCTAATGCTAATATCGTCACCACGGTAGACTTGGAAGTCTATTGAACGGATGTTGAAGTTGTATTGAGAGGATTTTAGGTTCTCAAAGTGAATAATCGTTAATCAGACAGGGAGTGAGCAGGATGTTCAAAATATTACATTGGATTGTAGTGTCACGATCGCAAGTATTAATGGAATTGCTAGCAGGACGTTGGCCACAGGAGTTTCTCGTTAAGTTGACGCAAGTCAGCCCTGATGAGATGTGTGAACAAATCAAGGATAATCATGCCTCCATGGTAGTGATTGATTTAGCAACTGTTGATCTTCAAAAAGCCCATCAATTTCAGCGTTTACTTGCCCGTGAACAACCAAGTGTACGAGTCGTCTATTTACAATTCCCTAAACAAGTCGATGCACGTTTTTTAATGCAAGCGGCCACGACCGCAGGGGTGTTTTATCTCGATGCGGGTTTAACTGAGATTAGCCTAGGATTCTCGAATATTTTACGAGGCCATAGGGTGATCCCAATTCAACTTGTCAATGGGGTAAACGATGACTTTGGTTTGTTCGAAGATACTGAGCCGCTGACGATTCGTGAGCGAGAAGTATTACAAGCCCTCTTAACGGGTAGTACTAACTTAGATATTGCTAATCAGCTGTTTGTCAGTGAAAGCACGATAAAAACCCATTTGTACCGAGTATTCCGTAAGATCGGTGTGTCGAGCCGTGGTCAAGCAATTGCGTGGGCGCAGACCTATTTGCACGATGTGGTGGTTTAAATCTGTATTAGCACTGATAGAAGACACTGATTTCGCAAGGGAATACTGTTCTAGACCTAGATGTGTGCGTTTAGAGATTAGTACCTAAGTTAAGTGTTATCTCAGAAATGATAAAAGGGGCTTTTGCCCCTTTTGTTTGTCTTAAAATCAATCGAATTAAAACGTTAAATTAACGTCCTAACCAAGCCGCGAGTTTAGTTTTGTCACTAATTGCTAGGGCGACAGTGTCCTTCGGCGCGGCAGTTATCATCAATTCACCCGTCATCAATTCATCCCGTCTAAACCAATGTAGATTCAAGGATTCACCCAGCGGATATTGCTGTAGCTGCGACTCAAATTGCGCGCTGACTTGCAAGTTATCGGCGGCGATTAAGATATCCCCCGCACTTAATCCCGCAAGGTGGGCAGGGCTGCCTTGGGTAACTGTCACCACTTTCAATCCCATCGGCGCCACTTGAGTTTTCGCGCCAAAGGCAATCTCATAACCTTTCGCTTGCCCGCCGCCCACATCCTGCGGACCTTGGCTGGCTCGAAGGTTAAACTCGACGCCAAATTCTGCAAGTAGCGGAGCCAGTGGAATATCGTCGGTGTTATCTAAGTAGACAAACAAATCGTGGCAATCACGGCCTAGGAGTTGCTCGACAATCGCTTGGTGGCAGCTGTCAGTCGTGCCTTTGTCTTGCAGAGCATATTCCTGCCATAAAATCTGCATAACATGGTCGAGATTGTATTTGCCTTGGGTTTCACTGCGCAGGGTTAAATCTAAGTACAGCGCAAACAGCGCGCCTTTGGTGTAATAACTGATGATGGCGTTTTGCGCGTTTTCATCCTGCTTATAGAACTTAGTCCAGGCATTAAAGCTTGAATCTTTAACACTTTGTTTAAAGCGTCCTTGGCTGCGATAGACACGGGTGAAGGTCTCACTCAGCATATCTAAATAGCTGTGTTCATCTACCAACCCAGCGCGATAGGTAAGGAGGTCATCGTAATAGGAAGTGATGCCTTCATAGGCCCACAGTTGTGGCGTGTAGGTTTCAGCCTCAAGTTTATAGGGTAAAAAGCACTCCGGCTTAATCCGCTTCACGTTCCAGCTGTGGAAATACTCGTGGCTGCACAGGGATAAATAAGTGCGATAGTCGTTATTAATTGGCGCATCGAGCGACAGTGGCAAATCCTTGCGAGAACACATCAATGCGGTAGAAGCTCTGTGCTCTAACCCGCCAAAGCCATTGTCTAATACTGTGGTCATAAACAAGTAACGTTTAAACGGCGCAGGCGTACCAAAAAGATTGATTTGATACTCACAAATGGCTTTCAAGTCTTGGCAGAGTCTTGGCATGCAAGCTCGGTGGCGGCCATTGAGGACGATATCGTGTTGGACGCCGCAGGCATCGAAACTGGCTAAGGTAAATAAGCCCATTTCCACTGGATGATCGATAAGCTCGTCATAGCTTGTGGCACTAAATTGGCCGAAGGTAAGATCATCACCACTGATGCGGGTCATGCTGGTAGCGACGCGCCAATCACTTAATGTGGACTCAGAGGGCGGTAACATAGTGACAGTGTGGGTTTGTTGTTCAAAACCGTGGGCGGATAAAAACACGCTACTGCCGTTAAAGAAGCCGTGGGTCGTGTCCAAATGCGCAGTACGTACCGACAGATCCCAAGCATACACTTGATAAGTCAGAATAATTTCGCTGCTATTATTGTCAATCGACCAAGTTTGCTTATCTAGTTGGCTGAGCTTGAGCGTTTGGCCATTGGCATCTTGTGCCTTGAGTTCAATAATATTTTTAGCAAAGTCGCGCACCATATAACTGCCAGGC
The DNA here is from genome assembly GCF_031932135.1 of Shewanella vaxholmensis. Classification (NCBI taxonomy): domain Bacteria; kingdom Pseudomonadati; phylum Pseudomonadota; class Gammaproteobacteria; order Alteromonadales; family Shewanellaceae; genus Shewanella; species Shewanella vaxholmensis. The sequence goes on from NZ_JAUOEV010000022.1 coordinate 20,639, forward strand.
AGCCAAGCGGGTAGGCTAAAGACTTGCACTGGCTTTGGTTGGGATAATGTCATAGTGACAGCGAATAAATGGGCTTTCGGATCGACGGGGATTATCTGGTAATGGATCATATTTATCCTGCAAAACCTGAGTGTTTTAATGGTGGCCATGCTGCCAAAAATGCCTGCAACTGGCAAATGAAAAGCAAAATATCTACAGACACAAAGCATTGAATTACTAGTATACTATGCCAACTAACCCAAGGAGGACGCCCCATGGCCGAAGAAACGATTTTCAGCAAAATTATTCGTCGCGAAATTCCCGCGGATATTCTGTATCAAGATGAACTTGTGACTGCCTTTAGAGACATTTCCCCTAAGGCGCCAACCCATATTTTGATTGTGCCGAATCATTTGATCCCAACGGCGAACGACATGAAAGCCTCTGATGAGCCGGTGCTTGGCCGTATGATGACTGTTGCGGCTAAATTGGCGGCGGAAGCGGGTATCGCTAAAGATGGCTACCGACTGATCATGAACTGCAATCAACACGGTGGACAAGAAGTCTATCACATTCATTTCCACCTTGTGGGCGGGGAGCCTCTGGGGCCCATGTTGAGCCAAGGCCAATGAAGGTAAATTCGGATTTTTTCCCGCTGACCCAAATGGCCCAGCGGTTTGTGGATCAACTAGCCCAGTGTCGTCGTCTCGGTTTAACCGTACTGGAGGCGAGTGAGCACCATGTGTTGATTGAGTTGCCCTACAGCACTGAATTAATTGGTTATCCCGATACGGGCGTTATCCATGGCGGAGTTATTACTACTTTAATGGATACCGCCTGTGGCAGTGCAGTGGTCAGTGCAATTTTCCATAAATTCAAATTGTTAGAAATCTCACCTACGCTTGATTTGCGGGTGGATTATATGAAGCCCGCTCAGCCCCATAAGCCTGTGTTTGGGTTTGCGGAATGCTACAAGTTGTCTTCCAACATTGCCTTTACCCGCGCGATTGCTTATCAAGACAGCATAGATGATCCTATTGCCCATGCTGTTGGTTCCTTTATGCGGATCAGTCCAGAAATGGTGGGTGATGCCTTTAGACAAGCGCTGATGGGTGAAGCCGTGCCTGAAATAGGAGACACTGATGAGCGCAAATAATTCGGAACTTGGCGCAGCCAGTCCCACTCAAAACGCCCAAGTCAAAGCTCCTATTGATGTGCAAGGCATTGTTAAGCGCGCCACTGAGCTTAACGATTTTGGTCATTTACTTGAGCACGTTCCCTATGCCAAATTTATTGGGATGAAGGTTGAGCGTTTTGGTGATGAGCTGATTTTTAAATTACCTGCTAAGGACGACAATATCGGTAATCCTGTGTTGCCCGCTATCCATGGCGGCGTCATTGCAGGTTTTATGGAGATGTCGGCGATAGTGCAGTTAATGGTTTTTATGCAAACAGCCAAAGTGCCTAAAGTGGTCGATTTTTCTATCGACTATTTGCGTGCGGGTCTGCATAAAGATAGCTTTGCAGAATGTCGCATTACCCGTCAGGGGCGAAGAGTGGCCAACGTGAATATCGATTGTTGGCAAACCAATCGTAAGCAGCTCATCGCTACGGCACGGGCGCACTTTCTGATTGATTAACTCGTTTTAGTGAGCAGATAGTTGAGTGATGATTAAGTCTGTCTTGTTAAGCATAAGTTCAGCACAGTTCACTTAGCTTGTCGTTTAATAGGGAATAATGCGCGCTAGCCGCGCATTTAGTCGCGTGACTGGGAGAAATATATGAAACAAATTTATACCGGACTATTATTGGCCGCGGCGCTGACCTTAGGTGCTTGTGCCTCACATACCGCCGGGATTTCAGTGAGTTCACTGGGTGAAACCCGCGTCGATAATACCAGCTTTGCCCGAGATATTGCGGTACAGAGTGTGGATGCTCGCCGAGTCGGTGATTTAGTGCAGGGCTCTGCGCTGATTGTTAGCAAATCATCAACTGACATGCGTGTGCAGTATAAATTCACTTGGTACGACGCCAGCGGTTACACCATAGAAGATGAGGCAACCAGCTGGAAATCGGTCAAATTACACGGCAAGCAACAATTGCAAGTCTCCGCCGTGGCACCTAATGCCCAAGTGGTTAAATTTGATGTGTACGTGCGCGAAACCTTTTCGAACTAAGCCTGAGTTTGCCTTTGTTTAGTTTATAAATTATTTTTTGATATAAAGTGATTGTTATAATGGCTTACTTCTCTCTGGGGTAAGCCATTTTTATCCGTATTGATTAATTTTTCAACAACCTTTTCTCATTTTTTATCTTTATTAATTCAGCCTTATCATGTTGAAATATGCGATTAATTACTCATTGTTGAGTAAAAAAACTTACTGCAGGGCTAGAACCGGACTTTAGTCCTAAATACATTTAGTGATTGAGCACTACTATCAGCATATTACCACATGAGGATAGAAAGATGACTGCTCATATTAATGCTCAACCTACTGATTTTGCTGAAACTGTTATTATGCCGGGTGATCCACTACGTGCTAAATATATCGCTGAAACCTATCTCACCGATGCCGTAGAAGTCACGAATGTTCGCAATATGCTTGGTTACACGGGCTTTTACCAAGGACAACGCATTTCCGTTATGGGGCATGGTATGGGTATTTCATCTATGGTGCTCTATGGCCATGAGCTGATTAATTATTTTGGCGTGAAACGCATTATTCGTATTGGCAGTTTAGGTGCAACACAAAAACATGTACAAATGCGAGATGTTATTTTAGCCCAAGCCGCAGGTACGGATTCACCTACTAACGCTAAGCGTAGTAGCGGCTACCAAATGGCAACTTCTGCGACCTTTTCTTTATTGCATAAAGCCTATACAACAGCGAATGAGAAAGGTATTAGTGTAAAAGTTGGCAATATCTTTAGTGGTGATCTTTATTACGATCCCGATGAAGATATGATCCCCGCACTTGAGCGTTTTGGGGTATTAGGTATTGATATGGAAGTGGCGGGGCTTTATGGATTGTCACACCAACAAGGTATCGAATCATTAGCCATTTTAACGGTATCGGATCATTGTTTAACCGGTGAAGAAACAACGGCCGAAGAACGCCAACTCTCTTTTAATAATATGATCGAGCTCGCGTTAGAAACCGCCCTCAATTAGGTTTAAAGCCATCCTTTGAACCCTTAGCATTTCACTTATGGAATGACATAATGAATAATAAAATTACTTTAACAGCCATCAGTTTTCTCGCCAATTTTATTATGGCGGGCTTTGCGACCCAATTTGGGATGTTGATTGAACCCATAGCTGAGAAATTTGCTGCTAATGTTAACGAAGTTGCATCAATCTTTTCATTGCTCAATGGTGGTGCACTCGCGGGGACGATTGCAGCATTTTTCTTTATTGAAAAAATGGGTATCAAAAGAATGACCTTGATAAGTTACAGTCTGGTTGCTCTTTCTGCTCTGGCTTTACATCTAACCAATTCCCTACAAGTTGTGATGGTGGCAATGACCTTGATTGGTTTTTGTGGCGGTATCGGTCTATGTATTGCTGGTACGATTGTGGTGTCTGTGTGGCAAGAGAAATTACAAAGCACAATGTTAGTAGTGCAGGATGCGACTTTTAATATTGCAGGTGTTATTTTTCCATTGATAACAACTTATGCATTAACAAGCTCACTATCATGGAGTTATAGCTATTTAGCTGTAGGTTTGGTCGCGTTAGGTACCGTCATTATTACATTATTCACTAATTTTTCTATATGTGAGCAGTCTTCTTCAACAGAAGATAAGCAACAATCTGAGTGGAATTTTGGAATTATTAGCGGGGGTATTGGATTATTTTTAGGGATGCTCGCATTATATACATTTTTAACTTGGGCACCTTTATTTGTAAAACAAAAATTTGATATTCCGTTTGAAGAGGCGGGTAATATTATTACCCAGTATTGGTCCGCTGCGCTAATTGGTGCCCTAATTTCGACTGTGATTGTGACTCGTGTAAAAATTCACCATTTCTTAGTTGGTATTATTGCTTTAGCTATGGTGCTCACCTCTGCCATTGTCAGTACCAATAATCTTAATTGGATAGCTTATTTAACCTATGGTTACGGTTTTGTGTGTGCCGCGCTTTATAATGCATTTATTGCTTATGGCGTGTCTTTTGTAAAAAAAGCCAGCAGCAAAAATGTGTCATATATTCTTATTAGCGGAAGTGCAGGGGCGATGTTTAGCCCAGCCATCAGTTCTTTCTTTGAACGTATTATCGGATTACAAACAGTGATGTATGTGATTCCTTTGCTTTACGCAGCGATATTTATGTTATTGATCGTTTCAAGTCGGATGAAATCGGCTATGGAACAACACTCGCCATCGGTAAGTTAATTTACCTGTGCATCCATCCCACACTCGGTTGTTAAATTAAGTCGAGTGTGGGTTATGCTGAAAGCGATTATATGCCTGCTTCAACAAATTTCTTGAGTGCGTTGAGATCACAAATCCGAATGCCATCTTTTTTCCGCTCAATTAAGCCTCGTTCCTCAAGATTTTGTAGTGCCCGACGGTAGACTCGGTCGGTAGTACCAAATCGTTCAGCCTCTAAATAGCGTTTACTAAAGCCATCTACGGGCAAGTCATTTAAGTATTCATGGTAAATATCAAATGCCACGTTATAACTGATGGGATAGAGCAGTCGCCGAGTAAAAATATCCACTGTGTCTTGGTAGTCAATCGCAATTGCACTAGCGAAAAATAGCGCGAGTTGAGGGTGTTGACCGAGGTAATGTTGCAGTTTTTCAGCGCTAATCAACGTGATTTCTAAGGGTTCACTGGCAATAATGTCTAGTTGACAGTGGTACTGGGTGAAGAACTCCATTTCGCCAAACAGCTGTGAATCACAATCAATAGTACCTAATTGAAAACACCGACCATTTCTCGCGGTATGGCCGAGTGATACGCGACCTTGCTTCACCAATACAAGTGATGCCATCGCTTCCCCCTGCGTCATGAGGTGAGCGCCTTTTTTGAGCATTTTTATTTCGCTGATACAGCTAAGTACAACCGCTTCAATAAGTGGATAGTCTTGCTCCCATCGCTGGCTATAACGTCCTTTCGATAAAGGTTTTAGCTGCATCGACTATGATCCTCTTACTGTTTTCGAAATTGCGACCTTCTATAGCATTATCATGATAGGCGGTCAAATGGACGAAAGGATTTAGGCGGCTACTAAAGATATTTTCATCATACGAACTGAAAGGCCGTGGTTTTCGCGACATTTAATTGAATCGCAGAGATAAGAGTGCCCACTTTTTATTTCCGTCATGTATACTAGGCGCCGCCAAGGGGTGTTTGCAGCGAATGAATTTACATTGATTACTGCAAACTGAGATGTCAGTTGACGAACCCTTAGAACCTGATCCGGCTAATACCGGCGTAGGAATGGGCCAATCAACAGCACACTTCTGAATCGCTTATTCGTTGCCGGATCTCAAACTATGTATTTGAGGTCCTATGTTAAACAGTAAAACGCTAAACAGTAACACGTCAAAACGTCATTCCCCGTTTTCAACCGTATCGCCCAGCTTGTTTTTAACCCGAGCGCCGCTGGCATTAGCCATTGCTGCTGCGCTGAGCTCTGCTGCATTTGCACAAACAGATGCTATCGATAAACCCGATCCCAGCACTGAGATGGAAGTCATGGTGGTGACGGCGGATTTTCGCAGCTCAAGTTTAGAAAAAATGCCCTCCAGCATTACCGTTATCGACAGTCAAAAAATTCAAGATGAAAGCGCGCAGCACTTTGAAGATCTGCTCAATTCTATCGCCAACTTTAACTGGTCAGGTGGAAGTTCGCGGCCTAAATATTTTCAAATTCGCGGCGTAGGTGAGCAAGAGCAATACCAAGGTGCACCTAATTCTTCTGTAGGTTACATCATAGATGATATCGATTTATCCGGTATTGGCATGGTGTCGAGCATGTACGATCTACAACAGGTCGAAGTGCTACGTGGACCACAGGGCACACGTTATGGCGCGAATGCCTTAGCGGGACTGATTTATCTGAAAAGTAACGACCCCACCGATGTGTTTGAACATGGTGCAGAAGTCTCGTTAGGCGATGATGATTTACGCACGTTTAGCGGTTTCAGTTCTGGCCCATTAACGGATTCTGGCAAGCTACTTTATCGTGTGTCACTGCAGCAACATCAACAAAATGGCTACCACGACAACCTCTATTTAGGTCGTGACGATACCAATGGCCGCGATGAGTTCAGCGGCCGCGCTAAGCTGCGCTGGTATGCGACTGACGATTTGCAGTTTGATTTAACTGTGCTGCACGCCGATTTTGATAATGGCTACGATGTGTGGAGTTTAACCAATTCACCGACCCAGACGACATCGGATCAACCGGGTGTCGATAGCCAGCGCACCACAGGCGCAGGCTTTAAAGCGACCTATTCTGGCGCCGAAACCTTTGAGTTGACCTCGTTAACGTCCTTTGCGAATACCGATCACCATTACAGTTACGATGGCGATTGGTCGAACCCAGAGTATTGGGCTTCTAAGCAATGCAGTGATGACTATGGCAATCTGGCGCCGTGCCAATATGATTATTTTTGGGATAAAACGGGTCAGCGTAAAACCGCGTCGCAAGAGTTTCGCTTAAGTTCTACCGAGCAGGGCCGAATTTTTGCGGACAGCACAGATTGGTTGCTTGGTGTGTACGCCATGAATCTGAAAGAAGATAACCAATTGTATTCTGAATACAATACTTGGCCGGATGAAGTCTTAGACTCTGAGTATGAAGCGACGAACTATGCCTTGTTTGGTCAGCTCGATACGGATCTGGGCTCAGATTATGCCTTATCTGTGGGTTTACGTTTAGAGCGCCGCAATAGCCATTACTCAGATACGAATAACGATAATTTCGACCCGAGCGAAACCATGTGGGGTGGTCATATTGCAGTGAGTAAAGTGCTGAATGACTCACACAACGCATATGTCCGTGTCGCGCGCGGTTACAAGGCGGGCGGTTTTAACATGACTTTGCCTGTCGAACTGAACGATAAAAAAGAGTTCAGTACTGAGACGCTTTATAACTATGAAGTCGGCCTTAAATCTTATTGGCTAGCGGGGCTAATCGATACTAATCTGGCGCTGTTCTATATGGACAGACAAGATCAACAGGTGGCGGCATCCCAGCAAGACCCTGATAAACCACAGCGTTTTATTTTGTTCACCGAAAACGCAGGCAGTTCGAATAACTATGGTGCTGAGTTAGATGCGACCTGGTATGCCACGGATAATCTACAAATTTACTCAAGCTTAGGTTGGTTAGAAACCGCCTACGGCGATTATCAGTATCAGGACAAATATGGCACTGAGGTGGATTTAACTGGCCGCGATCTGGCCCATTCACCACACTTTACCTACAGCCTTGGTGGGACTTATCGTGCCAATTCGGGTTGGTTTGCTAACCTAAACCTGAGCGGTAAGAGTGAGTTTTACTATTCCGACAGCAATGAATCCCGCTCTGAGCCCTACACTATCGTCAATGCCCGCGTGGGCTATGAGGCGAGTGCATGGTCGGCTTATTTATGGGGCCGTAATTTGTTCAATGAAGAATACGGTGTGCGCGGTTTCTACTTCGGTAACGAGCCTGATAATGGCTGGGCAGAAAAGCAATATATTCGTTACGGTGATCCGCGTCAGATTGGCGTCAGCTTTAACGTTAAGTTTATGTAAAAGCTCATGTAATAGCACATATCACTATGAGCCTATTGGGTTAACTCATGACTAAGCTGTAGTCCAGTGTAAGGGCTGCAGCTTCTCTCAAATTTAAGGAATTAAAATGAAACTGACCGCAGAAATTAGCATGTATCCCTTCAATGAGAACTACCTCGATCCGATTAAGTGGTTCATTGGCCGGGTGGATAGCTATCCTCATATCGAGCGCGTCACGAATGCGATGGCAACACAAGTGTGCGGCGATTATTTAGATGTGATGACTATGCTGGCGACCGAGATGCAAGCCGCCCATGAGAAGTGGGGCAAGGCAGTATTTGTGTGTAAGTTTATCGGTGGTGAGCTTAATTTAGCCCACAGCGAATAACGCTTTACCGTCACATACGCGATAAATAGGCAGTGAGAACAACACAATGACAGATTTATGGTTAACCATGGTCGAGAGTATGAATGCGGCCTTTGGTGAAGTCCATGTGATGACCGCATGGGAAGCTTTGGCGGTATTGCTAGCCATGGCATATCTACTGCTGGCGATGAAGGCGAGCGTCTGGTGCTGGGCGGCGGCCTTTGCCAGTACCGCCATTTACACTGTGTTGTTTTGGAAGGTGTCGTTACTGATGGAGTCAGTGCTGAATATCTATTATATGGCGATGGCGCTCTATGGATATTGGCTCTGGACCCAAGGCGGCGATAAACATCAAGGGGTCAAAGTGACCACTTGGCCGCTGAAAACTCACTTGAAACTGATCGCGGTGACAGGCGTTATTTCGTTATTAGTCGGTCACGGCATGGCGACGTATACTCAGGCCGCATTCCCATATTTAGATGCGGCCACGACCTGTTTTGCTGTGATGACGACCTATTTAGTCGCGAAGAAAGTACTTGAAAATTGGCTCTATTGGGTCGTTATCGACATAGTGTCGATTTACCTTTATCTCAGCAAAGGCTTGATGCTGACCTCGTTATTATTCGTACTCTATGTGGGGCTTGCTGTAGTAGGGTATTTCCTGTGGCGCACTGCGTTAGCCGACGCCCGTGAGGCCAATGCCTTGAAGTTACTCAGTTAATGCTCGATGTAATCGCAGCCATGCAATACACAGCGGGCGAATCATTCAACGCACTCTTGCCCATACTCAAACGAGCTGGACTTGAGCAAGTGCTGAGCATTTGCGAGCTTTCCGGCGGCTTGAGTAATCATAACTACAAGATCACTACGCCTGCAGGCAGTTATGTGCTGCGGGTCAATGCCGATGCGGCGGACAGTTTTTGCTTCCGCGAGCAGGAGCGTTTTTACTGGCAACAACTCGCCCAAGCTAAACTTGCCCCAGCACTGCTGTGGGTGAGTGAAGATGAGCGCTACTACCTCAGTGATTTTATTGAGAGTGACCTTATCGAAAGTGCTGTAGCGAGCGTTGCAGAGTGTGCAGTAATTGAACACAATGTGATTGATAGCGAACGCTTTCAACGTAAACGCTTCATCCATTGGCCTGCCTTAGAGCGCCAAACCAGTGCCGCTGATTTTGTGCTGGGGCAGTCGTCTTTGGGTATTTTATATCACGGCTATTCACAACAAGCTTATTTAAATCCTGAACCTTGGCTGATGCCAATACAGCAAGATAAGCATCCCAACTCAGCTGCGAATTTACTGCTGGAATTATTGCTGCAATTGCGGGAACTGCCCACAGGTTCTTATGCCATTAGTATCACAGAGCAATGGCAGGAATATCACCAGCAGATGCTTGCCTATCAGGCATCTCTTGCGCTCACGCACGATTGGAGTGAGCGAGTGGCTAAGCTGCTTGGTATTCAAATCGACATCAAACATTGGTGTGATGACTTAGCGGCTTGTTTAATTAAGCCGCAGTTTTGCCATCGCGATCTTAATCCCCACAATCTGTTACTCAAAAACAACCGCTTGTATTGTATCGATTTTGAGTATGCGACGGCGTCGCATCCACTGTGTGAGTTAGCCGTAGTGTTAGCGACCCATGCGTTAACGCCAGCCCAGCAAAACGAGTTAGTGACGCAGTATCTGAGTCAACATCCCTATGTCACGTCCCACGCCGTAGCGGCCGTGCCTGCCGCCATTGACATGTACTGGGTATTTGCTTGCTACTGGGCATTATTGATGGCAGCGCAAACGGAGCCCAGTCGTAGCGCCGACTATCTCGCATGGTTTGATTGTTTTTGGCCGCTCATCACCCAAGCATCATAACGATTAGCGGCACGATTGGCGATTTAAAGCAGGCAAAGTATTAACATATTAAAAACCTTTATTAGACAAACTTGTTTGATATAAGAGGCAACTTTATATAGGCTCAAGCGTCATATTAGTAACAGTTCTAGGATGGATGATTCAGTATGAAAAAAGGCGTGATGCTACTTGTGTGTCTCTTAGGCTTAAGCGCCTGTTCCACTAAATTCAGTTACCATTTCCTCGATTGGGCCATCGGTTGGGAGCAAGAGGACTACGTTACCTTAGATAAACCGCAGCAAAAGGCATTTGACGCCCTCATTGAGAAATTTGTTCTCTGGCACCAATCCAAAGAATTGTCCCATTATGTGGTGCAATTAACCGAAGTCGAAAGCCTCATCAAAACCAATACCTTAACACCAGTATTATGGGCCGAGCATGTGGAGATTGCTAAGCGGCATTGGTTTCGTTTGTTTGAGTTTGCCTTGCCAGAGTTACTGCCCATCATAATGTCCTTGTCCGATGAACAGGTGAAGCAAATCCTCGCCAAATTACGGGAAGATGAGCAGGAGCTTGTCAAAGAGTTTGCCGGCAAAACCCCAACGCAGTTACAAAAAGAGGCCGATGAAAACCTTCAAGAGCAATTTGATGACTGGCTTGGCAGCGTGAGTACTGAACAAAAAGAGCTTATTCATCAGTATAATCAACAGCGTTTATCCACCTTAGATATGTGGCTCGAGTATCGCCACGAATGGTTACGTCAGTTTGAGGTCGCCCTTGGCCAGCGCGCCGATAAAGCGCTATTAACCGAGCGTTTGACCTTGCTAATGACGCAGCCCGATGAGCTTAAGTCTGAACAACATAAAGTTTTTTTGCGTAAAAATACTGAGGCATTTGGAACCTTACTGCTAGCGATGAACGCGAGCCTATCGGATAAGCAGTCGAAGCACTTTTATAAAAAGTTGGGCGGACTCATTCAAGATCTCACCGAGCTTAATCAAGAAGCCATTGAAAAAGAGGCAAGTGCAAAAAAAGCCTAGGCCATGAAAGATTTATGGGCTTGCTAGGGTCTATTCCTGCAAGCCAATTCATCAGTCAAAGAGAGACACTATGCCACTTGCATCCCGTTACCAAAAATTGCTCAATATGAGTCGCTATTTCGATGGTTTAGCACCATTAGCCCTCAGGATTTACCTTGCGCCCGTGTTGATGCAAGCGGGTTATAACAAGCTCGCCCACTTTGACGATACGGTGGCTTGGTTTGCCAATCCCGATTGGGGTTTAGGCCTGCCAATGCCGGCGGTAATGGCAGGATTGGCGGCGGGAACCGAGTTCTTTGGCGCTATCTTATTACTGCTTGGGCTTGCGACTCGGCTGATATCTATCCCTTTGATGGTCACTATGTTGGTCGCCGCATTGACAGTGCATTGGCCAAATGGCTGGTTAGCGATTGCCGATGGCAGTTCTTGGCTTGCCAACGACAGAGTGCTTGAAGCAGGGGATAAACTGGCGAAAGCTAAAGAAATATTGCAGGAGCATGGTAATTACGACTGGCTGACCAGCTCAGGTAACTTAGCTGTGCTTAATAATGGTATTGAGTTTGCGGCCACTTATTTCATTATGTTGTTGGCACTCTTTACCTTAGGCGGCGGCCGTTACACTAGCCTAGATTATTTCATCGCTAAGCGTTGCGGGGTTAAGTAAGCATTTTATAAAGAGCTCTGGATTTTCAAGCGCAATCAAAGCGTTAAATCCCATCCATGCGGTGGGATTTTTTTATGCCTCTTTGCCTGCAATTTGCTATGCTTGAACGCAATTTATATCGAACTAGGATAAGAACTTGGACGCTATTGAACTTTTGCTCACCCGTCAATCGACCCCGCGATTAATCGCTCCCGCTCCCGATGCGAGTCAATTAAAAATCATCTTAGATGCTGCCATTCGTGTGCCAGATCATGGTGCATTAGCCCCATGGGAATTTATTATTGCCACGGATCAAGGGTTAAACACCTTAGCCGATATCTTTGTTGAGGCGGCTAAAGCCAGCGGCGCCGACGAGGATTTCGTTAATAAAGCCAAGGGTATGCCAATGCGTGCGCCTATGGTGATCACTGTCGTTGCAAAAACGCAGCAACACCCTAAAGTGCCTGTACTTGAACAACAAATTGCAGCGGGCTGCGCAACGATGGCGATGCAACAAGCGGCTTTTGCCTTAGGCATAGGCGCGGTATGGCGCACGGGCGATTTTGCCTTCGATGCTAATGTGAATGCCGCCTTAGGCCTTGAACCACACGACCAAATTGTCGGCTTTTTGTATGTCGGTACGCCAGCGGTTGTGGCACCCCAAAAACCGCAAAAGGACGGCAGCCAATACGTCCGTTATTTATGAAAAAGCTTATGACTATATTTTTATAAACATTGTCTATTTTTAGTGGAGAAATCCTATGCAAGTGGCGCGTACTCCGAGATTAATCCTGCGGCAGTTAACCCCAGCCGATGCTTCATTTATGTTAGTCTTGCTCAATAGCCAAGGCTTTATTGAGAATATAGGGGACAGGGGAGTACGCACGCTTGTGCAGGCCAAGGATTATATCCTCAATGGACCAATGAAAAGTTATGCCGAATGTGGTTTTGGCTTTTATGCCGTGGTGCTTGCGGAGAACGGATTCACCATAGGAATTTGCGGTTTAATCAAACGGCCGACGCTTGATAATGTCGACATAGGCTATGCATTTTTGCCGCAATATTGGGGTAAGGGTTACGCATTCGAAGCCGCGAAAGCCGCTTTTGATTTAGGCAAAAGTTTAGGTATCGAGCGTATTGTGGCGATTGTGAGCGCCCATAATGGCGCGTCAAAGGCATTGCTGAACAAACTGGGATTACAGTTTGAGCAGTGTGTGCAGCTTAGCCCAGATGATGAGCCAGTTGAACTGTTTAGTTGAATTTAAGCTGTTGTTTATAGTGATTTTTATTTTATTGTAATTCGGCGTTCTTTACTCTAGAATTCTGAAAATTTACTGTTGAGATATGGCAATCATATCTCGTATCGACGCCCCTCGAAAATCAGGCTCATTTAATCCCTCCTTGAGCCCTTGAGTACAGCAAAAGCGTAGCCCTTTTATTGGATGTAGCATAATGGTTTCGCAATTAAGTGAAGCAATGCTGGACGTGATCGCTGATGCCTTAGTAGACAAAGGCTATATCTTTTTACCTGACTTAGTTCCAAACAATATAAGCCAAGTGCTATTGGAAAAAATTCAATCAACGCAAGCACATGAGCTAAAAGCTGCGTCCATTGGTCGTGGCGCAGAGCAGCAATTAAACCCCGACATTCGCCGCGACAGAATACAATGGCTAGAAGAGCACAACGAGCCTGATGCCCAATATCTTGAACTGATGACGCAACTCAAAAATGGCTTAAATCGTCGTTTGTTTATGGGGTTATTCGACTATGAAAGTCACTATGCGGTATATCAGCCTGGGGCATTTTATAAAAAGCATGTCGATGCGCTAAAAGGCAGTCAAAACCGTATCTTAACCACAGTGTTTTTCTTAAATCCTGACTGGAAAGCGGCTGATTGTGGCGAGTTGATTATCTATGATGAAGCTGATATTGAGATTGAACGCATCGCACCTAAAATGGGTCATTTTGTGATTTTTCTCAGTGAGCGATTTCCCCATGAAGTGACTAAAACCTTAGCCCAGCGCAATAGTATTGCGGGTTGGTTTAGGGTCAGTAACAGTGTGCATGGCTTTTAACTTTAGATTTTAACTTTTGCCTCTAACTATGGTGGCTAGCTTCAACGGATAGCAAACGCTTAAATACTGAACGCAGATTTAGGTGTTTGCTGTTATTGGCCCCGATTGCTTATCTCATTTCGCGACGTATTCTGTGATAGCAGTATTGACTCCAAGCGGATTTAACTGCCATTCACTCATTTCTCAAATTTTTTACACTCTTAAGCTTTAGGTAATCTAAGCCGTCGACAATAGGACAAATTTGTCCAATCATGCTGAAAATAGGGTGTTTTTTTATTCTCGTTTAATGTTAGGCTAGATAAAAATGTGCGCAACAACACACTTTTCTATTATCTAACGGAGGCGAGACTGTGGGCTGTGAAGATAACTTAGGTTGTTTAACGGGTGAGCATATTGTGCTTGAGCCTTTATCTTTGTCCCATGTGGCGGCATTGAGTTTAGCTGTAACAGATGGTCAGCTTTGGCGTTTGTGGTTTACTAGTGTGCCAGAACCCGCCGAGGTGAAGTCCTATGTGACTAAAGCCCTCGAAGAAAAAGCGCGGGGTCAGAGTTTTCCCTTTGCTGTGCGGGATAGAGTGAGCGGTGAAATTGTCGGCTGCACGCGAATTTGCAATTGGGAGCCTGAAAATCGTCGCCTTGAGATTGGCTACACTTGGTATGCAAAACGTGCCCAGCGTACGGGGATCAATACCGAAGCTAAGTTATTACTATTGACCTTTGCCTTTGAAACCTTAGATGCCATTGCCGTTGAGTTTCGAACTCACTGGCATAACCAAGCCTCCAGACAAGCGATTGCGAGACTAGGTGCTAAGCAAGATGGTGTGTTGCGTAATCACAAAATTCTTAAAGACGGCACAATTCGCGATACTGTGGTGTATTCCATTATTGATGCTGAGTGGCCAGCGGTGAAAAACAGTTTGCAATTTCGATTGCGACAACACCCGCCAACACTCTAACGATACCAAGGAAAGGCCCATGGCAAGCATTATAACTCGAGCAGATGTGACTCAAGCCCATGAGATTGCAGTGTTATTCAATGAGTACCGACAGTTTTATGGGCGCAGGGATGATGTTGCGGCGGCGGAGCAGTTTATTCAAGCAAGATTATTAGATGAGTCATCGGTGATATTTATTGCCAAAGATAATCAAGGGCTTGGATTAGGCTTTGTGCAAATGTATCCCAGCTTTTCATCGTTACGTATGGCTCCAATGTTGATCCTCAATGATGTGTATGTGACTCAACATGCCCGATGTGTCGGTATTGGGCGAGCGTTAGTGCAGCAGGCCGCCAGTTATGCCAAAGCGCATAATATGAGTTATTTGATGTTAGAAACACAGCAAAAAAACCAGCGCGCACAGGGCTTGTATGAAGGCTTAGGCTTTGTGCGTAACCAAGATTTTTATATCTACGAGCTTGAGATCCACCCAGGGCTTGAGTAGGTTTATTTATGACGATTAAAAGGAAAGTAACATGTTAACTCAGGTAAAAACATTGGTATTAGGTGGTTTAGTATTGAGTGCCAGTACCGCAGTTTGGGCTGATGAAGCAGAAAAAGCGTTTAGTAAAGAAGCCATTGAGTGTGCCGCTTATTACCAAATTAGCTCAGAAGCTATTGGGGCGATGAATGCACCGCAAATGCAGGCTGTGGGTGAGCGTTTAAAAAGCTCTAAAATTGAATCTGAGAATTTAGCCAAGAAATACAGCTCTGAAGCTGAAGTGACTCAAGCAGTTGCCGACGCGAAAGCGCGTCAAATCGAAAGCTTAGGGGGCTCAAGTAACTTAGGTGCGTTAATGGGCAAATATAAAGAAGAATGTAAAAACCTATTAGCCGATCCACAAAAGCGTTTAGATTATTGGACTATGGCGACTATGTAGTCGGCAGGTTTGAGTCAGCACAGGTTTTTAAGCATGTGATTTTGAGCATTTGACTTTGAGCATTGTGAATTGAAATATGTGATGTAAGGGAGCCTAAGGGCTCCTTTTTGCACTCTGCTGAAACTCAACTGGGGTTTTCAGGGTCTTATCGCTAGGGTTGCAATTTTAGTTCTGTTTACGCTTTATCTTCAAACACCAGCCAATATGAGCAATAACGAGGAGCAGTATGGTTTTAACATTAATGGCAGCAACTGTCTTGAGTGCTGGAGTCTGTGGATACCATTTGATCTATGGTAAGCGTGTTCTATTGGCGCCGCTGTTAAAGGCCAATGTTTCCCAGCAGAGCAAGCAAATGCTGCGCTGTTTATTTCATTGTCAGTCAGTGTTTTTTGTGGCCTCAACTGCGGTACTTTTGGCCTGTGCACTTAGAGTGATCCCAGGTATGTATGCCTATAGCTTATTGTTATTTCTTGGGATGAATTACGGGATCTTTGCAATTTGGCAGTTTTATATTGCCACTTTAAGCCCGCCAAATAGTGGCCAGATGATTATAGTGCAGGCTTTAATTTTTTTGCTGATTGGCACTTTGGCAATGCTTGGGCCTCTGTTGTCTGTCGCATAAATCGCTAATCATGCTCAGATAATCATCGCGCTTGACGCGTTAACGACTTGGCGAAACTAACTGCGCTAATAGTGTGAATAAAAAATTATTGGCTCGACTGGATTGCGTATTGGGCAGCGAGTTCGGTGAGTTTGCCATTGTTGATGAGCTGCTGAATCCAGTGTGTTAGCTTCTTAGCATCGAGTGATGAACTGTGGTTAAGCAAGATGCCATTATCGTACTTTTGGTCCCATTTATCTGATATTAAAAGTAAATGCCTGTCTTGTGGGTTAGCCTTTAAATAATACTGTAAATAGGAATGAGTGACAGGAGCGATATCAGCCCGTTCGCGCAAAATGCTTTCGATAGAGGCTCTATTGTTGCTAACAAACAAAGGGCGAAATTGCTTTTTCAGCGTTTCAGTATCAGTTTCAAAGTGGGCAAACTGATAGTGATAGCCCTTAACGAATGCGATTGATTTATTGGTTAAGTTTTTGAAATAATTTTGATTATGGGCTTTGGCCCTAAGCGCAATAAACACTTCTCCATCTATCATATTTAGCGGAATAAACTGATCCGCAATTTTTTGCCATCCCCAGGCGGGATTCTCAAATATCATCATGTCGAAGCGGCCTAACATATAGGCTTTATATCTGTGCTCAATACTGGTGACGGTAAATTCAAAAAACACTTCTTGTTGTATTTGATTCAATGCATTAATGATATCGAGGGTGAGGCCTGTGTAACGGCCATCCTGTTGTAGATCCACATAGGGGGCAAATGGATAACCACCGACACGAATAGTCGGTATCGTGTTGGGGGCTGTTGTATTGGGGACTATTGTATTAGGTGCTGTGGGTGGCTGATTGTTATCTTGGGCGATTGCGGCCGAAAATACGCTGATCCCTAAGATGAAACTAAAGAGTAGACGATACAACAGTCTTATTACCATGGTCACCCCTAATCATGCGAAAGGTTAATGATTTTTTACAAGTATACACAATTTAATTTACTCAACGCTGTCGATGTTGTGCGAATTTTGAATAGGTCATAGTAAGCTAGCGCAAACAGGATGAGGGAGAACTCACATTGAGCCAGATAAAATCTCAAGTGTGTGGCTGGGTTGAACAGGGACATATCACGCAAGAGCAAGCGAATACGCTTTATCGGCAGGTTACAGTGTTGCCAGATAAGTCGAGCTGGCGCAGTTTAATCGCTAACCTATTGCTCTGGTTTGGCGCGTTAAGCTTTGCCTCTGGGGTAATTTTTTTCTTTGCCTACAATTGGCAATCCCTCGGGCGTGTTGCCAAATTCGGGCTGATTGAAGTGGCGATAGTGCTCGCCATCGCCGCATTTGCTTGGCTCTATTATCGTGCTAATTCCCTTTCTGCGGCTTCCCATTACCTTCGTCACAGTCATAGTAACCACAGTAATCAATGCAACGACAGCAACGACAGCAGATTTGGTGCGACGACAGCCAATGGCGTGTTACTGGCCGCGAGCGTATTGGTGGGCGGTTTATTAGCGCTGGTTGGACAAACCTACCAAACGGGCGCCGATCCTTGGCAGCTATTCGCCCTATGGGCGTTAGTGATTTTACCCTTTGCGTGGGTGGCAGGATTCGATGGTTTATGGCTGCTGTTGGTGGGGCTTATTAACCTAAGCATAGGGATATTTTTGGATTCCTTTTCCCATTTATGGGGAGCTTTCTTGGATGAGCAAAGCCAACTGCTGATCTTTATCTGTTTGAATTTATCTTTTTATTACGCTTTTGTATTGTTAGGCCGTAACGTCGCGGGGCGTTGGCACGCGCCAATCCTCGAATATGCCTGCTCATTGTTTGCTATGGGTTGTTTTACTTGGTTAATCACTTGGTTGATTTTCGACGATCTTTTTAAGTCTGATGGCGCGAGTACTTGGATCATTTGTGGTTATTTTGCCCATCTGATATTTGGATTCGTTATTTTTCGCTATCGCTTACCGCGCATTTATCCCTTGGCCTTGGGCGGTTTTAGCTTGATTGCCGTGGGCGCTGCGTTACTGATCCGGCTGATGTTTGAGGACAATGATCCCATAGGCGGGTTTCTGTTTATTGGGCTTTATATCATTTTAGCAAGCACAGGCTTGAGTATTTGGTTAAAGGAACTCAGTCGCAAGCTTAAACCACTGTCAGAATCTATGTCAGAATTAGAACCTGAGCCCGCAGCGAGAGCGACCCAAGGGAAAGTGGGAGACATTCATGAGCAACAATAATGGCTTACCGGATGGCGACATGGTGACCAATTCTTTAACGAGTTCAGTAGCGACTCCTTTAAAGTCTCCTTCAAAAGATAATGCCGCTTCAATTGATGCATCGGGTGAATCCAGTCTGATAACCCTGTGGCAATCCTTGTATGCCGAGGGCAAAGTCAATACGCCCCAAATGCCTGAAAACCAGGATATTCCTTGGTATATTGCCGCTATGCAGGCCTTTGCCGCTTGGATAGCCGCTTTGTTTTTATTGGGTTTTATGATGGCGGCATTTGGCGCTATTTTTGAGCGGGTAGGTGAGGGCGTCGCCTTATTTATCGGCTTAACCTATTTAGCCGTGGGCATTGGTTTGTATTTTTTGCCGCGGCAACAGATCTTCATTGAGCAATTTGCTTTTGCCGCCTGTTTGAGTGGTTTAATCAGTGTGGCTTGGGGATTCTATGATTTAATCGACAATGATTTTAGCCTCAACTGGTATCTGTGTATGGCAGGTATTCTCTTGCTGTTGTGGGGCTTAATTGCCCATGGATTAGCCCAGTTTGTGTTCGCGTTTGGCTTAAGTTGGTGCGTGATTGGCCTCATGGCTAAATTCGAATGGCTCAATGTCAGCCCAAGTCTGTTTGCCTTAATTATTAGCTTAGTGTTGTTCAATATCAATCGGTTCGGACGTCATTACCGCCGCGCGCGCATGCTTATCTACGGCTTTGCACTGGCATTAATTACATTGCAACTGATGCATGCCTTTAGCATGGACAGTATTTTTGAAGCCTTATTCAGTCCTTGGCAACAAAGTCTGTGGTTCACGCTAAGCCATCTGTCGATTATTTTTGTCATTTGCGGATTATTGTTGGTCAGCGTATTTCGCAAACGCCAACAATCACTTAACTCAATGGCGGCGATAGGCTGTTTTCTCGGTTTAATGGTTATTAGCGGTTTATCTTTACCTATGCAGGGATTATCGACGGCTATCCTATTGATTCTGCTTGGCCATTATTGCAATGAGCCTTGGCTAAAAGGCATGGGAATTGTGTCGGCGCTGTTGTTTGTCAGCGGATATTATTATTCCTTAGAAACAACGCTACTGCTGAAATCTGCTTATTTGATGGGTTTAGGCGCGCTGTTGCTGGTGGCAAGGATGCTGGTGTGGCGGTTATTTCCTGCCAATGAAAATGCCAAGGAGACGATGTGATGGGCAATGTGATGGGAAAACTGGCAGCTTCACATAAATGGTCGCTGGGCATAGTATTGTTCACGACTGTTGCGATTCTCGCTGGCGTGAATTGGCGCATTTTCAAATTCGAACAACTGCTTAATCACGGCCAAGTCGTGCGCTTTGCATTAGCGCCAGTCGATCCGCGCTCGTTAATGCAGGGGGATTACATGGCGCTGGAATATGCTATTGCCCGCGATGTGAACAGCGCCTTAGCGCCGCAACAAATGCAGGGTCAGTTGTTGCTGGCACTAGATGGGCAAAAAGTGGCGCGTTTTATGGATTTTTATACCGACCAAGCGCTGGGTAAAGATCAGCTGCGGGTGCAATTTCGTGTTCGTGGTAATCAAATCAAGCTCGCATCGAACAGCTTTTTCTTTGAAGAAGGGCAAGCCGATCATTTCAGTGCGGCTAAATACGGCGAGTTTAGGGTGAACGCCCAAGGTGAGTTACTGCTGGTCAGTTTACTCGATGAAAAACTTGAGCCCTTATAGCCCTGCGTCGGGGCTTTCATCCATTGGCTCTGCTTATGTTGTTAAGAGCGATTTATACCCATTACATTGATTATTTCTGGCCGCATTTGTAATGGGCGGCCAGCATTCCCCGTACTGCTTTCTTCCTAGTTCTGATCGCTAAATCGCACCAATAATATCAACCTTAAGTTGCAACTTTGGCGCAACCAATTTGTAACCTTAATCCTCTATAGTATTGTCAGTGTTCGAGGTGACATCATCTTGAAGCATCTAAGCACATCAATTAAATCGCAATTCAATACAAAATATTAAAACAATACATTTAGGGGTCTCAATGTTTAACACTAAAACTGTGCTGGCGTTAGCCATCAGCAGCGTTTGTGGGCTTGCCCATGGCGCGGATAATGTGATCATTTCAGAATACGTCGAAGGCAGCAGCAACAATAAAGCCATCGAACTGTATAACCCAACTGCGGGCGTTATTGATTTAAGCCAATACCAATTGCGTTTCTATTTCAATGGCAGCACCAACGTCGGTACGACCATAGCGCTCACTGGGTCATTAGCGGCGGGGGCGACGTATGTGGTTGCCGATAACGACGCGTCTGCCGATATTCTTGCGGTTACCAATCAACAGAGTAACGCCAGCTTCTTTAACGGCGACGATGCGATTGAACTGACTTATCAAAATCAAGTGATTGATAGTTTAGGTCAAGTTGGTGTCGATCCCGGTGCCGAGTGGGGCAGTGGTGATTTATCCACTCAAGACAACACCCTGCGCCGTAATCCTGATCAGCTGATTGCCGATCCCATCAGTGACGATGCTGTCAGCTTTAGCACTTGGTTAGGTTTTGCGAAGGATGATATTTCTGATCTCGGTAAATTCAGCGCGGGCACGCCAACCGATCCCGTCGACCCTCCACCGAGTTCTTTAGTGTGCGGCGAAGAAGCCACAGCAATTCATGCGCTTCAAGGCGCGGGCGCTGCCAGTCCTCTTAATGGTCAAACCTTAGTGGTTGAAGCGGTTGTCGTCAGTAATCAAGAAGCCGGTCTTAAGGGCATTTTTGTACAAATGGCTGATAACGAAGCCGATAGCGATCCACAAACCTCGGAAGGGGTGTTTGTGTATACCGGCACTGCGCCTACTGCGTATGTGGCGGGCGATCGTATTCGTTTAAAAGCCAAAGTCACTGAATATCAAGGCTTAACTGAACTAACGACTGTATCAGATCATAAGTTGTGTGCCACTGCACAAGCATTGCCAACAGCGGCTGTGGTGACCTTACCGGTTAACAGCAGTGATGATTTTGAGCCATTTGAGGGCATGCGTGTTCGTTTCAGCCAAGATTTAGTGGTGAACGAAGTCTACAACCTAGGTCGTTACGGCGAGATTTCATTAGGCAGTCAGCGCCACTTTATTGGTACGCAAGTGGCTGCACCGGGCGCGGATGCGCTGGCAGTGAGCGCTGCTAACCAACGTGACAGTATTTTATTGGATGATGGTTTAACGGCGCAGAATCCTGATCCTGTGCAATTCCCCGCTCCTGGTTTGAGCGCATCAAACACTGTGCGTGTAGGCGATAAAGCCACATCGCTTACGGGTGTGATGCACTATGGCTTTAATTTGTATCGCATTATGCCAATCGAGACGGTGAACTTTGTAGCGGAGAACCCACGTCCAATCGCACCCACATTGGTTGAGGGCGGTAATCTAAAAGTCGCTAGCTTTAACGTGCTTAACTACTTCAATGGTGATGGTCAAGGTGCAGGTTTCCCAACTGCCCGTGGTGCCAATACGTTGAGCGAATTTGAGCGTCAAAAGGCGAAGATTGTCAGCGCCATGGTGGGCATTAGTGCCGACGTATTTGGCTTGATGGAAATCGAGAATGATGGCTTTGGCGCTAATTCGGCCATTGCTGATTTAGTCGCAGGTTTGAATGCCGCTGTGGGTGAAGCGCGTTATGCTTATATCGCGCCAACAGGCATGAATGCGATTGGCACCGATGCCATCACAGTTGGCTTGATTTATCGTAGCGATAAAGTCACGCCGCAGGGCGCTGCACGCATTCTATCCAGTGCCAATTCGCCATTAGATAGCGATCAAAAGCCCCTGTTTGATGACAGTAAAAACCGTCCAATGCTGACCCAAGCCTTTAGCGTTAACGGCAGTGAAGAGGGCGTGGTTGTTGCGGTTAATCACCTTAAATCTAAGGGCAGTGAATGTGCGGGCGATCCTGATCTCAATGATGGTCAAGGCAACTGTAATATCACTCGTACCCGTGCGGCGACGGCTGCAGGTCAATGGATCAGCGAGCAATATCCAGATCAAGGTGTACTGCTGATTGGTGATTTGAACGCCTATGCGAAGGAAGATCCATTAACGGCGTTAGGTAACGCGGGCTTTAGTGAGCTGTTTGCCAAACTTGAAAAGCCGAACCCTTATTCCTATGTGTTCTCGGCAGAATCGGGTCAGTTGGACCATGCTTTAGCAAACGCTGCCTTGTTAGATAAAGTGGTGGATGTGACTGAATGGCATATCAATACCGACGAACCGCGCGTTTTGGATTACAACGAAGAGTTTAAGACGCCTGCTCAAATCCAAGACTTATTCGCTACTGATGCGTATCGCTCATCGGATCACGATCCTGTGGTGATTTCACTCTTGCTCGAAGCGGAAAAAGTCGCGCCAGTGGCCAGTTTTACTCAAGTGGTGAATGGTGCTGCAGTGCAACTGACATCCACTTCAACCGACAGCGATGGACAAATCGTGTCTGCCGAGTGGAGCTTTGGTGATAACACAGTGGCAGTGGGTGAGGTAGTGACTCACAGTTACAGCCAAAGCGGCGAGTATCTGGTCACGCTAACTGTGACTGACAACGATGGCTTAACCCATAGCACGTCACAAACTGTGACTGTGGTGGTTGGAGAGGTAAAACAACCGCCTGTTGCGCAAATTCAACGTATCAATTTATTGTTCGTCGATATGTTTATCTCGACTAGCTACGATACCGATGGCGTAATCAAGCAACATAAGTGGACGTTCGACAACGGCACCCGCGCTAACGGTCAAGTGGTATTGCGCCTTGCCCGCCGTGGACAACACACAGTTGAACTGACCGTTAAAGATAACGACAAGTTAACGGATACTACGACGCTGACGTATCGTTAAGTCAGTCCTTTTATTCCGCTGATTTTAAGTGACGCCAAGCCCGCAGCCGCGGGCTTTTCTTTTTGCCCAAAAGCAAGATAACGTTATCGTCAGTTGTTGCTACACATCAATTCTCATTGTTTCCCCAGTGACTCACCGCCTCTTTATTTAACTAGAAGTATCCCAGAGGGCTCTACTAAAATATCCCTATTTTAGAAGGTTACAGGTGCAACAATGCCAATTTTAACTAAAGCTTCTGCTGTTTGTTTAGCCAAACAGTAAAAGTGGACACCCAGCCTAAATAGCGCAGTTGTTAACCTCCGACTATGCTTGGGTTAAGCATTAAACAAGGAGGTTTGTATGCCGCGCCCACGCAGAACTCAGATAAGTGTTGAAGACACACCCTATTACCATTGCTGTAGCCGCGTTGTGCGGCGTGCGTTTTTGCGTGGTGATGATGTCTATTCGGGGAAAAACAATGACCATCGCCGCGCTTGGGTAGAATCACTACTGTTTGAACTTGAAGCCGTTTTTGCCATTGATGTGGCGGCCTTTGCTGTGATGTCCAATCATCTGCATGTGGTGCTGCGGGTCGATATCGACAGCGCCAATCGTTGGACTGACCGCGAAGTACTTGAGCAGTGGCATAAGCTGTTTAAAGGCGATGAATTAACGCACAAATTCGCCAAAGGTGAGTTAGTTGAGGCGCATGAAGTTCACAGATTAAAGCATTCAATTGCCATTTATCGCAGCCGTTTATGTGATATCAGTTGGTTTATGCGCTGCCTCAACGAACCCATCGCAAGGCAAGCGAATCAAGAGGATAACTGCACAGGTCGTTTCTGGGAAGGTAAAAGAAAAATGGACATCCAGTCTTAATGGCATGGTAATTAACCACCGACTATGCTTGGGTTAAGCATTAAACAAGGAGGTTTGTATGCCGCGCCCACGTAGAACTCAGATAAGTGTTGAAGATACTCCCTATTACCATTGCTGTAGCCGCGTGGTGCGGCGTGCATTTTTGTGTGGCGATGATGCCTATTCGGGAAAAAACTATGACCATCGCCGCGCATGGGTAGAATTGCTACTGTTTGAACTCGAAGCGGTTTTTGCTATTGATGTGGCGGCCTTTGCAGTGATGTCCAATCATCTGCATGTGGTGCTGCGGGTCGATATCGACAGCGCCAATCGTTGGACTGACCGCGAAGTACTTGAGCAATGGCATAAGCTGTTTAAAGGCGATGGATTAACGCAAAAATTCGCCAAAGGTGAGTTAGTTGAAGCTCACGAGGTCAACAGATTAAGGCATTCAATCGCAATTTACCGCAGCCGATTATGCGATATTTCATGGTTTATGCGTTGCCTTAATGAACCGATAGCAAGACAAGCAAATCAAGAAGATAACTGTACAGGTCGTTTCTGGGAAGGTCGCTTTAAATCGCAAGCCCTGCTCGATGAAGCCGCTGTGTTAACTTGTATGGCCTATGTTGATTTGAATCCTATTAGAGCGCAACTGGCTGATACACCAGAACAATCCGACCATACCAGTATTCAGCTGCGTATTCGGGCCGCATTAAAAGGTGAGCAACCTAAAAATCTACTGCCTTTTATCGGTAATGAGCGCGACAACCAGCCCAATGGCATTGCGTTTTTATTATCGGATTACCTTGAATTGGTCGATGATACAGGTCGAATTATTCGAAGTGATAAACGTGGGGCAATCAGTATAAATAGCGCTAAGTTACTTGCAAGATTAAATATCCCACATGACAATTGGCTCAAGCTCACCACTGAGTTTGGCAAGCTATTTCATGGTCCGGTGGGTACGCTGCAAGCACTCACTGATTACTGCGAACATCTAGAAAAGCGACGACGGCACTTTGCGGCAAGCTGTCAGCACTTTCACAGCAACTAACTGTAATACTGCTTAACCAAACCAATCACTGCCCATTTGTTTTATTGGGTGGGTTAGCATGTCTTAAATACACCATTTTTTAATGAGTTAGCTCATTTTTATGCTTTAGCTTTAGCCCTTCAACTGTTGATGACTCTCATTTAAGCAATTTTAGCTCGTACAAGTTGTAGACAAACCAAAAGTGCATTATGTTGTTGATCTAAAATGGATGGCCAGATTTTGATAACCTATTTTTAGGGGCAGTATACTTTGATGCTGACACTTGAAAGTTAAAGTAAATTTTCGATATGAATATGACTGAATTTGTGTAAATTTAGGTACGATTATTTACTGTTATTTTGGCGATAATGTCGATACTGGGGCTGAGATTGTGAGCTTTCATGGCAGTCGAACCGGCAAGTTTTGATGTGCAACAAAGCCAAACTTAAGTCATTTCTCAATATTAAAGTCCGTCATAAAAATCTAGGCTCAAAACTAGCTAGCATTCGGCTGGTGAATCGCAAGCTTGTAACCTCATTGCCCTAAAAATTATCTCCTATATCCAGCGTTCAACTGCGTACCACTAATGGCTGAAACTGGATCGTTATACCGTATATTTTCAATCGCTTGGTATTGAGTGATTTTAAGTTGATATCGGCGGGGGTTATGCTAAGTGTCTGATTATATTGTTTTTAAAGTTAAACCCTTAAAAGTTGCTGTTTTTAGATAATAGGTTTTGAGAACAAGCATGCGCGTTTTTATGATGGATTCTTGTATATGAAAAGCGATAGAAAGCTGTTAGCTTTTAGTTAATACATATAATTAAGAGTGCGCGTTTTTACTGGTCTAATGAGGTAAGTACGTATGCGAACAATGCAAGTATTAGGTTTTTAAATCACAATCAAAATCACAAAAAGGACTTTGATGCGTTTTTTAATTTCATTACTCTTTGTTTTTACCGTTGCTATATCTGAGGCTTCTGCATCTGTGTCTTCTGCGTTAGATAAAGTGACTATTGGAGAAAATTTCATTATACATTCTGAAATTATTGGCGAAGATAGACCTATTTCAGTGTATATACCAAAGGGAGTAAATACAGGTGATTCTCTATATGTTATCTATTTACTTGATAGTGAACACCATTTTCATACCGTCACGGGCATAGTGCAGTCTCTAGTCGACTATGAACAAATACCCAAAACAATGGTTGTTGGTATTCAAACAACAAATCGTCCTCGTGACTATCTCCCTAAGATAAACGGTGAGCCACAAACCAAATTTCAAACATTTGTAAAATCTAAATGGCCTGATTCAGGGCAAGATAAATTTTTAAAATTTCTAAATGATGAGCTCTTTCCGTATATTGATAAAAATTATACTACCTATCCTCACAGAACAATTATTGGTCATTCAAATGGTGGGACATTAGCACTTTCAGCTTTATTTGAGCGCCCAGAACTGTTCAATAATTACTTAGCTATAAGCGCCAATGGATGGTGGAGTTATGATGAAATAATTCAAAATTCAAAAAAACTAATAGAAAGCAACCGTCCTAAACAAAAACTTTTTATTTCGGTTGCTGGTGAAGGTAGTCAATTCTATACGGGTACATTAGAGCTATTAACCAACATGGAAAGGAACAAACCCGTTAATCTAGACTGGAAATTTGAACACTATCCAGAGCGTACTCACATGAGTGGCATATTACCTGCGATAACGAGTGGGCTAGAGTATTTGTATGCTGATGTTAATTTTAAAATCACCCCTGAGTTGGCTAAATATGCGAACATATCAGTCGTTAAAAGTTACTATTCAGATTTATCTAAGCAGTTTGGCTTCACTGTTTCAGCCCCTGTTGATATTTATGTAGAATTTGCAGAGCAACAGCAAATGAACCTGCGAGAAGAAGAAGCGCTTAAGACATTAGAGCAATTTGTACGTGATTACCCAGAACATTCATATGCGCATATGAAACTTGCTCAAGGTTATGCTAAGGTGAAAAAATTTAATCAATCCTATGAAGGTTTTGTTCAAGCACTTAATTTAGCAAAACAACAAAAGAAAGAAACGAACATTATCGATGCGCTTCAAGATATGGTTAATCAAGCTCAAACAAAACTTTAGTAATAAAAATCCATATAAGGTATTAAAAGTCCTCGGAGATCAAAATTGCTTAAAGAGTATGTACATAGATTTAGGAATGCCCTAGTAAAGGCCGCAGAGCTTGAATCCTACCGTTTATACAAGCTAGGCCGATGGAATGAGCTTAATTCTTTTCCTTTTGGGTCATGTGACATCGCTAGTAATTTCCTTGCCATGTACCTGAAAGAAAAAGGTATAGAATCTAAAATCATATGGTGTGGAAATGCACTCGAGCAGTACAGCTCAGTAAAAAGTCATGTGTGGCTTGAAGTCGATGATACATTTATAGATATAACAATTTCGCAGTTTCCGGAGTACGACAATAATCGGATACATATCTGCAAGAAAAACTCCCCAACTATGCTGATGGAGATTTATAAGCATTGCAAAGAACTTGGCCACCACAATTACCAAGAACGGGAAATACAATTAAACTCCGCATCTGAAAGTGGGCAGCCTTTATATGAAGAAATTAAGAAGCTAGCAGATGGAGGGTAAAACTTTTAATAAGGCCAGCCAGAGGGCCGAAAAAACTGCCGCTTCGCTCTGTTTTTTCGGCCTCTGCTGGCGGCGTTATATTTTCTTTGCAAAGGCGTGTTTATTACCATGGTAAAAAAGTTACTGTTTAGCTCTCTATTTTTTGTTACCTGTGTGAATGCAAAACAACACGATTTTTCCGTCATGTTAGCTTGCCATGCATCATCGGATAAGCCGGGACTTGCAATCAGTATCGAGCAATCTGGAAAGCATATTTTCAAAGGCGCACTTGGGGTTGCAGATATAAGCACTCGTGACCCCTTAAAAGTTGATAGTATTTTTCAGATCGGCTCAATCTCAAAGCAGTTTACGGCCGCTGCGATACTTCAACTCGTTGAGAATAATAATTTATCCTTAAAAAATACTCTGGATGATTTTATTACAGATCTTCCAGTTGAGTACGCAAAGCTAACGATTGAAAGTGTTCTAAGTCATACTTCTGGGCTGCCAAATTACAACTCGGATGTAGGGATCAGGCAGCGATGGGACAAATACGCCACCATTGATGAAGTGATCAATGTAGTGAGTAAAATGCCAGTGCTGACAAAGCCTGGTGTTGATTATGCGTATTCAAATACCGGATATATTTTGTTAGGAAAGGTGATTGAAGCCGCTTCTGGTCTGACATATAGCGAGTATTTGCAGCGGAATATTTTTTCTCCTTTAGGCATGAAGAATTCGTTTGTTGTGACTAAAGGGGTAAGTTCAAAGCAAATTGTGAGAGGTTATACCGCAAATAGCGATGAACCTAATGCGTATTTTACTCCCGAAATCGTTGACCGTAGTTGGATTTATGCGGCGGGTGCAATTGCATCGACTCTTGACGACATGAGCTTGTGGCATCGTGGTTTAAGTTCTGGGAAGGTAATTTCGGCTGCAAATTATCAGCTGATGGTAACTAGAGCAAAACTAAACAACGGGGAATCAGTCAATTATGGGTTTGGCACTGATGTATACCCGATAAGCGGTCAACCGTCGTACAGTCATCAAGGGCAAGTGCCTGGTTTTGTGGCATGGTCAGTCTATTTTCCTTCGCATGATTTACTTGGCACAGTATTCGGCAACAATGACGCTGTTCACCCAGGCCCAGCTTTGTTAAATATGATTGCAAGGCAACTTAACCTTTCACCAGCGCCAATTGCTCATCAAAATATCACAGAACAAGCTAAGACTCTGATTGGTAAATACAAAGGTACAGACGATACGATGATGACTGTTACATTTGATGATGGGCAACTCAGTGCGAAAACCAGCAATGGCGTCATTCGAAAATTAGTGCTTCGGGAAAATAACTCATTTTCATTTGCATGCACCGAGGATTATTATCAACTTCGAGAGCAGGATGATAAGCGTTTGCTTGTTCCTGTCAGTATTTACATGGGTGAGCGAGCACCTTTAGTTCGAATGGAAATACAATAATCACCATTAAAAATGACTCGTAACAAGTTGCTCGCGTTTGTGGCGGGCGAGCATCCAAAGGAAGGACTTGAACAACATTCTTGTTTAACTGCCAGTTCGCTGTCCATGGCTCTCGTTCATAAACTTAGAATCCCTAGGCTTCTATTCACCCTGTCGACGAGCAAATACGATGGCAAGCCAATATGAGTAGGTCAAACCAATAAGCGCTCCACGGTTTAAAATGGATGGCCTAATTTATTGCCCATCATTTTATCTGTCATTTTAATTAGTTTTTATTGGCAATATATATCTATTAAAGCTATATCATTTAGTTTTTCACTTAGTCGCTTGAGACACTAAAAAATGAATTCTGAAGTTTTGAAGTATGTAAACGAGCATCAGCTTTCGTCTGTAATGAATAAAACAAAGTGGTGCGAGCTTGAAAAGGCATTAAATGGATCTGAAGACTTTATTCCCTATGTGCGATACAAATTGATTTATGATGAAAACCCTAATGCAGGTTTTACTGCTGTGTGGTGGCCCGAGTTACTTGAAATAGCAGAAACCATTGAGTGGTTAGAAGTTGATCCATTCAAAAGAGAATGGCTAGGCCGATTAGTGGCGGATCGAGTGACGGACTTTTCTGATGTTGTAAGCGCACAATTAGCCCAATATTCAATTCCTTATTCAATAGAAAATGGCATGTTTAGAATTTGGGGTTATCTGAGGAGGGATGAATCTCCAGAATTTATCTAACTGAAGAGTTTTATCTCTGTAAGTCACTTATTTTAAAGCTAAAACCTCTCAAAACTGAGACCTAGGTACTGATTGTTGGGATTGAGCATAGAGACAAAAGACATTAAAAAAGTGCTTTATTTTTCAATAAAGCACTCATTTTTAAGCGACTCAAGCACTCGTTAACGTACTGAACACAGTACTGATTAAAGTCCCAATCAAAGTACCGATCAAAGTACTATGTAGAGTGGCCAGCCAAGGAGGCCGACGAGACCTTCCTTGTGTTCGAATCTTTCTAAGCGTTCGGGTGAAGCGTCGCTGAGTAATAGTTCGCGGTAGCTTTTCGCAAAGTACAGGGTACGCAGTAGGGCGGGGGCAAAGTTTTTGCCGAGATCTTTACTGATGGTCTCAGCGAGTTCTGCGGGCAATTCTGCTAATGCTTTCTGAGTTTCCAATTCAATATGCTCACGGGTAAACCATTCCTCTTTTAAGGTGATTTTGCCGATACGCTTTTTCAAATCCTGTCTGACTTTGGCGCCATCAAACAACAATCGATACAGTACCGCTTCGGCTAATACACTCTCTAGATTGAGAAAGTCGAGCGGATCATAGCTCGATTGGGCATAAAACTGTGCCAATAGCGCCGCAATCGACTGTTGGCGCTGATGCTCAAGCAGGGCATCTTGATAGGCTTCATAACCTAGCCACTCTTCTGCATCGGGTGGGCTGGACACTTGTTCGAGCAAGAACTTGTCGACATCGCCGTACAGTGACTTGCCGTTGACGAGTTTATGCTTGCTGACAGTGCTGAGCATGCTCCAGCCTTTTTGAAAGCATTTGACTACGCCATCGGCGGTGATCAACAGGCGTATCGCCTGCTGCGGGTTTTGGTTTGACAATTCCATCAAACCAAGACTCACCACACCAATGACATCGTGCGCCGCTTGTTCGAGCAGGTGCATTTTATACTTGTTGTAAAACTTATCGGCCAGTTTGAGGCTCATCAAAATGGCTTTGGATTTGATTTGTGACAGCTGTTCACCGCTCAGCGTTTCGTCTGCTTGGCCTTGGATCAATACCTTGCTCAGGTATGGTCCTTGATCTACATCACGCAGTACCAGTTGCATCAAATAATTCCTTAATCCAAAAAGCTAAACATATCATCGACTTCAGCGTATTCATCCGTAACTTGGTTTTTCTCTTTGGCTTGAATAACCAGCTCGTTGACAAACTTGCTGATGATCACTTCCCAACCTGAGCTTTCGTTACGCAGCAGACTCTTAATGGCTTTTTCAACATCGGGCGCGAGCTCGTGGATCAAGGCCATTAGGCTGCGTGGGTCGTCTATGCTGAGGCTGTGTGCATCTTCACTGGCGACGCGGCTGTCGTAGCCGATGGTTTCAGTGTCTTCTTCGTCATCATAGAGATCTGTGTAGCCGTCTTCATCTTCATGTTTTTCGCCTAACATCATTTCGATGAAAGGGATCGACAGGTAGAAGAGGCCCGCAGGATCTTCGGCGATACATTCTAGAATCGCAGTTTGCTTTTCTTCGCTATCTTGAATGCGAATTAAATAGGTCAAAAAATCAAAGGTATGCTGAATAAGTTCTTCGGCATTGTTTTTGATTTTTTCTTCCCAGTACAAAGGTTGCTGACAGACGATGTCGCGAATTTGTTCCGGGGTCATGAGTTCAGACATGATCGAAGGACAAGAGATATCATGGTGACTGTTGATTTGCGTCAGCGTGACGATATCCATGTGTTCGATAACTTCGACTAATTGCTCGTCGCTCATGGTATTTGCAATGATTTCAAAGCGTTTGCTCGCTTGTTTTGGCTCTACGTCCGCCAACTCTTTAATTTCGGCGACGGTAATCTCAATGAGACTAGTGTTCATTAGCGGTCCTCATCATCGTAGTGATCGTAGTAGCCATCTTCCTCTTCGCCTTCATCATCGTCGTCGTTATCTGAGGTGCCAACATAATCGTTGTCATCATCTTCATCGTCGTGATGTTTTGCTGCTGGCGTTGCTTTACCTTGAGTTTCAAGTAAATACAGCACGGCGCAGCTTTCAATCAGTAAGGTTTCCGAGTAACCACGCACGGCTAACACTAAAGGTAAATCAGCATTGTTAAAGCCAATCGTGACTTTAAACTCATCCCACTCGGGTTGAGTTGCCGTGTTTATCCAATGTGCCCACTTGAGTTTGGCTTCGGCGGGAAACTTAATTCGACCGTAAAGCGCGACAGGCAGGTACTCAGGCACAGTATCAAGCATCTTAGGATCGGCTTCTAACACCTTTTTGATTTGGCTAGTAAATTGCTCTAGCGCTTTAGGTGTATCGGGATCGTCGTAGGACTCGATATTGTCGTAGGCATTATTTTTTAGCTCATTAATGCGTGAGATATTCAGTTTTTTGACCATTTGGCACTTACTCTAGAAAACGCTCAAGGATAAAATTGATTCCACAGCTCGCGCATGGCGCTAGCGGGATCGGTCACTATGACGTTATTGAAATCTTTGATAAACGCATTTCGTCGCTTAGGATCTGACAACACATCATAAGCATTTTTAACGCGTTCAAGTTGTACGGCGGCTTGCTGCTTTTCCTCTTCCGAGGCGCCTAACAACTTGTCGGGATGATATTTGTTTGACAGCCGTCGATAGGCTTTTTTAATGTCGTCTTCTTTGGCACTGGGTTTTATACCGAGCACACTAAAGTGGTTAATCATACTTGTACCTGCAGGCGATGGGGCTGATATCGCGAGATAAAAAGGGTTTGACTCTGATTATCTTTAAATTCGTGGAATTATGATTAGTCAGCCGTGGATGATAGCAGAAATCCCCACTCAGCGGCAAACGCGCGAGCAGGAATTTGTGCTTTAGTGAAGGGTTAAAAATCCTTTAAACTTTAATCTGTTGTGGCGCATGGATTAAGTCAACCGCTATGCTGTTGAAATCCCGTTACCAAGCCAGATTGACAGCTAACTTCACCTTGTTTTTAGGCGAGATAATTGCCCTCGATTCTGGGCAATATTTTAGCACCGAATCCTTCGCTAAAATCATTCACACAGAGCTAACTCACACTCGCCTCAGCCACGTTCGGCAGAGTTAACGCCGAACAGCTAAGTCAAACTAGACACTAATCGCAGGTTCATCCCAAGGGTGAGCATTTGCTTCTGTTCCCGCTGTAAATCCTTCATAAACAGGCTGATTTTTCGCTTATGGCTAGGTAGCACTAGCATGAGCCCATCGGGGATCACTTTAATATGATCTAAGGTCAGCGTCTTGGCGATACGGCCAAGGTTGAGCAAGATCGCAAGTCTCAGCAGGCAGAGCAGGCGATTCAACGTGAGCTTATGGTTGGGATCGAGTTCGGCGAGCATTAATTCGTTGGGCTTTTTTCTGTGGTTGGTGATAAGCCGCGCTAAATCCAGCTGCAAGGCTTCACTAAACCCGGGTAAGTCACTGTTGCTGATGATATAGCCACCGTGTTTGTGCAGGGACTTTGAATTAATGTGTAGCCCAATCTCATGTAAGGTTGCGCCATAGGCGAGCAAGCGTGCATGGGGCCTTAATTGCCATTCATCGGCGACCTGTTCAAACAAGGCCATGGCGGTGTCGCGTACCTTAGCGGCGTGGGCCATATCGATATGATAAAGCTGGGCAATACTGTCGACGGTGCGGTGGCGAATATCCTGATACTGACCAATCTTTGCCAGTTCATAGAGTACGCCTTCACGCAGTGCTCCTGGGCTAAACTCGAGCTTTTGTATCGGTAAGCGCCTAAAAAAGCTGATTAAAATGGCAAGTCCGGCGGGCACTAAAGGAATGCGTTTATCATCGACATTGGCAAATTGAATTTGGCTAATATGGCCACATTTGATCAACTTGATTTTGAGCTGTTTGAGTCGTGGCAGCGTGATAGTTTCATCGCCGTGTTCTTCTTGAATCGCTTCGCAGATGGCTTTCACTGTGCCTGAGCTGCCTAACGTCAGCTCCCAGCCGCCCGCGAAATATTCCTTGGAGAGCGAGGCGAACTGTTTGTCGGCCGCGCTTTGAGCATCACGAAATGAGGCAGGGGTGATGAGTCCATCGATAAAGAAACGCTCGTTAAAACTCACGCAACCGCAGCGCAGGCTAGATAACTGGGTTGGGGTATTCTTTTTACCGATCACGACTTCGGTCGAGCCACCACCAATGTCGATGACTAAATTACTTTTTCCAAGCACTTGGCTTTGGGCAATGCCGTTATAAATCAAACGCGCTTCTTCATGGCCTGAAATCACTTCCACCGGATAGGGCATGATGGCGAGCGCGGCCTCGATAAATTGATCGCGGTTTTTGGCGATTCTGAGGGTGTGGGTGGCCACTAATCGCACTTGCGCTTGGTCGAGATTGGAAAATCTTTGATTAAAATCCCGCAGACAATTGAGGCCACGTTCTATGGCGTCATTGTCGAGAATATTCTGCGCATTGAGCCCAGTGGCGAGCTGAACCTGTTGTTTTTCTTTGTGTAAAATCTGCAAGCTGCCATCTTGCTCACGGGCGATGACCAGATGAAAACTGTTCGATCCCATATCGATGGCAACAAAGTGGCGCGATTTAGCATTTGCGGGCGCATTGGTTTGTGGTGCCTGCGACTTTAGTAATGTGTGTTGCTGTGTGTGCGAATGTGTGGCTACCAATCGGATTATCCTTAGGCAATCAAAGCGATATAAAGCCAGCGTTAGCTGGCTTTGGCCTGTAACTCGGGCGTTATGTCTGGCTCAGCGTTGCTCTCTCGCTCAGCATCACCCTCATGGGCGGACATACGTAAGGCATTAAATTCTTGCAGTTGGCGCTTCTCATAATTAATCAGATATTGATAAATGGCAATTTGAGAACGCACTTTTCGTTTGTTACCCCGATTTCGATAGGGGTTACTTTGTTCTTTGTTGATGACCCGCGCTTTAGTATTGTCATTGAATTGTAAGGATAAAATATCCATTATCATTTGTTTTAGGCGCAGATCATAAATCGGCACACTCACTTCGACGCGATTATCTATGTTGCGGCTCATCCAATCGGCGGAGCAGATAAAGAGTTTGTTCTCGCCGCCAGCGTGGAACAGCATCACCCGTGAGTGTTCGAGGAACCGATCAACGATACTGTAGACTTCAATGTTATCGCTGATCCCGGGTATTTGCGGGATAAGCGAGCACATACCGCGAATGAGTAACTTAATTTTGACCCCAGCCGCCGATGCTTCATAGAGCTTTTGGACCAAGGATTCATCGAGTAAGTTATTTAGTTTTAAGGTAATCGCCGCCTTCATATGGCTTTGGGCATTAACGATTTCATTATCAATTAAGTGACTCAGTTTTTGTCTGGCATCGTAGGGCGACACAATTAAATGCTGGAAGTTATCGCGGCGATACGGATGTTCAATCAAGTCAAATACTTGCTCCACTTCACGGGCAATCTCTTGATTGGCGGTGAACAGCGACAAGTCAGTGTAGACCCGCGCCGTGCCTTCGTTAAAGTTGCCTGAGCCGACGTGACAATAGAGTTTGATTTCCCCTTGTTCCTCACGGCCAATCAAGCACAACTTGGAATGCACTTTTAAGCTGGTGATACCGTGGTGAACTTTGACGCCCGCTTCGGCCAAGATGCGGGTCCATTCGATGTTGGATTGCTCATCGAATCTGGCCCGCAGTTCAATTACAGCGGTGACTTGTTTGCCGTTTTTCACTGCATCGATAAGCGATTGCATCACATGGGATTTTTTCGCCACTCGATATAAATTAATTCGAATAAAGCGCACCGCAGGATCGTAGGCCGCTTGGCGCACCATTTCGGTAAAATGGGAAAACTTATGGTACGGATAGTTGAGCATGATATCGCCCATTCGAATCGCATCGAAACTGTTGGCGCTGCGGCCAAAACCTGCACTATTAAGCGCCGGTAGTTTTTCGTTTTCGAGGTAGTCGCGGCTCGGGTTGGGGAAGGCGATAAAGTCTTTAAAGCTGTGATAGCGCCCACCTGGGATCAAGCATTCGGTCGAGCTGATGTTCAGGTTTTCTTTGAGCATCACCAACATGTGCTCAGGCATTTCTTTGTCATACACTAAGCGCACCGGCTCGGCAGTCAGACGTTTTTTGAGGCCCTTAGTCATTTTTTCGAGCTGAGTTTGCTCTAACTCGTCGGTGATATCAAAATCGGCATCGCGGGTTAACTTCATCGAATACACTTCGATAGCATCGTACTCGAAGAAGGGGCCAAAGAGTTCATCGACGCAGTGGCGAATAATGTTATCTAATAAAATCAGATATTTTTTCGCTTTACTCTTTTCAGCGGGGAGTTCGATAAACCGCGGTACGTTTTTAGTGGGCACTTCGACTAAGGCGTATTGACGGCGAGCCTTAGTGAACAAACACACACATAAATAGGTGGCGTCGTCGTTGATTTGTTTGATCAAATCGCGATTGTTATTGACGATAAGCGGGGCGATATGGCGTTTAAATTGATCACGAAAATGCTTTTTCAGCCAGTCGCTGTGGAACTCGCTTAATTGTTTCTCATTGATTAACAAAATATTACGACGCACTAGCTCGCGCATTAAATCCGTGTATATGCCGTCGAACCTTTCTTGCAATGCCATCACTTTCGATTGGATTTTTGCCATTAAATGGCGACTGTTGCTGCGACCTTCCTGCAGGGATGACAGCAGAATCGAGCGCCTGACCGCAGCCACGCGTACTCTAAAAAACTCATCCATGTTATTGGAAAATATCCCTAAAAAGCGCACTCGCTCCACTAAAGGAACATTGGGATCGCAGGCTTCTTGCAATACCCGCTCATTAAAAGACAACCAAGAGAGTTCTTTATCAATCGAAAGTTTATCGGTATTCGGGGACACTGCACAGCTCCTTTAAGCAAGCGTCATGGCGCAATATACAATAGCATTCATCCGCCTTTGTGCAATCAGATTTACTGCCTACAAGTGAAGGAATTTCAATGATAAATACTGCGTACATGCCAAAATCAGTCTGGGATTTATCTGGGATAAAGATACGAGGGAAATATGTCAGCTTGATGACGAGTGTGACAGAAATATGACCTTAAGATGATCATCTTGGATTGGACTGAAATGCTGCTCGTGCAACTGCGATTGACGCATTGAGCCCGCTATACTCGCTGCCAGTTTGCGAGTCAATCCGGCAGTGTTAACTCCTTGGGCATTATCGCAAACTATGTTATCTTTCTCGGCTTTTTTATCGCGGGAGTAAAAGGTATGTTTGTTGGATTTGATTATGGTAGTGCTAACTGCGCCGTAGGGATCATGCAGGGTGATGATGTGCAGTTATTGGCGTTATCAGAGCAATCAGCTTATTTACCTTCGACCTTATATGCGATGGACAGGGAACTGATCGCCGAGGCGGTTTATCGTGGTCTTCCTATTGAATTAAAAGCCGATTACGCCAAAAAGCGCGCCGCACAATTGAGCCGCGCCCGCATGGTGCGCCATGAGTTAGATCTCGACGCTGATGTTCAGGCCGTGTTTGTCGGTGAGCAGGCGGTAAGCGCGTATTTAGAGATGCCGGAGGAAGGATTCTATGTCCGTTCGCCAAAATCATTTTTAGGTGCAACGGGTCTCAGACCCGAGCAAGTGGCCTTGTTTGAAGACATAGTTACCCTGATGATGCAGCACATTAAAGTGCGCGCCGAATCTGTGTTAGTTGAAAAGGACCTTGCTAAACAAGGCGCTGCGGCAACGATTACCCATGCGATTATTGGTCGTCCGGTGAACTTTCAAGGCATAGGCGGTGAAGAGAGTAACCGTCAGGCCGAATCCATTTTGACCTTAGCGGCAAAACGTGCGGGTTTCGTCGACGTTGATTTTCTGTTCGAGCCGTTAGCGGCGGGGATGGATTATGAAGCGAGCTTGACCGATAACAAAACCGTGCTGGTTGTCGACGTGGGCGGCGGTACAACTGACTGCTCTGTGGTCAAAATGGGACCCGCCCATAAACAAAAAGCGGATCGCAGTGAAGATTTCCTCGGCCATAGTGGTCAGCGAATCGGTGGTAACGATCTCGATATCGCCCTTGCAATGAATGCCTTTATGCCGCACTTTGGTTTAGGCTCTTTAATGACCAATGGCAAACCTATGCCCAGTAAAGCTTTTTGGAATGCGGTAGCGGTAAATGATATTAGCGCCCAGCGGGAATTCAGTACCTTAAGCAGCCGTAAACTGATTGATGAATTGGTGAAAGAAGCCGAGCAGCCACAGTTACTCAACCGACTGTTAAAAGTGCAACAACAGCAGCTAAGCTATCAGTTGGTCCGTCAAGCCGAACGCGCCAAAATTGCCCTGTCGGATGCCGAGAATACAGATATCAATCTCGATTTTATCGAAGCGGCGCTGCACGCGGGTGTGAGCCGCAATTTGTTTGAGAATGCTATCGAGCCTTCACTGACAAAAGTAGAAGCCCTGATGCATCAAGCACTTGCGCAAGCGGCAAAAACCTTAGCGGCTGACGGCTTAGCTCAAGACTCTGTGAATCACGAGAATGTATCTGCCGACAATGCTGCAGAATGCAAACCTGATGTGATTTACGTGACAGGTGGTACGGCGCGAAGCCCTGCGATATACGCGAAAATTGCTGGTATTTATCCCGATATTCCGGTCGTGGTCGGCGATCACTTTGGCTCTGTGACAGCAGGGTTAACCCGCTGGGCACAAAAGCTATTTGCTAAGCACTAACATATAAGCATTAACATAAAATCACTAACATATAAGCACTTATATAAGCACTAATGTAAAAGGATGTAGGAATGAAAACTCTGTTGAAGTGTGCGTTTGCCGCCACTGTGAGCCTTTTGCTCGCGGGTTGTGGTGACGATGTAGGTAAGGTGAGCTTAGGGCTTTTTACCACCAAAGATGTGATCATCGATGCTAAGCACGATCCTAAAATTCCTGGGGTGACTTGCCATATTAGTCGTATCGAAGCCAATTTAGATTTTGCCGATCCATCGGATATGGGCATAAGTTGCCGTCAAACTGGGCCAATTAACGCGGCCGATTTGGCTAATATCGACATGGGTAAACACGGCGAAGTGATTTTCACCGAATCCCTGAGCATTTTGTTTAAGTCATTAAAAGTGCGCCGAATTTATGATGCACAGAACCAGACTCTGCTGTATTTGTCCTATTCGACCAAAGAGACCAACGGCAGCCATAAACATGCCCTTTCGACAGTGCCGCTTTATGGCTCAGCCGCTTGGGTTGACCCTGCGTTGAGTGCTGGAGCGAAAGCGAATTAATCGCCGAAGAGTTTATAACTTTGCTGTGCTTTTACCGTAAGCATCGATATTTGAAAATTGATATTTGAAATAAGTTGAATTTGCAGTCAGTGTTGATAACAAAAAGGGGCGGAATGTTTATTCCGCCCCTTTTTGTTTTAATAGGCTGCGCGCATTTAGTCGCTAATGACATAACTGAATAAATATTAGCCTCTAACGACCTAGCTTAAATCCTATCAAGATCACTATCTTTATTTAGTTTTGGCCGCCAGTACTGCATTAAAGCGTTCAAACCCTGCGCTGAGATCGGCAATTAAATCCGCGGGATCTTCTAAACCAATATGCAAACGAATTAACGGTTTGCTCGCATCCCACTTTGTCGCCGAGCGGATTTTTTCAATGCCGAAAATGCCGAGGATCAAACTCTCGTAGCCGCCCCAAGAAAAGCCCATCTTAAAGTGACTCATATTCTCAACCAGTGCGGTGACCGCATCGGCATCGCCTTGTTTCAATACAAAGGAGAATAAGCCGTTGGAGGCGCTAAAGTCGCGTTTAAAGAACTCGTGGCCGGGGCAGGTATCAAACGCCGGATGACGCAGATGATCGACTTCTGGTCGGGTTTTCAACCAGTTGGCAACTTGCAGGGCATTTTTTTCATGCTGCGCCATACGCACGCCTAAGGTACGCAGGCCACGGGCGGCAAGGTACACATCATCAGGGGAGGTGGTTTGTCCCATCAAATAACTGTGTTCACGTAATTGTGGCCAGTATTTTTCGTTGGCAGTGGCTGTGCCTATCATCACATCCGAGTGACCGACGATGTATTTGGTCGCCGCTTGAATCGAAATATCCACACCCATTTCAAAGGGTTTGCTATTGATTGGCGAGGCCCAAGTGTTGTCCAGCATAGCAATCAGCCCATGTTCGTGGGCGATGCGGCACAAGGTCGGCACATCTTGCACTTCCATGGTGATGGAGCCTGGAGATTCTAAAAACAACACTTTAGTATTGGGGCGAATAAGGTCGCGAATGCCCGCGCCAATCAGCGGATTGTAATAAGTGGTTTCGATACCAAAACCGCCGAGAATATGGGTGCACAGATCACGCGTTGGCTCATACACACTATCGACCATCAACAGATGATCGCCGGCTTTTAAAAATGACAATAACGCCGCACTGATCGCCGCCGCGCCAGAGGGATACAGCGCCGTACCTACGCCCCCTTCTAATTCGGCAATTGCCGCTTGAAACGAAAAATGAGTCGGGGTGCCACGGCGGCCATAAAACATCTCGCCATTGGTTTTATTTTTTGCGGCATGGCGCATTTCATCCATCGTTTCGAAGACGATAGTCGAAGCACGAAAAACGGGCGGATTGATCACGCCTTTGGTCCATTTTTTGTCTCGACCTAAGCTGACGATTTGGGTGGCTTGATGATGTTTATCTGTCATTGGATCATTACCTTGGCATTTAGGTTGAACGAATAGGTTGAACAATGTTGGAGAAGAACCATTGGAGATATCTAATCTATTGTTATGGCGGCCATCTTAGCATCTGCACGCAGAAATGACAGGAGGCGCTATGATGATTTTGACTCATGTTATTGGCGCCTGTCCCTTCGGTCTTTAGATTATGAAGCAGGGCTCAAAGGCAACGTGACTCATAATTTAAAGGCAGTGTAACTTTAGCTCAAAGGCTGCGTGATTCTTAGCTTAATGGCAAGGTTACTAGGATATCGACGCCATTATGCTCGCTGCGATTGCGGGCGAGGATTTGTCCTTGGTGGAACTCGGCGACCAATCGTGCGATATACAGACCTAAACCGAGATGAGGTTTGTCTTGGGCTTGATTTATCCGCACCGACACCATGGAGTCGAAAATCTGCTCCGACATATCAACGGGCAGTTCTGGTCCTAAGTTACTGATAAGCAAAGTTGCTTGCTTACCGACTTGGGTGAGCGTGACTTCGATGGCGCTGCCTTTATCGCAAAATTCAATCGCGTTAGCGATAAGTTTGTCCATCAACTGGGCGATATATTCCGGCACACCTTGCATCATCAGAGGTTGCTCGGGCACTTTTACGCTAAAGCCTTGTTCTGGATAGGTCATTTGATAACCTTGCATACAACCGCTAACCACTTGGGAGAGTGGGAATTTAGTGATATCGGCCTGCGTTAAACTCTGCTCTAAGCGCGTTGCTTCGCTCATGTTATTTAAAATCATGCTTAAGCGGCTGACACCTTCTTGGGCGCGGTCGACATATTTCTGCGTGTCTTTATCTAAGGTTTGCAGGTTTAAATGCTCAAGGGATGATCGCACAACCGCCACGGGCGTGCGCAGCTCATGGGACAGGCGCGACGACATATTTTCCAGATAATGTGTGTATTGACCAAGCCGTCCGACAATGTTGGAGAAACTGCGGGACAGATCGCCAATTTCATCCCGAGCTTTAGACGGTTTGAGGTGATTACGAACGCGGCCTTGGCTATCAATGGCATTTTCGGCCTCATCGCGCAGTTTACGGATACGGTTAGAAATGCTCGAAGCGAAAAAGAACAGCGCCAAAGTGCCCATGCTCATAATGGTCAAAATCACGTTAAAGAGTTTTTCCAGCGCGCGGTTACGCAGGGTACGGATCCCGTGGGTGGTTTCTTCGGCGACAACGGCGCCCATCACATTGTTATCAATCCAAATAGGGCTGGCGGCAGCGAGCACCACAGCTTTGTTGTCTGGGGTTAAGCGCCAAGTTGAGCTTTGCTGACCTGCAAGGGCTTTTTGGATATGACTGCCATCAAGCTCGGTGGAGTCTTGTAAGGAATCAATAAAGTCTTTGGGCGGCTTAGTGAGAATTTTATAGTACAGCGGATGCAAGTAATCGCGCTTGAAGGTTTCCCACAGCGTGGTGCTCTTTTCATCTTCTAAGGTGCGGGTCCACACGCTGTCATTGGCACGAATATCGCCCGATTTTGCCAGTACGCGGCCGTGCTTATCGACCACCCAAATGCGTGAGCTATAGTGGCTCATACCTTTGATAATGTTTTCAATTTCTGGCGATGGCACCAACACAGTGCCGAGATTATCGACCGTATCTAAGGCCGAGGTGCCGACAACGGCTGCCACATCGCGGTTCTTGCTGTCGTTAACATCGGAAATGGCAAAACCGAGTTTGCTGCCGACCATGTCTAAGGGAATACGCAGCTCGACATTGTAACCCACATCTGTGGTCGCCCATTGTCCTTGGATGCGCACTTCAGGTTTGACGGGCACGGTTTGCTTAGGATTGGCAGGTAACTCGAAGGCGCTGATCCAGCCCGGTTGGGTGGTGGCGACGATATAGCGTTTGAATTTATTGTCGGGGGCGAGGGTCGCAATCGAAAGATGATCGTTTCTATCAACACTTAAGGCATTTTTACCACGTAGCACCACAGTTGGGTCAGTCACTTGAAAGAAGGCATAAAGGTAGCCGTCGTACTGGCCGACCATGTGGGTAAAGCTTAAGGTCAGCGGCGCGTTGGGATCGGCGCGCATGATCTGATGCGCCTCACCGTACTGGATAAATCTGTGCTGATATTCTTCCCATTCGTTAAGTTTACCGTCGAGCAGAATCGCCCCATTGAGTTGATAGGCGTACAGATCGCGACTCTTTTCCACTTGCTTTAAAAAGCTCGCTTGTCCATCGAACAATTTCGGCCGTTCGTGCAGCGCGGTGGCCAATGCCTGAGTGGTGCCTTCTAAGGTGCGTTCTTGACCGTGGCGAAGATACTTTTCCATCTCCCACACATATTGATACCCCAGCCAAGGTAGGCAGAGCAAAAACAGGCTAAGGCCGATGACTTTAGTGCGTAGACCAAAGGGGAAACGTGTCATAAGTTAGGGATCAGCATCAATGGGATCAAAAGTGTATTGGCTCAAGGTTACGTGCATCAAGGTATTGTGAGAGTTCAGGCTAAGCTGTCCCAGCGATAACCCATGCCATAAACCGTATCGATACAATCAAACTCAGGCGCGGTGGCGATGAATTTCTTGCGAATGCGTTTCACATGGGAAGTGATCGTGCTGTCATCGACAAAAATCTTCGCCTCTTGCATCAATTCATGGCGGCTGCGCACATGGCCCGGGTGTTTAGCTAACGCGTGCACCATCCAAAATTCAGTGACGGTAAGCTCAATCGGCAGCTGGTTCCAATAGACTTGCATGCGATTGGCATCAATCGTCAGTGGACCTCGCTCAAGCAGGTTTTCCTGCGCCGTTTGGCTGGCCGCAAGTTCAGATCGGCGAAACAAGGCCGCTAAGCGCGCAGTTAAATGGGGGAAGCTCACTTCTTTACTCAAGTAATCATCGGCGCCTAAACGCAGGCCACATACAGTATCA
Organism: Shewanella vaxholmensis; assembly: GCF_031932135.1. Lineage (NCBI taxonomy): Bacteria > Pseudomonadati > Pseudomonadota > Gammaproteobacteria > Alteromonadales > Shewanellaceae > Shewanella > Shewanella vaxholmensis. Next base: position 64,252 of record NZ_JAUOEV010000022.1, read on the forward strand.
AAGTCACTGTCACGGGCGGTCAAAAAGATGATCGGCAGCGTGCTCGACATAGCACGCAGTGACTGACATAGCATAAAGCCACCATCAATTTCATTACCTAAGCCGATGTCGATAATGGCTAAATCCGGTAAACGAGTATTAAAGGCTAACATGGCCGATGGTCTGTCGGCATAGGTTTGCACGCTGTAACCGTGTTGTTGCAGCACGTCCTTGTAATTCTCGCGAATGGCCGCTTCATCTTCCACTATGGCGATACGCTTCATAGAGCCATATTCCTATTGACTTGGGGGAGTAAGTTTTCGTGACTATACAGGATTTTACCCGAGATAAAAGGCCACAAATGCAATTGCCATTTTGTTGCCACAATTGATAGTTGCATTGCCATTTTCCATCCCTGCTCATGCCATTCCACTTGTGTTTAATAGCCTCATTCAGTTTTGCACCCGTTTTGACCTGATGGGGTTTTGAACTTGTTGTTCAGGTTCGAGTGCAAGCTCAGCTAATAATCAAAAAGGAATGAGATGATGAAAAAGACACTAATTAATTTGTTGGTTTTGAGTTTATTAAGCGCGCCAGTCGCCAGTGTGTCGGCGCGGGTTTCACTGCAAAACCAAGGACAAGATCACAGCTTAGATAATGACGCCGATGTTAGCGGTATGGCGATGGATGATGAATACGCAAATGAGGACGAACAGCCAGAAGCCTTAATTGGCCTCGGTGGTGGGGCGTTAGTGGGCGCGTTAGTCGGTGGTCCTGTGGGGGCCATTATTGGCGCGTTCACTGGCACCTTGATTGGTAAGTCGGTTAGCGACACAGACACGCTGCACGTTCAGCAAAGACAGATCAGCCTGCAAGAGTCGCAATTATCCGAGTTGAGTGTAAAGCAACAAGCCGCCGAAAAACGCGCGAGCGAATATGCCAAGGCGCAGCAAGAGCTTGATGAGTTGCTATCTGCGCAACGTCAATTACTCAGTGAGCTCGCCCTAGGGCTAAACGTGCAGTTTCGCACTGGTTCCTCTGAGGTCGAATCGCATTTTTTGCCCCAATTAGATGATGTGGCCGAGGTGATGAATCTGTCGCCTGAGCTTAATTTGGAATTGAAAGGCTATGCCGATCGTCGGGGTGATGTGAGTTACAACCAAGCCCTTTCTGAGCAACGTTTACTGGAAGTCCGTGGCTACCTGATTAAGCAAGGCGTCGCAGCTGAACGCATGACAACACAAGCCTTTGGCGCTTTATCGCCACTGCAAGCGGAGCAGGACAGGGAATCGGATGTGTTCGATCGCCGTGTGACCTTGACCTTACAGCCCCATTCAACCTTGATGGCAACGCGCACGACGCAATAGCGGTCGATGTTAGTCGTCCATTCTAAGCCGTCAATTTAGAACATTCATTTTAACGACTGCGAACGTCAGTCCATATTAGTTAATAGAAAGAAGGAAGCCTTTGTGATGATCACAGGGAAAAGGGTAAAAGAAATCAGCGAAAGCTTAGCGATATTAATGATCAGTGCCGCCGTATGTTGGGGCTTGCCCTTTGTGGCATTAGCCTCACCCAATAGCACGGGCACATTGTCTGAGCCGCAGAATATTGCCTCGGCGCTGGTCGGCGAAAATACTGCTCAAAGTACGGCAGAATCACAGGTCATTAATTACGATGACATTACCCAGGGATTATTACTTTATCGCCAGCCGAGTGGCGCTTGGGTGCCATCTTTGCCACTCGATACACAAGTGTCGATGCAAGTCTCAGGCTTAAGTAATCGCGTGAGTGTGAAGCAGGTTTTTCGCAATAACACTGAGTTTGTGTTGAATGGGCAATATCTGTTCCCGCTGCCCAATGAGGCGGCGGTGGATTCGCTGCGATTACATATCGGCCAAAGGGTTATCGAAGGGCAAATTCATCCTAAGGCCGAGGCTAAGCAGATTTTTGAGCAAGCCAAAGCGGAAGGCAAACGCGCCAGCTTAGTGAGCCAAGAGCGGCCAAATATGTTCACGACCGAAGTGGCCAACCTAGCACCACAAGAGGAGCTGATTGTCGAAATCAGCTATCAGGAGAGTGTCAAATATGAAGATGGCTTGTTTAGCCTACGTTTTCCGCTGGTGGTCGCGCCTCGTTATATTCCGGGCTTAACCTCTGACGCCAGTGCTAGCGACTCAAATGAGCCTATGGCACGTCAATCGAGTCGAGTGACCAGCTCGCAGGTGTTTGATGCCGACCGGATTGTGGCGCCTGTGCGGGACGGCGCCAATGGACGCGATCCTGTGCTCAGGGCTGACATTCAAGTCTTGCTGGCAAAGGGGGTTGATAAGGCGTCAATTGAGAGCCCTTACCATGATATCCAACTTAAGCAAACCAATAGCGGCGTCGATGTGTCACTAGCGCAACGCGTGCCTGCCAATCGTGACTTTGTATTGCAATGGCGCGTACAGCAGGGTACGAGTCCAATGGCTTGGGTGTTTAATCAACAGGGTAAGACCCATAAACCCGATGGCGATAATTTGTCTCAGGACACGCTTGAAACCAGCAAAGCCAACGGCATGAATGAAGATAATTACAGTCTCGTCATGGTGTTGCCTCCTAAGGTCGAAAAGAGCACCCAACTGAGTTTGCCCCGTGAATTAATTTTGGTGATTGATACTTCGGGCTCTATGGCGGGGGATTCTATCGTTCAAGCCAAAAATGCACTGCTTTATGCATTAAAAGGACTCAAGCCCGAGGACAGTTTTAACATTATCGAATTTAACTCCAGTCTGTCTCAGTTTTCAGCGACATCATTACCGGCGACCTCATCGAATTTGTCCCGTGCCCGTCAATTTGTGAGCCGTTTACAAGCCGATGGTGGCACCGAAATGGCGCTTGCACTGGATGCTGCCTTGCCAAAATCCTTGGGCAGTGCCCCGCCCGATGCAGTGCAGCCTTTGCGCCAAGTGATCTTTATGACCGACGGCTCTGTGGGCAATGAGCAAGCCTTGTTCGATTTGATCCGCTACCAAATCGGTGAGAGCCGCTTGTTTACTGTTGGTATAGGCTCAGCGCCTAATTCTCACTTTATGCAAAGGGCGGCAGAACTGGGTCGCGGCACTTTTACTTATATTGGCAAAGTGGATGAAGTCGACGAGAAGATCAGCACCTTACTGAGCAAAATTCAATATCCCGTGTTAACCGATATTCAAGTGCGTTATGACGATGGCAGTGTGCCCGATTACTGGCCGTCACCGATTGCAGATTTGTACCGCGGCGAGCCTGTGCTCGTAAGTCTAAAACGCAGCGCCCGTGAGCCGCAGGAATTAGTGATCTCAGGTCGCCAAGGGCATAAAAACTGGCAACAGTCGTTATCTCTTCAGGACAACTCAGCGGGACTTATCACTAATCAAGGTGCGGGTTTAGATTTACTCTGGGCGCGTAAACAGATTGGTGCATTGGAGCTGAGTAAAAATGGTGCGAATGATGACAAGGTAAAGCAGCAAGTCACGGCTTTGTCGATGAATTATCACTTAGTCAGCGCCTATACCAGTTTAGTTGCGGTGGACTTAACCCCCATAGATTCAACTGCAATGAGCCGCGATGCCGTGGTGCGTCAGCACTTGCCCTTAGGTTGGCAACCCTTTGGTGCCTTGCCGCAAACTGCGACATCGAGCCGTTTGGATATGTTATTGGGTGCATTGACCTTGCTACTGGCCTTGGTGCTTATGGGCTCGATTCTGCGACAAAAACGCGAAGAGAAGGCGGCCATGATGGCGCTTGCCAGTCATCGATGAACCATGAATCATGAACGACGAGTAAAGCGCGATGAGCAAAGGCCGAACACAGCGATTTTTAGTAGTGGGATTATTTTTAATTGGTGCAACATTGTTAGGAAAGGGACTCTATATGCAAGCTAAAGCACACTTTGCCCAGTATTTGATTGAACAGGCGTGGACTAAAACCTTAGCCGATGGACAATCCCATAAGCCTTGGTCATGGGCAGATACTTACCCCGTCGCAAAGCTGTCCATTTATCGTGAGCAAGCGGCTAATAGCGATATTGAAGTCGAGCTTAATGACAGTTTATATGTATTGGCGGGGGCTTCAGGGCGAAATTTAGCCTTTGGCCCGAGTCTAGTGTTGTCCAGTGCGCCAGCGGGGCAAAAGGGCAATACTGTGATTGCCGGACACAGGGACACGCATTTTGCCATCCTTAATGGCATGACGGTAGGGCGTCGATTATCGCTGCAAACGCTTAAGGGAAATCACATTATTTATGAAGTAGTTGCGACTCAGGTGGTGCATGAAACTGAAACGCAGTTTATGGCGCCATCCGATAATAATCGCTTAACCTTAATCACTTGTTATCCCTTCGATGCGCTTCAAGGCGGCGCCGAACTGCGCTTTGTGGTGCAGGCGATACCGGTTGAGGATGAATCAATGGATACGGTTAGTGCCGATGTTTCAGCTTCAGCTGGGAATGGGATGCAAGGGAAGGTCGCTTCTAGTACGCGCAGTTTCACCCATTAGGTCGCACGTTAATTTAAGCCTTAGCGCAATCTTCAACCAAAGCGTTAAGGCTGCTTTGAGCTAACAATGTCAACATTAATAATGTTGATTAAATCATGCTGATCAAATAGTGCTTATCAGTAACCGCCAAATGATTGTCTTTTAATCATCCTAGCCTGAAGCCGAATCATCGGCTTCAGGCTAATTCATTACGTTCCAGTTAGCATAATCAAGTCATCACAATTAGTTGCTGATCGGTAACACGCGATTTCGACCTAAACGTTTAGCGTCATAAAGTAATTTATCTGCCGCTTCAATCAATTGCATGCCCGTTTGCTTTTCTTGCCATTGGGCAACCCCAAATGAGGCACTGATATTATTGATGCGCTCGTCTTTACGTCTGTCTTTCAAACTGAGCTTTTCGAGTCCACGGCGCATGGCTTCGGCCAGTTGCCTTGCAATTCGTAACTGACTTTTAGGCACAATAATCACAAATTCTTCACCGCCAAAACGATACAGTTTCGCGCCATCGCGGCAGGATTCCTGTAGCCGTTTCGCCACGGCGCGTAACACTTGGTCGCCGAGCTGGTGGCCGTAGGTGTCGTTAAATACTTTAAAATGGTCGATATCGGCCAAGATCACGCAGGTGCCTAAGGGCGCTTGGGCTAACATGCCAGCAAAATCGCTGTCGAAGGCGCGGCGATTAAAGCAGCCAGTCAGCGCATCGTAGAGCACATCTTTTTCTGTCTGTTCGAGCTTTTTCTTTAGCGCATCGATTTCGGTTTGCGCTTTCTGCAATTGTCCGGTAAAGAACTCAGTGCTCGAGCGAATATTGTCCGACTCTTTCACTAAACTGCGCACCAGATCGAGCACTTGCTCAACACTAAAACCCTCATCTTCGATGCGGTTGAGCTTTTCAAAATTACTCTCGATGCGCGACTGGAATTCATTGGCATCTAGATTGGTATCTTTGAGCGATTGGGACAGCTCAGTCACCATAGCATCCAGATTCTGGCGCATTTCGCGGACATCGAGTTCAACGGGATCGGCAACATACTGGCGATATAAGAGTTCACTACTCACAGGAGGACAAGTGTTGTACTGGGCGATAACGGTATCGAGTCGTTGATTTAATTCGGGATTCTGTTCACCAACATAAGTGTACCAAAGCGCATAGTTAACCGGGGTGGTCGGAATTTTATGTTTGAGCATCAGAGGCACTGCTTTTTTGAGATTCAGTGCAGCGGCTTGTAATAACTCTAGCGACATATTGTTACCTTACTTAATGAAAATAAACGGATATTTTAAGATTTTCGCTATTTTATTCTGTTGTTATCTGTTCAAAGCTAACCGTAAGCATCGTCGGCTCGATGAAGGCATGAACACCGTTTGTGCTTGGGCAGCAGCGACTCCGTTTGCGCTAAGACTTCCATCATAAACTAAAGATGATATGGTAAAGTCTATCCTTAAAATCAAATAATGATAATAACTTGGGAGAAAGTTGTGAAAAATATCATCTTAGCCACAAGTCTGATGGCCACTATCTCATTACCCGTCTTAGCTGAAACCACATTTGTGCAAAGCCTCGATCTCGCGCAATACCGAACCGATGTTAAAACCTTAGCCAGTGATGCCTTCGGTGGACGTGCGCCTTTATCAGAAGGTGAGAGCTTAACTTTAGACTATTTAGTGAAAGCATTTAAAGATATGGGTCTCAAACCCGGATTTGGCGATAGTTATCTGCAGGCCGTGCCTTTGGCACAAATTAGTGCAGATCAAAATATGCAGCTTGATATCGGCGGACTTAAATTTGCCAATGGCAGTGAATTTACCGCGAGAACCCAAAGAATCGCTGAAACCGTGAGCCTGAATAAAAGCGATGTGGTGTTTGTCGGCTACGGGATCAACGCGCCCGAATATGGCTTGAATGATTACCAAGGGTTAGATGTAAAAGGCAAAACCGTTATCGTGCTTGTGAATGATCCTGGCTTTGCGACTCAAGACCCTGCGGTATTTAAAGGCAATGCCATGACCTATTACGGTCGCTGGACTTATAAGTATGAGGAAGCCGCGCGTCAAGGTGCTGAGGCTGTGTTTATTGTTCACGAAACAGCGCCTGCCGCCTATGGTTGGGGTGTGGTGCAAAACTCCAACACGGGCACTAAGTTCACTCTGGTCGATGCCAATAATAACCAAGGCCAAGTTGGCATCATGGGTTGGGTACAGCACGAAACCGCGCAAAAAATCTTTACTAAAGCAGGATTGGATTTTGATACCTTAAAGCAGCAAGCAGCCAAGCCAAACTTTAAGGCGATCCCACTTAAGTTGAGCGCCCAGCTCACGTTAAACAATAAAATTGAACGCGCTGAGTCCCATAACGTTGCGGCTTTACTGCCCGGCAAAATGCGCCCCGACGAAGTGGTGATGATGCATGCCCATTGGGATCATCTTGGTACTGTGATTGAAGGCGGTAAGTCAGAGATTTTAAACGGAGCGGTCGATAATGCCAGCGGTGTGGCGGGGGTTTTAGCCTTGGCGCGTTACTTCAAACAGCAAGCCAAGACGGCGCCACTGGATCGCTCGGTGCTCTTCAGTGCCTTTACGGCGGAAGAAACCGGTCTGATCGGTGCACAGCATTTTGCTCAGCATCCGAGTGTGCCAACGAAAAACATCGTCGCCTTTTTAAATATCGATGGCATGAATGTGAACAAGGGCGTGGATTACATTTTGCGTTATGGCGAAGGCGTGTCTGAGTTGGAGCAATACTTAGATAACGCCGCGAAGGCCCAAGACCGTTCAGTTAAAGCTGATCCAAGACCGCAGAATGGGTTGATGTTTAGATCCGACCACTTTGCGCTGGCTCAACAAGGTGTACCTGGATTGTTATTTATGAGCCTTGGGGATACCGATCCTGATTATATCGCCCATAAATATCATAAGCCTGCTGACGATTATGATCCAAGCTGGAATTTAGGTGGTGTAAGCCAAGACCTAGACCTCATTGCCAGTATGATTACCACCTTAGCCAATAGTACCGATTGGCCCCATTGGCTTGAGTCATCTGACTTTAAAGCCAAGCGCGAGCAAGATGGGCGTAAATAGTGTTAATGAGTTGAATCATGAGGGCGCCCAGTAGGTGCCCTTATTTTTTAACGCTGATTTTAGCTGGGGATTCAGCGATAGTTTTAGCGAGGCGCAGCGATTTAGTACAATAAAGTCTTAATAGAATGTGTTTGAATTAAAAAGAATAACTGATGGAAAGCATAGGGCCGATAAAGCTGTAATAGATATTGTAATCGGCGATTTGAGTGTCTTTATTCGGCGAGTTTTGGGCGATATCCACATCCACTTTGTAGTAGTTATAGGCCACGCTCATACGCCAGTTTTGAGTGATTTGTGCATCGACCCCCACTTTGATATCAACGAGTTCGCCTTTTACATCATTGAGTGTGATGTAGAAATACTGTGCATGGCTGGTAACTTGCCAACCTGGAACAAATTCATACTGACCATAAATGCCAAAGTCCGGCAGTGGTGCAGTGACATTTTCATCAACAATGCGCGGTATCGCTTGGCTACCACAGACATTATTGAGTAGTTCCGATGAAGCGCAAACCCCAATCATACCTTCAAAACCTGTCTTGATAAACATAGTGTGTAAACCAAATGACAGACCCACATCATAGTTACTGCCTTGAAAGACATCATAACCATAGCCTAAGCGCAGCACGTCGATGTTTAAGGTTGAACTGAGCTTACCGCCGGCTTTGATATCGTAAATGGTGTCGTTGATTTCGAGCTGGAAGGGTTTGGCTAAGGCTTGGGTGTCGGCGCTGCGGTGGAGTTGTTTCCAGTCGAGGTAGATATTATGCCGCTCGTTGAAGTGATAATTTAACTCAATAAAAGGCAGAAATTCGTTTTCAGCGAGTTGTAGATCGGACTCATAATCCAAGGTGAAATTATTACCCGAAACTGGGTTAGTGACTTGCATATTAGTGTCTGACTGCGAGTAAAAACCGCCTAACTGAATAGTAAAGTCATCGGCTTGCACTTGAGTGCTGACGAGTGACGCTATGATGAGGGGTAACAGGCGAATCGACATGTTAAGGAGTAACTCCAGCATTATTCTTATTATGTTTAGCGATAAGGTCAGACTTTAGTGCCATAAAAAATCGACATTTGGAGTTTAACAGCAAATTTCGCGATGTGAATAAAATGTTTTAAAAAATGCGAAAATTTGTGATTTAAAACAAAAGTAGGACTTATTTTAGCGCTATTGAATGAAATTTGAGCGAAACATCACATCAATTGTGGATTGAAGGGCTGACACAAGGGAAGGGTAAGAGCTACTTAGGCATGGCTTCAGTATTGCAGCTTTGCTTGTGGCGCGAGATGTCAGTGGATGTGAAACACGTAAATGAAGACGTAATCAATTTAAGAATAGCTAGCGGCGTGATACCGCTAGATATTAAGTTGTCCCTCGTCCGCTATTTAGGCTCGATAACGGGCGCTACAGACGTTTCTACATTGTCAGTAATAACCACTTTGGGGCTACTTGGCTCATCTTTATTAAACATGCCTAAACGGATGCGAATAAAGTGTAAAATTTGCGCGGCAATATCCACATTCAAACAGGATTCTAAGCCTTCAAATCCTGGGGATGAGTTTGCTTCGCAAATCTTGTAATGGCCGTTATCAAACAATAAATCGATACCCGCAACATCGAGATCGAGAATATTGGCTGTTTGCGTGGCAAGCCATTCAATTTCAGGGGTGATTTGAAACGGACGTGCTGAACCGCCGGCACTGACATTGGCTTTAAAGCTGTCTTCTTGACCACGCCTTTCATAGCAACCCGCAACACGACCACCGATAGTAAATACCCGAAGATCGCGGCCATGACTGTTAGCGATAAACTCTTGCAGAATGATGTTAGCGTTTTTGTTGGTCGCTTCAATCAACTGCATTAAATCGTCAAATTCCCGTGCTTTATGGGATAAAAACACACCGCTGCCCTGTGAGCCAGAAAGCGTTTTAATCACCACAGGAAAACCGAGATGGCGCTCTACGAGGGCGATATCAACGGGGAATTTAACCAACATAGTTTTAGGCGTAGGCAAATTCTTCTCGGCCAACAATTGCTGGGAGAATAATTTGTCTTTAACGATTTCAATGGCTTTAGAAGGATTGAGGCAATACACCCCTAATCTTTCTAAGTGGCGAATAATGGCTAAGGCAAAGTAAGTTGTGCCTGATCCCATTCGCGGAATAATAAAATCGGGCAGCTCGACGGCTTGCCCATTCAATAAAATACTCTTGTTATCTTCTCTGGTGACAGTCAGATCAAATTCATCAGGTGCGTAAACTTCCAACTGTATGTTGTCGGCTTTTGCTGCCGCCAGTAGACGCTCAATTTCATACCATTCAGGTTTTAGCTGAGTCGCGGTTTCTTTATATAAAATCCAACCACGCATTTAGTAGCAAACCTTAATCTTCATTCTTTATCCTCGGGTTCAGGTTCATCCTGAACATCATCTTCAATATCAAATACAGCCTCGGCCTCAACTTCTATTTCGGGCTTGGTTGCAGGCAAATGCACTGTACCAACCACGGCATAAAAGGGTTTCCCCATGGCGAGCCTGCGATACTTTACCCAGATCTGCTCTAACAAGCTACTGGGCGCGATATTTCCTTTGGCGACTTCCACAAATTGAGCTTCATCGGAGGTGCAGGGCAAGGTTTTACCTTCGGCTAAATTCTTCATTGCATGACCATGCAATTCAAGCAGTTCAGCTTCCTTATTAGTAAAATCGCCGCTTCGTTTGAAGCCTTTGGGGAAATTCGCGTCGTCGTAGAAACGTTTTTGCGAGACAAAACTGGCAGCAGCTGAGCCGTTAAACGTCTCAGAACCCTTGTTAGCGTTTGAAAAAGACTGTTCAGACATGGCAGATACCCTCTAGTTTTTGATATACAAAGATTTGCAACTGGAGTATTGGCTAGTATTATTGATTTATAAATCAAAAAAATTTGCCTATGTTGGTCAAGAATTTTTATGGATACCGATTTACTGAAAACCTTTCTTGAAGTCTCCCGTACTCGCCATTTCGGTAAAGCGGCCGAGAATCTGTATCTCACGCGCAGTGCTGTGAGTTTTCGAGTCAAGCAGCTTGAGAGCATTTTAGGCGTCGCGCTGTTTGAGCGTCAGCGTAATAACATTCAGCCCACACCCGCAGGCGAGCGCATGCTTGGCCATGCCGAGGCGGTATTAACGGCGTGGGAGCGGGCTAAACAAGATGTTTCCCTCAGTCAGTTACAGTCGACTCAGCTTGCCATTGGTGCAGGGCCGAATATTTGGGATGCCTATTTGCAAGGTTATTTACAGGGATTGCACGTGGGGCTGCCCGGCGTTGCGCTGCGCACCGAAGTGCTGCCTGCCAATGCGATGACGCGCCAATTAATGGACCGCACCCTCGATATCGCGATTTCATTCGATCCGCCAAAGCTTGATCAATTTGAATTAGTGCAACTGGGGCAAATTAATTTGTTGTTGGTTTCGAGCCTAAAAGGTCAAACGGTGACTGCCGTGGTGCCGGGGCAATATGTGAAAGTGGATTGGGGAACGGCGTTTAATATTGTGCATGCGCAGGAATATGCGTCGCTGCCTGTGCCGACACTGCACACGAGCTCAGCGCGTATCGCCTTGGATTTCATCTTAAATAATGGTGGTTGCGCTTTCTTACCCGAGCATTTGGTGCAGCATGCTTTGCGCAGCGGCGAATTGCATCACGTTAGTGGCGCCTGCGCCATTTCAAGAAATGTGTATGTTGCCTATTGGGCGGAAAATGATCGTTTAGCCCAGATCAAACAAGCCATCGACTTTTTAAGGGACGATGGCTCAGTGTTTGCTCATGCGACTATCTAAAACGTCTGTGTTAAAACACCAGTGGCGCCAATACGACCAGCCAAGTTAATCCACACAGCGCAAGACTCATAAACACGGCAGCCGAGGCAATGTCCTTGGCTTGGCCACTTAACGGGTGTATTTCACTGCCGACACGGTCAACCACAGCTTCAATCGCCGAGTTTAATAGCTCAACAATTAACACGATAAACAACGTGAAAATCAGCATAAGGCGTTCAATAGTGCTGATATCAACCCATAAGGCTACGGGTAACATGACTATCGTCAAGATTAATTCCTGTCTGAAGGCGGCTTCGTGGATCCAAGCGGCCTTTAGGCCCTTCATCGAAAATCCCGTCGCTCTGAAAATGCGTTTAATACCGTGATTGTTGGCTGGTTTCATAGTGTTTCCAATAGACATTAGCGACAACGCGCTGAGGTGTTGCTCATTCAAACAGGTTTGATAAAACCAACAGTTGTAGATTTTAACATTTGACTGAGTCAATAAATTTGGCCGCAGTATAGCCCGAGATGAAAAGCGCATAAACAATTAACTGAGTAAAATCGTCATCAACATTCGTTGTTAACTTAGGCGCTTAGTGACTTTCGACGGTTTTTTAGTGCAACTTGAGCTATGGGTTCTAAGCTTGATGAAGGATATATTGTCAGAGTGAGCAAGGGAATGACTCATATCAGCCCGTTACAAGATTTAACATTTCATTGGTTTATCCGCTTTCGGTTTTTCAAACAACGTCTGTTCTTACTCAGTCTGCTCATTTTCTGTTGTTTCGCTCCTGTGACCTATGCAAAAACATCACCACCTTCAATACAGTTGGCAACTGAGTTTGATGCCCAGCAAGAGATTCATATTCAGGACTTTTTGATTAGCGAAAAACTCGACGGGGTGCGAGGTTACTGGAATGGTCAGGCACTATTGACCCGGCAAGGTAATCTTATTGCTGCTCCGACATGGTTTATCGCGAATTTCCCGAATTATCCCCTCGATGGTGAGTTATGGCTTGGGCGAGGCCAGTTTGAGGCTATGTCGAGCATAGTTCGACAAACCTCAGTCAAGGATGATGACTGGCGCAAAGTGCGATTTATGGTGTTCGATGTCCCTAAGGCGGGTGGCGACTTTCAGCATCGCTATCAATTTGCGTTGACCGAATTAAGCGATAAGTCGCATTATCTTGAAGTTATAGCGCAGTTCCAAGTGGACAGTCTTGAAGCTCTGTATCAAAAACTTGATAGCTTAGTTGCTAAAGGCGCTGAAGGATTAATGCTACATCGCAGCTCCGCGATGTATGTCAGTGGCCGCAATCCTAATTTGATGAAATTAAAACCCTATTATGATGCTGAAGCGACAGTGATCGGCCATATACAAGGGAAAGGTCAATTTGCAGGGCAAATGGGTGCAATAAGAGTGCAAACCCCAGACGGCCGGATTTTCAACATAGGCACAGGTTTTAATCTCGCAGAGCGCCAACATCCCCCCGCTGTGGGTGCAATCATCACCTATAAATATTTAGGCCTTACCGTAAATGGCTTACCCAGATTTGCCAGCTTTCTGCGGGTACGAGTCGATGTGAATGAGAGTAATAAAGTCATTTCATCGCAAGAAGGAAACTAGCGGGGCAGTTCTGCCCGCAATACTGCTCCGCTAGTATTTAAATCATTACTCGTAAAAAGTGACTGTAGTAAGTAGTTGTTCACTATAATTAAAAATATCGTCTACTGAACTAATGGGATGACGAGTTTCATTTTTATTAGCATCCATTAATCCAAGGTATTTTTGTTTAGCATTAAAGTGCAATCGACATAAAGGCTTACGATTGTTGTCATCTAGTAACACACCAAAGTAGCTTTGTGTATCTCTCGCAATAATTCTGTTTACTTCTAATTTTTGTCTCAAGATGGCTTTAATAATATTGAAACCTTCTATTTCTTCATCTGTTGTAATGACTTTAATTTTTTCGTCATCGGAAATTATTAAAGACTCGCTTGAGTTTTTATCTTCAACAACTGGCTTATCCCCACCAATAGCAGATTTTAATCGTTCATTGATACTGTCGCTTAGAAATTGTCTTAGTGCTTTATGCGTAATCTCTGCGAATTGGTGTTTCACTTTGGGTGTGAGAACACCATCGTAGGCTCTTGAAGCAAAAAAGCGGATGAATTCGTCCTCAGGTTCTTTAAACTGCTCGCTTATGATACGTTTTATTTGGCTTAAGTACTTAAGTTCACCTGCTTCCATCTAATGACAAATTATCATTAGCAGAGAGTTCAATACCGTAGGAGTGCTTTAAATCTGCTACTTTGGTGTAGCCTTTCAACTTCAATTCACTCGTAGGTAATTCATAATGATTGGCTTCTGCAACACCAGAGCAAACCAGATCAACAAACTCACGCACATCGGGTTTCATCACAATAAATAAATGATCGCCAGCATATAGGAAGGTTGATCCCCTAGGTGGAATTACATTGTTTCCTCTGGTTATCATCTCCAATACTGTACCGTCAGGTAAAGCCATTTGGGATAAACGGCGACCAGAAGCGCGTGAGGTATCGCCCAATTGATACTCGACAATGTCAGCATCCACATCGCCTAAAGCAGTAATTTCCAGTGTCGCTGCAGGTGTCGCAGGAGGCGGTTGCGTGAGTCCTAAAGCGCGTGCAATCCATGGTAATGTTGACCCCTGTATGGTCGCTGAAATTAACACGACGAAAAACACTACGCTAAAAATAAGACTGGCACCAGGCAGGCCATAAATCAGCGGATATATAGCCAGAATAATAGGCACCGAACCACGAAACCCAACCTAGGATACTAGGGTAATTTCACGCGCATTAAATGAGGTTGAATACTCGTAACGCCAGTTAATGGTGACCGCTTGGAAACTAGAGCATATGTAGGTTAGCACTGAGTTGACGATGAGTTGAGTTATGTTCATCGCGCCTAAATGCTGAGTGTCCGGTAATAGACAAATAAATTTCTCACCACCATAGTGCGCAACCAAATCGTTCGGGCGGTGTATCGCTGTGCGTAGTGCTTTTGTGACGAGATATATACATTGATCATCACTACTGATGGTCACAAGGAACGCTGAAAAGTTTAATTCATTTAAATCAAATTTTTGCAACATTTAGCGCATTTATTGTTTATTGATATTTGTTGAGTGGCAAAAGGATTTTTATTAGTCCAAAATCATAACTCTCTGATTATAAGATATTAGGCGTTTATGCACTTGTCCATGAGTTATAAAAATGCTTCGAAATGGGGCTTATTAGTCCTGTTGATTGGATTGGCGCTAAGCGCGTTATTAACAGGGTTGACGGGGCGCATGAACGCCCAAACGATTGAGCAAGCCTTGCGCGAAAACGCGGAGCAAATCAGTGAGAACGTGATTAACCGTATCACCTTATATCAATATGGTTTACGCGGTGCACGCGGTACGATAGTCACTGCGGGTGAGCATGGAATTAGTCGTGCTAGCTTCCATCGCTATAGTTTAACGCGGGATGTGGACCATGAGTTTCCCGGCGCCCGTGGATTTGGCTTTATTCGTCGAGTACCCAGTGCCGATGAAGCGGCATTTATAGCAAGAGTTCGTCAAGATGATTGGCCTGATTTTAATATTCGCCAACTTAACGCTCATGATGGTGAAAGATACGTTATTGAATATATTGAGCCAGTAGACCGCAATAAAGCTGCCGTTGGCTTAGATATTGCCTCAGAGGCACATCGTAAAGCCGCTGCCGATGCGGCTATGTTATCCGGTGAAGTGCGTTTATCTGCACCCATCACATTAGTGCAGGCTACGGGCAGGCCGCTACAATCATTCTTAATTCTGCAGCCTATTTATCGCACGGGTTTAGTACCTAAAACACAACAGGAAAGACTTTCAGCTGGGTATGGTTGGAGTTATGCACCCTTAGTGACGAATGAAGTACTGACTGGGTTAGCGCTAAATCAAAAGATGACTAAGCTGCTCCTTAGCGATATCACCCAAGCTGAGCACCCCATCAGTTTTTTTGAAACACACCCTGATGATGCGTCTCCACTATCTGCATATCGCCATAAAATGACGAAAGACATTTTTGGGCGTCAATGGCAGATAGAAGTCATCGCTTATCCATCATTTATTAAGTCACTGCGTCTTAATCAGTCCAGTTTAGTGCTGTTAAGTGGCAGTTTGTTTAGCCTGCTTTTAGCTGCGTTAATTGCCATGTGGTCTATTAGTTTGCAGCGTAAGAAACAAGTACAACTTGAGCAGGCAAGGCGCGCTAACATGCTGGAGCATTCCCTCGATGGCATTATCAGTTATGACACTAAAGGCCAAATTACCAGTTGGAACCGAGGTGCGGAGCAGTTATTTGGTTATACCGTGGCGCACGCTCTTGGCCAGTCGTGTTGTAAATTGATTATTCCTGCCAGCATAGTGCAGCAAGAAAGAGCATTATTCGCCGAAGTGTTAGCGGGGAAAACCTTATTAAATCGGATATCTAGCCATCAACGACAAGATGGTAGCCATTTATCAACCTCGACAACAGCCATGCCTATTTACGACGAACACGGCAACATAGTAGGTATGAGTCAAACGATCCGCGATATTACGGCGCAGCAGGAAGCTGAGCGATATATATTGAGCTTAAATGCGAGTCTCGAACGGCAAGTAGCCAAGCGTACCCATGCGCTGCAGCAGGCGTTACTCGAAAACCAAACCTTGCTCGACACTATTAATCAACAGCTACTCTATTCCGTTACTGACCCCAATGGCGTCATCTTAGAGGTGAATGATAATTTTTGCCGTATTAGTGGCTATGCGCGTGAGCAACTGGTGGGGAAAACCCATGCAATACTCAAGTCAGGTGAACATGATGCATCTTTCTGGCGAGCTATGTGGCAACAGATAAACGTGGGACAGTCTTGGCACGGTGAAATCTGCAATCGTGATAAGCACCAAACGTTGAAATGGTTCGATACTGTGATTGGTCCAGTATTTGATGAATACGGTAAAATTGAACGTTTTGTGGCATTAAGGATTGATATTACCGACCGTAAGTTGACACAGATTGAGAAAAATAACTTAGGGTCATTACTGACTAACGTGCTCGATGCCGCCTCTGAAATGTCCATCATAGCCACTGATGTACAAGGGAATATCACCATTTTTAACCGTGGAGCAGAGCGCTTACTCGGTTATTCAGCCGAGGAAATGATAGGTCAATCTACCCCTGCGCCTCTGCATTTGCCAGAGGAGGTAATGGTCAGGTCTGCGGAGCTCTCCGCTGAATATGGTCACGACATTCAAGGCTTTGATGTTTTCATCTATAAGGCAAGAGCCGAAGGTTCGGAAACCCGCAATTGGACCTATGTGCGTAAAGACGGTAGCCAGTTTCAAGTGTCACTTTCTGTCACTGCGATGCGGGACAGTGTTGGCGAGATTATTGGTTATTTAGGCATTGGCGTCGATATTTCACTGATGTTACTGCAGCAACAAGCACTGATGACGGCCAGTAACCATTTAAGTAAGGCCGCCGAAGTGGCTCAGTTAGGTATCTGGACTTGGAATCTGCTCGGTAATTCGCTTGAATGGAATGAACGTATGTTTGCGATTTACGATCAGCCTGAAAGTCTTCGTGAACAAGGATTAACCTATGAGCACTGGTCGATGCGGGTTCATCCTGACGATATTGCTTTTGCTGATGCTAAATTGAAAGGCGCTGTTGAAGGAACGGCGAAATATGACCCTATTTTTAGGGTGGTAAGGACAGATGGCTCGATTCGCTTCGTTCAGGCAGCCGCCCAAGTAGAGCGCGATAAACAGGGTCATGCGATTAGAGTGATTGGGATTAATTTAGATATCACTGAACAGCAACAATTGGAAGAAAGCTTGCGAGAAGCTAAGCAGGAGGCCGATGCGGCGAGTGCGGCTAAGTCTGCATTTTTAGCCAATATGAGCCATGAAATTCGCACCCCAATGAATGCCGTATTAGGCATGCTACAACTCATTCAACACACTGCACTTTCTGTGCAGCAACAAGATTATATTAATAAAACACAAATCGCAGCGAAGTCATTGTTAGGGTTATTAAATGACATCCTTGATTTCTCTAAGATAGATGCGGGAAAACTCACCCTAGATCCTCATCCTTGTTCGATTGAATTGCTGATGCGCGACCTTGCCGTTGTGCTATCGGGTAACCATGGCGAAAAAGATGTTGAGGTGATGTTTGACCTAGACACTGCTTTGCCGTCTTGGCTATTAGCCGATCAACTTAGATTACAGCAGGTCCTCGTTAATTTAGCGGGCAATGCATTAAAGTTCACTCAACATGGGCAAGTGATTGTTGGTATTGAATGTTTACGCCATGAGGCAGATACAGTCACAGTACAAATTTCAATTACCGATACGGGTATTGGTATCAGTGACGAGCAGATTGAACGGATTTTTACTGGTTTTGAACAGGCAGAATCTTCAACATCTCGTCGTTTTGGAGGCACAGGGTTAGGATTAGCGATCAGTAAAAGGCTCGTTGAGCTCATGGGGGGGCAGTTACAGGTAACAAGTCAAATTGGGGTAGGCAGTCGTTTTTGGTTTGATGTGTCGTTTCCAATCATGACGGAGAAAGAGAGTGAGCGGATTGATCTCGCTAAATATCGTATTTTGGTAGTTGATGATAATCAGCTAACAACAGAGATTTTACATAAAGTGTTAACGGGGTTCGGTTGTGAAGTTGAAACTGCATCTGGCGGTTACGAAGCCCTTGATAAGGTAAAGCAATCAAAGCCCTTTGATGTTGTTTTAATGGACTGGAGAATGTCTGACCTTGATGGGCTACAGACGGCTGAGATGATACAAAATTCGACTTCAGGTAGCCACATCCCATTAGTGGTGATGCTGACTGCCTACGGGCATGAAGTGATTGCCGAAAGTCAGCATATAAAAAATGTCCCCTTCGTTAATTTTCTTACTAAGCCGGTAACTTCGCAGATATTAGCTGAAGCCCTAATTAATGCTATCGAAGGTAAGACAATGGAGGTGCCTGCCAAGCCACCTTCGCAGCGGCTGCTATCGGGGTTAAGCATTCTAGTCGTCGAAGATAATCAGTTAAACCGACAAGTTGTCGATGAGTTATTGAGTTACGAAGGTGCAAGCGTAGTGCTCGCTGACGGGGGATTAGAAGGTATATATCAAGTATTAGAAAGTGGCGATTTATTCGATATCGTTATTATGGACGTGCA
The DNA here is from genome assembly GCF_031932135.1 of Shewanella vaxholmensis. NCBI lineage: Bacteria > Pseudomonadati > Pseudomonadota > Gammaproteobacteria > Alteromonadales > Shewanellaceae > Shewanella > Shewanella vaxholmensis. The sequence continues at coordinate 82,875 of NZ_JAUOEV010000022.1, forward strand.
AATGCCCGACATAGATGGACTCGAAGCGACTCGCCGTATCCGTGCTGATGGACGTTTTTCTGCACTGCCCATACTTGCAATGACAGCGAATGCTTCACAGTCCGATAGGCAAGATTGCCTTAATGCAGGTATGAATGATCATGTAGGCAAACCCATTGATATGCCATTACTACTACCGAGTATTTTACGTTTAGTCGGACGTGACGATGTAACTTCAGAAGATTATGAAAGGCAGTGGCCCGAAGCTACTGAGGACCTTAATGATGGACAGTTATTAGATGATATACGTCTTATTCTGCGTCGTTTTGGCGGTAATCAGTCGTTCTTCCAAAAAATGGCCAAAAGTTTTGCCCCTGAAATGCTGAAGCAACTAAATCAGTTTAAACAATCGACTAAAATTTTTGATTATTCAACTGCTGCGGCGATTAGTCATGGTATTAAAGGCATTGCCAGTAATTTTGGCGCACGACGTTTAGCTGCGCATGCCGCTTACGTAGAGAAACAGTTTAAGCAAGAATGCCCTGAGCTTATCGATATTAAGCGTTGGACAGATAGGCTAGAGGAACTTATCCATCAGAGTAGTCAGCAACTTTCAATTTACTTTGAGGCGGAAGAATCTACTCCAGTTATTAGCGATAATGTAGAAAAGTCAGTATATTCTTCGGCATCGATGCAGAGTGTTAAAACGGACCTTAATACCCTAATGACCCTATTAAAAGAGAACAATTTAGAAGCTATGGCCTTAACCGACCAGTTAGCAAGTTCGTTATCAGGCCATCCACAGTGGCAAATGTTGCATGGGCAGGTGCAAGCACTCGATTTTAATCAGGCATTAGACACGCTACGGATTATCATGTTGGAGGGGGCGTAATGTATCTTGCAGAATTAATGGCTCGGCCACAAAGTGAGAAAGGCAAGATCCTTATCGTTGATGATCAGCCGCTCAATATCAAAATATTGCATCAACTCTTTAATGAAGAGTATGAGTTGTTTATGGCGACCAATGGTGAGCAGGCGATAGCCATATGCCAGAAGGTACAGCCAGATTTAGTGCTGTTAGACATCGAAATGCCTGGTATGTCGGGTTTTGACGTTTGCCAACATCTTAAAGCCGATCCAGAAACCGCGAGTATTGGGGTTATTTTTGTCACGGCTCATTTTGATGAAGTGCAAGAAGTTAAAGGTTTTCAGCTGGGTGCAGTCGATTTTATCCATAAACCAATAAATCCAATCATCACCACTGCGCGGGTAAAGAATCAGTATACCCTCAAGCGACAATCCGATCTGTTGCACTCTATCGCGCTGCTTGACAGTTTAACGGGCGTCGCCAATCGACGTCAGTTTGAGCAGCGACTCCCCGAACTTTGGAAACACTGCTGCCGTAACCAACTCGCTTTGTCGGTGGTGATGCTAGATGTGGACTTTTTTAAACGTTTTAATGACCATTATGGTCATCAGGAAGGCGATCAATGTTTGCGACAGGTTGCAAAAGCTATTAGCAATTCTCTGCAGCGCGGGATAGATTTTGTTGCCCGTTATGGCGGTGAAGAATTTATTTGCATCTTGCCAGAAACCCCGATTTCTGGTGCGATGCATATGGCACAGAACATAGTGAATGCTGTGCAAGCTTTACACCTTGAGCATGTAGATTCTAGTTTTAAAGAAGTGACAATTAGTGCAGGTGTGTCCAGCGTTATACCAAGACAAGATTTGACCTGGCAGTCCCTTATCGAAACTGCAGACCAGCAGTTGTATCTTGCGAAAGAGCGCGGACGCAATCAAATAGCGAGCTTAAGTCTTTAGTAGGTTACTTGGTATATTTTTATTCTGACATTGAAAAATCAGACTATATTTTACTCAAATCGTCTTAGATATGTCCTCAGAAGGTGTAAGTATTAAGGAGAGTGAGAAGAGTAAGGTTAAAACTTCTCAGACACAGAAATTAACTCATAAGGAAATAGAGTATGTTTTTTCAAAAAAAACTCCTATCGAAAATTACTGCACTAGAAAAGGAGCTATCTTCTTTTCAAGAAACTCAAGAAGGTCTTAGAAAAGAGATGCTGTACTTTTCTTTAAGCGCGGATGGGAAAATAGTGGAAGCCAATTCACTTTTTTTAACATCATGTGGATATGAGGAAAAAGAGCTGATAGGGAAGCAGCTTAAAAATTTCATGCTTAAGAAATCTTTAGGTAAAGATCATTGTAAACGGATGTTTTCATGCATAAATAGCAAAGCACACTGGCATGGTGCTTTACAACTTGAAACTAACAGCGGTAAAGAAGCATGGTATAGAGCCATTATTCAACCTAAAGTCCGAGTTGAAGACGGTATTGTCCTGTTGGAGGTGTACTCCATAGAGCTAACTCGAACGATTTCTCAATCAAAAGAAATAGAAGATATGCTTGTAGCATTAAACCGTTCTTCTGCCGTGATTGAGTTTAGTTTAGATGGGATTATATTAAATGCTAATGATAATTTCTTAAAAGCAATGGGCTACTCTAAAAGCCAAATCATGGGTAAACATCATAAAATATTTTGTGATCCACATGAAACGGAATCACAAGAATATCGGAACTTTTGGCTACAACTGAAAGCGGGTGAATTTGTATCACGTCGTTTTAAGCGATTTGATAGTCATGGTAATCCGGTATGGCTGGAAGCATCTTATAATCCAATACACGATGATAGTGGTGAGTTATATAAAGTCGTGAAGTTTGCGACAGTTATTACGGAACAAATGAATAGAGAGTTCGCTATTTCTCAAACGTCTGAAATTGCTTATAAAATTTCTAATAAAAGTGACTCGGATGCGATAATTGGTAAAAAAGTGATTCAATCTACAATTCAAACGATGAGTGAACTTTCAGTTCAGATGGGGGATGCAAGTAAAGGTATATTCGATCTAAATACTCAGTCCATGAAAGTCGCTGAATTGGTGGAAAGTATACGCGGTATTGCAGATCAAACGAACCTACTTGCTCTTAATGCAGCAATAGAAGCCGCAAGAGCTGGCGACCAAGGACGAGGTTTCGCTGTTGTTGCTGACGAAGTTCGGCAGCTTGCTAATAGAACCAGCTCTGCAACTGAAGAAATCATCAATGTAGTTGGAGAAAATAAAAAACTAACGGAAAAAGCGGTTTCATTGATAGAAGAAGGCATGGAAAAGGCTCAGAAAGCACTTGAACTTTCTACAGATGCTGGACATGTAATGAATGACATTCAGTCAGGAGCGAGGCAAGTAGTGGATGCTATTAGTCAATTGAATAAAAACTTATAGTCAGTTGCTAATAAATATTAGTGATGAACACTATTCTGAACTTTGAAATGAGGGATGTTTTTTCATTGTAATCGTTCCAACTTTTGCTTAACTCAAGTTATGAACCATATTCCGTTGAATCGAATTAACTGTATTGGCAAAAAGTGCACCCCCATCGTGGCAGCAAATTCAGCTCGAGTAACTTTAAGTAGATCTTGGGGTGAACTTGGGTATCGAAAATTATTGTACGGTAGGGTTTCTGATGTAGCCTCTCTCATTTGGGTGTAGCCCAATGACATAAGGCATTACAGCATGTAATCATATTAATGCGTTAACTTAAATGCGACAGCCTTTATGCGACAACTTAAAAACGATAAGCAGCGTAGACAATCAATAGGTTAGATCTATGAACTGAACAAATTTTGCTCTTAACGTACAATCATTTTCGATATCCAAACTGCCCCATCTTCACGGATTGACTTAACGTCGGCAACTTCACAACGAGTTACTCGAACGGGCTTTTTGAGACCATGATGAATAGCTATGGCCTAACACGCTCGCAGAAGAAATAGAGGCATAATAACAAGTGATTTGGACGCGAAGAATGAAAGCCACAATCGTTGTCGTCTGCTAAGCTTGAGAAAGCCACAGAGGGACGACTCATGTTTAGTCACTTTATTACCTTGTGTATTTTTTCTGCGCTTTTCCTTCACTGCATTTTCACCCCAGCCTATGCCGCGGATGATGCTGTCATTAATGCTGTCATTAATGCTGGCGGCAAGCGGCAGATGACGGCTTATTTAGGGGAGATCCCTGGATTAATTAATGCCGATGGCACTGGACCATTTGTGGAACTGGTTAAAGCAATTGATAGGGCAGATCCTGAGGTTGAAATTGAGATTAAGGTTTTCCCGCTTTCACGGGCGATGCTAGGGGTGACGCTTGGTCGTGCTGATTTTGGTTTGCCTGCAATCCGTAATAATGCCGCGTTAGATGCCTTACCTTACCGTTTTAGTTCTGTTTCATTTGGGCAAGTCACCCACGTGCTTTATACCAATGTAGATAAGCCGATAACGAAGGCCATGTTATTTGATCAGCAGCAAACGGGGCGCGTATTTACGGTGGAGGCGATTCCAGATTACATGCCTATCCCTGCGGAACCTTCAATAACCATTAAACGTTCTTTGCTAAAACTTTCCCGTGGCCGTATCGATGCGTTCGTTTGGGCGCAGGAAGAGGCCGATATGATGCTAAAACAGTTGAAACTGCATAATATCCACCGTGAAGACTTTGGTTATTTTGAAGATGTGTTTGTGATTGCCAAGGGCCCCGAAGGGGATGTCGTTGATGCATATTTGACTCGCATGATTGAGCTACTGCGGCAGACTGGAGAATTAAGCCAGATTTATCAAACTATCCATCAGTCCTACAATGACTGGCAACCTTAGTTTTTAAATCAAATAGTTAACCTGATTAACTCCCGCCGATAACGAGATATTCTTAAGCTTCACTTGTTAGAAGTGAAGACTGAGCGCGAACATATTTTCGCGCTA
>NZ_JAUOEV010000023.1:0-84910 GCF_031932135.1 Shewanella vaxholmensis
CAGCTTAATTGAGCACCTGAAGCAGGTTGATACCGTCATTGCAGATAAAGGTTATGACAGCGATGCTTTTCGTGAAATTATCGCCAATAAAGGCGGGAAATCTGTCATTCCAAGGCGCCGCTATAAGAATACGCCTCAAGAAAGAGTCGATTGGTGCTTATATCGGTATCGACATTTAGTGGAGAATGCTTTTGGAAGAATTAAGCACTATCGAGCAATATCAACAAGATATGACAAGCTAGCAAGAAATTACGCCAGTATGGTGTCACTGGCGTTTATGTTAATGTGGCTGCCGATGTATTGCTGAGCAACATTTGCACAGCAAAGATCAACAGACCCTAGTTCATTGCAACAAATTCGTTGCTAATGGCCTATCACTAACCATTAATTGCTAGAAGATGTGTTAGATACTGACTCAATCTTTTTAAAAAGTGACCTGAACAAAGCAAAATCAGCCGCAAATCTGCTCGCACCCATTTTTTAGCGCTGGTGTTAGCACTATTGGATAACATCAAAGATCGATTAACAGCTCGCCTAATCTAAACAACTTCCAGTTGCCGGGCTGCATGACATGCCACTGTTCGTTCTCAGTCAATGGACGAGTCGCAATCACAGTCACGACATCGTGGGCCGTGGTTTCCTTATCAAAATCAATCACCACATCGGTATCGATAAGTTTCGCTTTGCCAAACGGCGCGCGGCGAGTGATATAACATAAGTTGTTACTGCAATAGCTCATCAAATGCTCGCCATCGCTCAATATCATGTTGAACACACCTAAGGCACGGATTTGCTCGGCCAACGTCGCGACATAATGGAACACAGCCAACATATCCTCGGGTTTAGTGCCGCCAAACTTCTGGGCAACTTGTTCCAAAATCCAGCAGAAAGCGAGTTCGCTGTCAGTATCGCCAACGGGTTGATAGCGAGAAACGTTGAACTTGGGCAGATAGTCCGTCAATTGGCCATTGTGGGCATAGGTCCAATAACGTCCCCATAATTCGCGGGTAAAAGGATGGGTGTTCTCTAAAGATACGCAGCCGCGATTCGCTTGGCGAATATGGCTTATCACCACTTCACTTTTAATCGGGTAAGATTTGATCAATTTTGCAATATGCGATTCGCTACTCGGGCAAGCATCTTTAAAAGTACGACTGCCTTTGCCCTCGTAAAACGTAATACCCCAGCCGTCCACGTGGGGACCGGTTACGCCACCACGTTGTGCTAATCCCGTAAAACTAAACACAATATCGGTTGGCACATTGGCGCTCATCGCCAGTAACTCGCACATATTTCTCGCCTATCATCAATCAAAAATCCACTTGCTGGCATTGTAACTAGTTGATGACATTTGTGGAATGATCAAAGCTGACAAATAATTTAAACAATTGTTTGAAAAATACTTGTATTAAAATTGTCTTAGGTTTAACTTTTATGCGACACAGGTCTGACCACAAACTATAATTGTGATCGCAATCAACAAAACACTCTATGACCTGTGGTTGGCACTCGGTCATATTTAAGGAGAATTACAGTGACTACCCTACTTTGGATCATCGCCATGATCTTAGTGCTAGGAGCCCTAGCTTACCTTCGGGTATCTTTGCTCACTGCCACTATTGCAGCCGCTGTTGTGATGACAGCAGGATGGACACTTGATGTTGTCGGCCCTATCTCTTGGATCATTTTCCTTGTGGTAGCCTTGCCGTTAAATATCAGTGCATTTAGACAAAATGTGATCAGTCGTCCACTGATGAAGGTATATCGCGGCATCATGCCGGAAATGTCTTCAACAGAGAAAGAAGCGATTGAAGCCGGCACCACTTGGTGGGAAGCCGATCTGTTTGCGGGTAACCCTAACTGGAAAAAACTACATAACTACCCAGTTGCGCGTTTAAGTGCAGACGAACAGGCCTTCCTCGATGGCCCTGTTGAAGAAGTGTGCCGCATGGTGAATCAACACCAAGTGTCACATCAACTTGCCGATCTGCCAGCCGACGTATGGCAATATCTGAAAGATAATGGCTTCTTCGCCATGATCATTAAGAAAAAATACGGCGGTTTAGAGTATTCAGCTTATGCCCAATCGCGCGTGTTACAAAAACTCGCAGGTTTGAGCAGTGAGTTGGCATCAACTGTTGGTGTGCCTAACTCTTTAGGCCCTGGAGAGCTGCTGCAACATTACGGCACGCCAGAGCAACAAAACCATTATTTACCGCGTTTAGCCAAAGGGTTAGAAGTACCTTGTTTCGCACTGACCAGCCCAGAAGCCGGTAGCGATGCTGGCTCTATTCCTGACTTTGGTATCGTGTGTAAAGGCCTATGGGAAGGTGAAGAAGTTCTGGGGATGAAGCTGACCTGGAACAAGCGTTACATCACTTTAGCCCCTGTCGCGACAGTATTAGGCTTAGCCTTTAAACTGCGCGATCCAGAGCATCTACTTGGCGATAAAGAAGAACTCGGTATTACTTGTGCTTTGATCCCTACCGATATGGAAGGAGTTGAAACCGGTCGTCGTCACTTCCCGCTCAACTGTATGTTCCAAAACGGTCCGACTCGCGGCAACGAAGTGTTTGTACCATTAAGCTTCATTATTGGCGGCCCGAAAATGGCTGGTCAAGGCTGGCGCATGCTGGTGGAATGTTTATCAGTGGGCCGTGGTATCACACTGCCATCAAACTCAGCTGGCGGCGTGAAAACCGCGGCACTGGCAACGGGTGCTTATGCTCGCATTCGTCGTCAGTTCAAATTGCCTATCGGCAAGCTTGAAGGTATCGAAGAGCCAATGGCACGCATCGGCGGTAACGCTTATCTGATGGATGCGGTAACCACGTTGACCACTACAGGTATCGACCTAGGTGAAAAACCGTCGGTTATCTCTGCGATTGTGAAATATCACCTGACAGACAGAATGCAGAAATGCGTTATCGATGCCATGGATATTCACGGTGGTAAAGGCGTGTGTCTTGGCCCCAATAACTACTTAGGCCGTGGCTACCAAGCTGCGCCTATCGCGATTACCGTTGAAGGCGCAAACATCCTGACCCGTTCTATGATCATCTATGGCCAAGGCGCGATTCGCTGCCATCCGTACGTGCTTGCAGAAATGGAATCAGCGTTTGATACCGAATCGGGTCAAGGTTTAGCTAACTTCGATGCGGCCATCTTTGGTCACATTGGTTTCGCGACCAGTAACTTCATCCGTAGCTTCTGGTTAGGTCTGACATCAAGCCGTTTCTCTAACGCGCCTTATTCAGATAAAACCAAGCGTTATTATCAACAGATGAACCGTTTCAGTGCCAACCTTGCCCTGCTCTCTGACTTAGCCATGGCAACCTTGGGCGGCAACCTTAAACGTAAAGAGCGTATCTCTGCCCGTTTAGGTGACCTACTGAGCCAACTGTATCTGGCATCTGCCACGCTGAAACGCTATGAAGATGAAGGCCGTCAAACCGACGACTTGCCATTAGTGCAATGGGCGGTTGAAGATGCGCTGTACAAGTTACAAGCCTCGTTAGACGATTTATTGGATAACTTCCCTATGGGTCTTGGCGGCGCACTACGCGTGGTGATGTTCCCATTCGGTCGTCCACTGAAACGCCCAAGCGATGTGTTAGATCATAAAGTCGCTAAGATCATGCAAACACCGTGTGAAAGCCGTGACCGTTTAGGTAAAGGCCAGTTCTGGACCAACTCTGAGCATAATGCTGTGGGTATCCAAGAACAAACGCTGCTCGACATCATTGCATCTGAGCCTCTGCATGACAAAGTCTGTAAAGCGAGCGGTAAACGTCTACCCTTCATGTGGTTAGATAAAGTAGCCGCTGAAGGTAAAGCACTGGGCGTGCTGAGCGACGATGAAGTTAACTTGCTAGAAAGAGCGGAAATCGGTCGTATGAAGTCAATCAACGTTGATGACTTTGACCCTGCTGAACTGCGTCCAGAAGTGGTTTCAACCTCTTCACAGGAACGCGCAGCGTAATCCATTCAGTAAGATTTAAAAGTTTCGTCCTGAAATAAGTTGACACTTATTTCTACCTAAACGCCCGATAAACCTTATCGGGCGTTTTATACTTTTAGGCCAATTTCCCATCATATAGGCACACCACGCGCTGGTCATATAGACGACGCATCCAACAAGGTTCAGCGAAGCTCACTATCCTCATGTTTCTGCTTATTCATCGGAATTGAATACCATGAAGCAGCTATAGCAACGACTGCGTCAAAATGTTAATCGTTGCGTTAAGGACTGTGGCGACATTATCGAACAGTGTTCCATAACGTGGAATAGCTTTATTCAGAAGAAAGTGATAGTGATAGGGCAATTCTAACCAGCTAATTAATGTAATCGGTATTATCTTTTTACTCGGGAGTGAGTGGGTGAGCATAGTCATTGCATGCCCTGCATTGATGTAGACAGTCAATCCAGTTTTCCATGCTTACGTAACCCTTGAATCTTGAATACTGTACTTGTCTTGAGCCTGCTTATAGGTCATCGCCTTTTCCACTTGGTCGACAACGACCAATTTAAAAGCGAGGGAATAATCACGTTGAGTTCGTTTAATTGTTGAAGTCATTACACTCTCCAAAATGAGTTTGAAAAGCGTCAATGCTATTTAGGATGGGGCATCAGCCACAAAAAAAGCGCCCTTAGGCGCTTTTTTGCTTCAGTTACGACAATTAAGCGTAAACGAAGTCAACATGTTCAATGATTGGCTTGAACACGTGGCGTTGCATAGCTTGTGCGCGTACACCCACTTCTTTACCATCAACAACGATAGTCAGAGTAGAAGTGTAGAAGTCAGCATTAGCTTGAATGTTAATGATATCTTTGTGATCAAAAACAATAGAAACTGGCTCTTTGCCTTGGCCATAAATAACAGCAGGTACTTTACCAGCATGGCGTAGGCGGCGGCTCGAACCTTTCCCTATTTCAGTGCGGGTTTGTGCTTGGATAGTGTAAGACATGTGTTTCTCACTTAAATTTAGAGTAAAAAGTTGCCGACATTTTCGACCAATGACGGCTCATATAAAGCGCGCGAATACTAACATAGATACCCAAGGCACACAAGAATCCTGCAACCCACCAATTTTTAAGCCGCGGCGTTAGTAAAAAAGGTAGCTATTTATCAAATTGAAGAACTTGTATCTTGGCTGTTACAGCTGAGAAAAGGCTTTGATCTCAAACAAAAAACACGCGATCTAGATCACACTGGGAAATTAAGAAGCCTGATAAGCTCGGGCAAATTTCGATAACTGCTGTGTCAAAAAATGCGTCATGCACTATACCAGTTACAACAAGAAAACAGACTTTCATGCCAACTGGCCCGTGAACTTATCTCACTTATCGAAACCGTTCCTTACCAGCAAAATACCCTCGAATTAAAATTCTTAGAATTGCTCGCTTGTGCGCAACAGAAAAACCGCAGCTTAATATTACTCATGCAGGTTGTTGAGTCGGTCGATATTGAATTACAAAGACAAAGACAGTATCAATTCTCACAACATTTAAGTTTATTAATTTGTGATTGGCAACAACATAGAGAAATGAACAAACTTAACCAGCAATTTATCCCGCTGCTGAGGCATTACCTGACAGAGTCTCAAACCCTAGAGCAAGGATTCTATCAACGAGTCCAACAACAAATCATTCAAGCTACCAATGTCGTACTGGCCCACAATCGACATGCACAAAGCCAGAGCTAGGATAGTAACCCACGCCTCCCAGTTTTAGGGATAAAGCCGCGTCTCTGAGGGTTTTAAGCTTAACGCTTGGGATCGCGATATCCATAGCCATACCGCGCATGTGATAACTCTTTTTTGCCACGCCGCCACTGTTGCTCGCTAGCATGGCATTGGTTTTGGGTGAACGGTAACCAGAAATCACATGGATTTCATCGTCGACATTCAATGTCGTTTTAAGTGAATAGAGTAAATCGAATAAACGTTTATCCATGGGCGCTGCCACATTCTGACGGTGATCGCGCAATAAATGGCTGAAATCGTCTAATACCTTACTTTGATAATGACCATCAACCCAGTAACTGCCATCGTCGCGTTCACCGGTATGGCGATTAAACAAACTTAACTCACGGATCCCTTTGGTTGAACGACTGGCTACTGCTTTTGAGGGAATAAGAGAACATAATGCCACACCACTTAGGCCTAACAATAACTGCCTACGGGCAGGACATATCAAAGTCACATGATCACCTTTTGCATGCTTTTTGGTCACTAATCAAGCAAATTATACTGAATAGGCCCTAAGATCAAGTTTTGCCAACCCTATTCTGCCCACGATTTTAAAATGCTCTGCGAGTTCAATTTGTTATCTTAATTCTGCTTTATCGTGCAAAATCTTAATTGAGATCTAAAACCGTGGCAGGCACGGCATTCGTCAACTCAGCTTCTAAATGATAAATGTCGCTACGGTATTGCTCTTGCCCACTGTCATCCAGCCATGCAGTCCAATACACCAGATGCACTGGCAGCTTTTGAGAAAGTGAAAACCACTGGGGCTGCGTTACATCTGGGGCTAATTTGTCCCATAAACGCTTATCTTTGACTAAATGTTCCTTAAACCATTGAGCTAATTCAGTGACTTTTTCAATCCGAATACAGCCTGATGATAGTGCCCTATCATCCTTATTAAAGAGACTTGGCTCAGAAGTGCCATGCAAATAAACACTGAAACTGTTATCAAAGTGGAACTTATATTTGCCTAATGCATTCTTCGCCCCTGGGCGTTGCACTAGCTGATAGGGAAATGAAGTGCTAGCTAAAGCCTGCCATTCTTCTGGCATGTGTTGCACCAATTGACCATTATAGTCATACACATCAAATTGGCGTTCATTAAGATAATGACCATTTCGCCGAATTTGCGGCAGGATATCTCGGCGTAAAATGCTGCTTGGCACTCGCCAACTGGGATTAAGGACCACGCTGGAAATCTGGCTATCCAGCAGCGGGGTTTGCCGTGAAGACTTGCCCACTATTACTTTGGAATTAAGCACTGTGGTGCCATTATCGACTAAGGTCATTTCAAAGGCTGGCACGTTAATCAGCAAGTAGCTTGGCTCCAACTTACGTTCAAACACTCGTTGCCGAATGGTATTTTTAGCCAGTAAGACAGCCCTAGCCTTTGGCGATTGATTCAGCCAATACATGGTCTGCTTACCAATCACTCCGTCTTGTTTTAACCCATGCCTGTGTTGAAAACGTTTAACACCAACCACCAATTCTTCGCTATAGACAAGGTTCGTTGTTGCTTCTGTTTCTAAATCACCCAAAAGCCACAAACGTTTAGCTATGATATCAAGGAGTGGATGGCTCATTCCGGCCGTTAACTTTTCATCCAACACTAAGGTTTCCCAAGGCTCAGTCGCATCCAATTGCACTAAATGGGCGACTTGTTTTAACACCCTCTGATATTGAGCATCCGTTGGAATAACGGTTAATACTGTGTCTACAAGTGCGCCGTTATTACATTGCGTAAAGGTCTTGATATAACGCCAGTAGCCCGTCACATCAGCTTTAACCCGCGCCACATCAGCCGCTGATAAGGTATTTGGTGATAGCGTTAATTCACGATAATGCAGACCAAAAACAGGATTAACGCCTGCAAGATCCAGCAACAACACCTGTTGTACGAGTGCCGTAAGTGGCAAGACTGCATCGGGCTCAGCCGCTTTACCCTCTGTACTTGGCTGCACATGCTGCATGCTTGGCTGTACGCTAATACTGGGAGCAGATGAAATGGCTTGAGTCTCATCGGCGGCCATCGCCAACGTCGTTAACATAATAGGAAACCAGGCAATAACACTCAGCACTATCAGCCCAAAACGGCAATTCTTGGGTATTTGCTTAGTGTGCGATGCGCGTACAAAGCGGGGGAAATACTGGATTATCTTGTGCAATACCATAAATACTCCCTTCGCTATTTAAGGTCAGCTGAAAACCAGCGATCATGTCAGTCATGTAATACGACTATTCCATGGGGATCAGTTAATTACTAGGGGAAAACTGCAGATTATGAAAAGAAAAAATGCCACTGAGGTCGTCAGTGGCATTTTCATTACTACCAAACCCATTTACGAGCAAACGCTGCGCTAGTGTTGGTTCGCTGTGCGTTAGATATTCGTTAGCAAAAAGACACCAGATCTTCTTCAACAAATTGCTCGGGTAATTTCTGCAGGCTACGTAACATCAAAGGATTCGCTAATACCATCGCCATTTCTTGGCGATTCAATACAGCTAATGCGCTCTGTTGGCAACGAGCCTCATGCACTTTTACATGCACTATGGCTTCCATCGCTTCAATCGGAGTCCCCGCAGCGCGCAAAGGCTGTTTATCTACCATAGCCAAATGCAATTCCATCAACTCAGGGTCTTTAAGCACCTGTGCTAATGTCCAAGGCTCAGCAATGTGTTCTTGGTAAGCGGCACGGGCTTCCTGTGCTTGCAAGCAAATCTTTGCAGGATTACGCTCTTCAGGTGTCGCAAGAATACCCGCACGCTTGAACACTTCGCCGATTTTAACAGAACCCGTCCAAGCTGAAATAGGCACGGCAATCCAGAGTCCAATCAACGCCGGACTCATCCAAGCTAACAAAGTCAAAGAATCCAAAATCGCCGCATAACCTAACATCACACCCGCCAGCATATGCCAGCGGTGACGATAGATTAGCGTCATCCAAGGCATACTGCCATCATCACGACGTTGCGGCGACCAACCACTGTCACGGCCCATCAGAATAGACATCACGGCACCACAATGGATAAACATCATGATAGGTGCAATCAGCGCTGAGAGTATGACCTCAAAAATAACACTGAATATTGCTTTAATCCGGCCACCCACACTGCGAGCAAATTCGCCGTCTTTAAGCAGTAACAAGACGCCGAATATTTTAGGACCGAACAAGACACCCATAGTAATGTAGAACAATCTCAATGCCCTATCCGAGTCCATGATGGGCCAAGTGGGGAACAGTGAAAATTGATCGGTGAAATATTCAGGTCGAATAAAGTGTGCCTGCAGGGCTAACATTAAACCGGTCAAAATCAACATCAACCAGAAAGGTGATGATAAATAGGCCATGATGCCCGTCAGTAAATGCAAACGGCTCACCCAATGCAAACCTTTGGTCGGCAAAATACGTGAATGCTGCAAATTACCTTGACACCAGCGGCGATCACGCACGGCTAAGTCGATAATTGATGGTGGACATTCTTCGTATGAACCGGGCAAGTCATAGGCAATGACCACACTCCAGCCTGCACGGCGAATAAGTGCCGCTTCAACAAAGTCATGGCTCATGATATGGCCACCAAAAGGCGGCTTACCCTTAAGGTTGGGTAATCCTGCCGCGGTCATGAAAGCTTCGGTACGAATAATGGCGTTGTGGCCCCAGAAGTTACCTTCTTTTTGTACCCACCAACCTAAACCAGTACCAATGACAGGACCATAAATCCGCGCTGCAAATTGCTGTAAACGCGCCATTAAGGTGGTGCCGTTGATCAACGACGGAATGGTTTGAATTAAACCCGCATCAGGATCGGCCTGCATACGCTGGGCTAAACCTGTGATGGTTGAAGACTCCATCAAACTGTCAGCATCAAGCACTAATAAATGATCGTAGCGCGAACCCCAACGACGACAGAAATCCGCCACGTTACCCGCTTTACGGGCGACGTTTTTACGGCGACGACGGTAATAGACCCGCGAATGTTTATGGGTTTCCTGACGTAACACCAAAAACGCCTGCTCTTCAAGTAAGGCGATATCGGGATCTGTGGTATCACTTAAGATAAACCAATCAAAAGCATGACCATGACCCGTTTGCGACAAGGTTTCTGCCATCACAGAAACCGCAGAGAATACCCTATCAGGGGATTCGTTATAGGTCGGCATTAAGATCGCGGTGCGCGTATGCAATTCAGTTACTTGCAGATCTTTTGCTCGCGGTTTGCGCAGCAAAATTAAAAAACCCGCAATACCACTACAAAACGCTAAGGCGATCCAACAAAAGTTAACCGCAAATAACGCCAACACGAGATATTCTAGTGGCGTAATTCCGCCAATACTAAATACCGCGCCCATTTCATAGATAGCGAATAAAGACAGTAATAAAGCACCGCCAACCACTAAGAAGCGGCGCGAAGCACGCGAACGTACTCCATTAGCCACTGTGCTACGGCGAGGGAATCCCTCTGGCATCTTACTTAAATTTTGGGGTTCCATAGCGCCAGGCCGTTCATTTGGCATAGCACTACCACCCACGAGGACTTCCGTCTCGAGTACCGAGTTTTCGGATACAGTCATATCATGTTGCTCCGTCATGAACCTTACAGCGTCCAGCGATAGAGCCAGGTTTCAACCTGACGAGGAGTTGGGAACTTGAGTTCAGCGCGCAGTTCGATAAGTTCTTTATCTTCTGGCTCTAATTCAAAAGCTAAGCGATAGCCATTTTTGGCTGCATTACGGGCAATCACCACATTGGTGACCACACCACCAGACGCTTCTACTTTAGCAACTGGCATTTCATCTGTCATCGGACCTTCAATTTGATAGTCGACCACAAATAAACGTCTTGGTGTTGCTTTAGCGATATCAGCACGGCCACTGGCAGAGCGAGACACATGTACAGCACCGACTTTAGCCGCGGGTTCATCACCCCAGCTCATGCGATAGGCAAAATGGAATTCACTGCCCGCAGGAATAGGCTGACGAGGTTTCCAGTAGCTAACGATGTTGTCATGAATTTCAGACTCAGTCGGAATTTCAGTCAACACCACAGAACCTTGGCCCCAGTTACCCACAGGCTCAATCCACAGACTTGGGCGACGTTCATAATGTGCTTCTAAATCTTGGTAAGACGCATAATCACGCTCACGTTGGATCAAACCAAAACCCTGTGGCGAGTTGTCCGAAAACGCACTGACCTGTAATTGACGTGGGTTAGCCAATGGACGCCATAAATGCTCACCACGGCCGTTTAACATCAATAAACCGTCTGAATCATGTACTTCAGGTCTAAAGTCATCGGTATCGTGACGACCATTGAGTGAATGCAGGAACATGCTCGTGCTGGGTGCTAAACCGACTTTGCTCAGCTCAACCCTTGGAAACAGCGTCGCTTCAACATCAATTAAAGTGTTATCACCAGGACGGACAGAGAAAGTATAAGCACCCGCCACACTTGGGCTATCTAGCAAGGCATGCACAACAATCAGGTTGCTGTCATTGTATGGACGTTCAACCCAGAAGGCGCGAAATATTGGGAATTCTTCCCCTTCGGCATCGGCGGTTTTTAACGCTAAACCACGTGAAGATAAACCATAGGCGTTACCTTTACCTAAAGCGCGGAAATAACTCGCACCTTGGAACACCATAAGTTCGTCAAACACACCGTTAGTATTCAGTTGGTTATGGATGCGAAAACCTGAGTAGCCAATGTCGTCATTGGGTAACGCTTGGGTAATCACTTCACCCGCGGTGAAATACTTAGGCTCGTAGGCTAAGTGCGTTGCGTTCTGGCCTTCCACAATCGCAATCTCGATCAGATCTTGAAAATAAAAGCCACGGTGGAACATTTGCATTTGAAAAGGCACGCCCTGATCACGCCAAATAGACGCAGTCGGGTTAAAACGAATGTCACGGTATTCATCGTATGACAATTTAGCTAGGCCGGCCGGTAACGGGTCTTTAAGGGCCACATACGGTTTCGCTGCCAAACGTTTTGCAATCTTCACCACAGTATCGCTATCGAAAGCGCCTGTTTTAGTGAATCTCACTTGATTTTTTGTAGCGGGCTGAGAAATCACTTTCGGCGGAGTTACCACAGGAACTGTCTCGGCGGGTTTTGTCTCTTCAGCGTACGCGACACCAGACAGGGCGACAACAGCGCCTAGCGTCAGTGAACAAATGAGTGACGAATAAGGTTTGGACGATGGGCAACGCAACAAGCTAACCATAGATAGGTAACCTAAAAAATAAACTAAGAAATCAATGTTTTTTATGTATACAGTGAATTTTTTTCATCCTCGCTTAGGGGCGAAAAAAAACAGTTGCTTACATATCGCGAAAGATATCAGAAGGAGAAAAAAACTCATAAATAAAGATGCAGTTAACCCCTTCTACACAATACTATTTGAGAATAAGTTTATACCTAAAAGGAATATAAAAATAACATTATCATGCATATTTCTGCTTTCACAGTTACAAAAGCAGGTTAAGTGATCCAAATGCTACATTTTTGAAAGTAAAATGAGACTTTTTAAAGTCTCAACTTAGTGTGGATGATCTTAGATGAAAAAACGCAATTAGCGAACCAATCTGTTGGTAAACCTAAGAATTTTTTCTAAGATAGCAGACAAACTCACAATTACACTCACCCAAATGTATCAAAACCACTGAGGTGATGTCACTTAAACTGCGGATCTATTTTAAGATGTTAACTTCTGAACTATTACGGCAAAAAAAGAGTCACAGATAATCCGCCCTGCTCCCTTGGCGCGATCACTAAACGGCCTTGGTGCAATTCAATGATGTGATGGCAGATAGATAAACCTAAACCCGCACCTATGCCTTCATTTTCATTCACACGATAAAAACGCTCTGTGGCATTAGCAATCTGCTCCTCTGTCATGCCTTGGCCACGATCCGCAATACAGATACTAATCTCATCACCCAGTGAATGGGCCGACACTGAGATTTCTGATTCCTGCGGGCTGTATTTGCAGGCATTTTCAATAATATTTTTTAGCACCAGCAGCAGATAAAAACGATCGCAGGTCACGGTCAGCTGGGGCGCGATATTGATATTCCATTCATAATCGGTGATTTGTGGCATCAATTGATTAAGCGCATCTTCAACCATAGGCAAGATAGCGTGGGATGACACATTGAGCTCATTTATCGAATCCACCCTCGCTAACACGAGTAACTGTTCAACGGTATGACTCATGTGCACCACGCCGGCATCAATCGCAGCTAGATGAAATTTCTGCTGTGGATCATCGTCAATCAGGCTCTCTAAACCGTGTTGATGTAATTTAATCACAGATAAAGGTGTTTTCAGTTCATGGGCAGCATCGGCGCTAAAACGGCGCTCACGGGCAATGAATCTAGCTATGCTATTGATATATAGGTTTAATGCGCGTCGAACGGGTACGAGCTCTTTCGGTAGCGACATAGTCAGCGGCGTGAGATCGTTCGGCGCCCGCCCAATCAGCTCCCTTTCAAAGGTTTTTAACGGCCGGAACAATAGATAAAACAATAGGCTAACGATAAGTAGTGTCAAAGGCACCACAATCAAGGGCACGATAACCGCGTTGTGCATGATTTGTGATACGAGCTCTTGGCGCACTTCATCCTGCTGAGCGGTGACAATCCAAACATGATTTTTAACCGAGAAAAAACTGAACACATGCCAGAGTTCACCTTCGAACACTTTCTTGTGATAACCCTGCACGAATCGGGTGATAGGTTGATGGCCAATATTGTCCGACAGCACTAAGGCTTCGCCCGCCTCACTCCAAATTTGAAACGCCAATTTATGCTCATAGGCGAGTTTCAGGGCATCGGCTTTTTCGGCAAAGGAACTGATCTGGCTATCGGGAACGTGGAGCACTTGGGGTCTCGCGGTACTCTGGGGCGTCGCACCGGGCTCAGTGTGATAAAACAGCTCCAGCATTTTCGCGGTTTGCAGCATTTGCGCATCGAAGAGTTCTTCTATTTGATGCTTAGAATCCCGAGTACTCAACCAGCTAGAGACAGCAACGGACACTGAAATACCTGACAAAATCAATAATGTCAGTACCAAACGCAGTGAATACACATCCAGCCCCTTTAATCGAATCACTTCAGTTTCCTAACGTTTAACCCTCAGCTAATCACTGAGGTATCAATAGCCACAAACGTGAGTATTGTCACTTAATTCAGTGAATTAATTTATTTCAATCAAGGTATAGCCAATTCCGCGCACGGTTTTAATCAGCTCATTGGCGAGCTTTTTACGCAGATGATGGATATGCACTTCAATCGAGTTGCTGCCGACTTCATCCCAGCCATAGGTTAACTGTTCCAGTTGGCTGCGCGTCAATACGCGCCCTGCTGATTGTGCGAGTTCAAGCAATAATTGGAATTCACGCCGCGAAAGCAGCACATTTTGATCGCGAAAGGTCACTTCGCGGGTATTTAAATCAATGCACAGCGCACCAATAATCAAACTGTTGTGATCGAGCCCGTACTGGCGTCTGACGATGGCGCGAATGCGCGCGGCCAATTCACGCACATCGAAGGGTTTACCGAGATAATCATCGGCGCCCATGTCTAAGCATTCGAGCTTAGTGTCAAAATCAGTATTGGCGGTCAGGACTATTGTAGGAATTGACACTCCCTGCTGACGCCAAGCTTTAAGTAACTCTTTACCGTTACCGTCGGGTAAACCCAGATCGAGCACTATGGCACTGAAGCTTTCATTTTTAACACCCTGTAATGCTTGCTGATAACTATTAAGGTGATCAACCTGCATGCCCAGCTTTGCCAAACTCAAGCAAATCCCTTGGGCCAATAACTCATTGTCTTCAACCAACATAATACGCATTCAATGTCCTTAACAGAGCCTTTTAAAAGAACCCTTAACGGAAAATACTAAACTTAACATCTTGTTGCTGTAAAAATGCTTCCGCATCTTGGCCCTGTAACATGGCCATAGTCGCCAGCATTCCAGCGGTCACGCAGTTTGGCCCTAACACAGTCACGGAGCGCGGCGCATGGACGACGGGATAGCCAGTACGCGGATCGACAATATGGCCGTAACGCTTTCCATCTACTTCAAAAAAGCGCCGTGTATCGCCGCTGGTCGCTAATGCGCCCTGGCTAATAGCCAGTACACTGGCGGCGCGATCGAGATGGCGAGGATCTTCAATGCCCACCTGCCATGGGTTCACTTTGGGCACAGGACAGGCGATATCGCCACCAAAATTCACTAGCACAGGAATATCTGGATAACATTCAGCCAACTCATAGGCGACTCTATCGACTGCATATTCCTTAGCAATGCCGCCAAAATCCAATTTCATTCCCGATGGCATCTCAATATGGCGCGAATCAAACTCGATACGCTCAAACCCCACTAAGGCTTTCGCGGCAAGTATGCGGGCATGTTCAGGCAATTGGGCTTTGGGATCAAAGCGCCACAGCTCCATTAACGGCCCTGCAGAGATATCAAATAATCCATCACTAAGCTGAAAACATTGTTTGGCAAAAGCCAATAACTGCCAGGTTTCTTCATCAATAAGCTGCTTATGACCATAGGCATGGTTTAATTGCCACAGACAATTCTGCGCAATAAAGCGACTGTACTTATGTTCAATACGCAGCGCCTCAGTGACGGCCATATCCAACATATCGTCGGCAATATCGAGTTGATCGCATGCGATGAGTATTTCACAGGGACTCGCCATGGCTCTAAATTCGCCTACATAACCCCAATCACGGCGTTGCAGCGAATAAAGTGCGGTTTTTAGGGATGATGTTGACATCATAAATCACCTCTTTACATGGCACCCCACTGGGATTCAGCTTAAATAAGCTCAGGGGTAAATTGAGTATGGGTAGCTAAGCTACCCATACAGTTTAACGCCTTGCTATCTGAGTCAGTAGCATTATTTCGTATTAAAAAGAATAACTAAACTGTGCTGTTATCGCCTTCTGCGTCGGGAACAGATCAAAGTTTTGCAGCTCTCCTGGGATAGTAGTGCCGTTATTTTTCGGATCCTGTTGGTAATACTCTAAGCGATACGACATCTCATGACCGCCCGATAATCGATGGCCAAATTTAATCCCTATCGTATAAGCCGACATATCACCGATACGATAATCGGCACTGGCAAACTCGGGCAGTGGCGCATCTGCCATCAAGAAAGGTTGATAGAAGTTAGCCGCCGTTTGTTGGTAATAACGTAGATGCAATTGACCGTAAAAATTGCCCGTAAAGTAATAACGGTAATGGGTTTCTAAGGTGTGCGATGTGAGATCCCAATCATCGGTATTATAACGATAGGAAAAATCCACCACGCCCGCATCTAACGCGCCTTTAGTCATCACGTAAAAGCTATGCTTCAAGCGAGCATCGGGGCGGCTTTCATACAAGAGATCCTGAGTGATGCCATTGTTATCCACCACACTGAGTACTTTATAGGGATCGGTTAAATAGCCATTCACACTCGATAAACCATAATTGGCCTGCAACAACCAGCGCTGGCTCAGTACTTGGGTGATGCCTAGCATCACATCGGCGGTTTGCTTGTTATCGCTGCCACTTTGACGAGTCGCATCAAATGCGCTGCGGTATGCTTCTTCACTGGCGAAGTTATCGCGAACCGCCATTGAGGATAAATCTACCGGACGTCCACCGACAGGATCGACCACATCGAAGCTGTAAGCTGTGCCTAAAAATAACGTCGTGTTGTCTTTATTGAAGCCGCGTTCAATACTGGCATTGAGCCCCATTGACATATAATCAAACTCTTTCGAGCCATATGCGCCAACATTGAGTTTCCAATCTGGTGTTAGCACTTCACTCCAACCGACATTGGCTTGTACGCGAGTATCGTGAAACGTGTCATCGAGCGGTGTATCGCCCGCTGCCACACTGTATTGGCCATTGCCCGAAGGACGAGTAAAGGTTTGGCTGCTACTTTGGGCCACAGCGCCCGAAGCCGAGGCACCGGTTAAGCTATCGACCACCAATTTGAGATCCAGCACGCTATCATCGCCAAAGGCTTTTTGCGCTGTACCTATGGCTTCAACGGCCTGCACTCTATCCTGCTCACCGTAATACATTAGCGCAGCATCGACCTTCCAGTCGTCAGCTTTTTTAGATAATTCAGTCGCGTGGCCACTGGTGGCAAACAGCCCACAACTGGCTAAGGCTAACGCACCCGCAATCTGTTTCGATTGTCTTGCATTTATTTGATTGTTTTTTTGGGTCATAGCTGACAACACCTGTAGGTCACTTTTATCTATTCAATACCGCGGGATTTCGCCCGTGATTTAAGCACATCTGCGCGTTACATTTGTGCGTTACATCTAAGGGCAACTAACACCAACGGAGAGTTTAGTTACAGCCACATCCACCACCAGCAAAGGCACGGCCACCGCTACTGCCTTCTTTACTAAAATAAATATGATCATCGAGCGCCAGATCGAGCTTTTCACTGTCGAGCGCCATATCGCTGCGGGCCAACTGGCCTTTCTCCCATGGCTGCACCCCTAAATTTGAACAACCACTCAAACCTATAATGAGTGTGACTGCGACTAATGCGGGTTTAAGCATAAATTACTCCTTCAGTAAATTGACGAGTTCTTGCTCGTATTCAGCGGCTTTATCGGTATAAAAACCAACATGGTGCTGCACTAGCTGACCTTGGCGATTGAACATAAAACTGCTCGGCATACCGAGCAAATCGAAACTGCGCGCCACATCTCCTTCGGGATTGAAACGCACTGAAAAATTGGCGGGGACTTGTTTTAAGAATTCTTGAGCTAACTCGTTATCTGTATCTAGGTTGATTGCCACGACGGCCAAACCTTGATCTTGATACTTTTTTTGGATCTCATTCATCCACGGAAAGGATTTACGGCAAGGCCCACACCAAGAGGCCCAAAAATCGACATAGACAACTTTACCTTTAAACTCACTCAGAGAAACAGCTTGGTTTTGCGCGTTAAACACTTGATGATCCAACGACGGCGCGGCTTGTACGCCAGCGGCCATTAAACTGAGTAACAACAATATTTTCTTCATAGAATATTCCGCGTTAACGATTACCTTTGAATCTATTAACTGAATCTTAAGGTTTTCTTAAACAAGCTGATATAAGTCCAATTAAGCCGTATGCGCAGACTCCCCCACTTAAGGTCGGCATTTTCAACAGCGCAACCTTAATAACATGAGCGCCGATTAAGTGACCGATTTCATCCAAAATGGCAAATATGAGACATTTTGTCCCATTAGAAAAAGTGAAATTAGATCTGCGTCATGTTAATTAAATGTCAAATTCAGTTCTATCACATCTCTTGAAAATTCTTGATATACATCAATAATCTTTACACTCCAACGGCCTAAACTGACCCTGTCAATTATGTAAACCCTTACCAATTTACATTTAAATAACAAAAAAGGTTGACCCATGGACACACATGCAGCCCTATATGAACAGGGAAAGGCGCGCTTAGATGCGTTACGCCAATTCGCTCCCCGTCAACAACAATCGCTGATTGAGAAAATGCAACAGCACGGCATTAGTCGCCGTGATTTTATGAAGTGGAGTGCCATGGTGACGAGCATGCTCGCATTGCCGCTCCCTTTTAGTAACTTAGTAGCCGAAGCTGCCGAATTAGCCGACCGTGTACCCTTAATCTGGTTACACATGGCCGAATGTACTGGCTGCTCAGAATCCTTAATTCGTACCGATACCCCCAATCTAGATTCACTGATTTTTGATCATATCTCCTTGGAATATCACGAAACCTTAATGGCTGCTGCAGGTTGGCAAGCCGAAGAAAACCTCGAAAATGCACTCGAAACCTACAAGGGCCGCTATTTACTGGCCGTTGAAGGGGCAATTCCGACCGCCAATAACGGCAGTTTCCTCACTGTGGGCTGTAAAGGCCACACAGGATTAGAAATCATCAAACATGCTGCAGAAGGCGCCGCCGCGATTATCTCTGTCGGCACTTGTGCGGCATTTGGTGGCGTGCAAGCCGCCTATCCAAACCCAACGGGTGCGAAAGGCGTGCACGAAGTGGTCAGTAAACCCGTCATTAACTTAGGCGGTTGCCCACCGAGCGAAAAGAACATAGTCGGCACTTTGATGTACTTCATCATGTTCGGCAAATTACCTGCACTGGATATGTTTAACAGACCTAAATGGGCTTACGGCGCACGGGTACACGATAACTGTGAACGTCGCGGCCGCTTTGATGCCGGTGAATTCGTTGAAGAATTTGGCGATCACGGCGCGAAAGAAGGCTACTGCCTGTATAAAGTCGGTTGTAAAGGTCCATACACCTATAACAACTGCCCAACCGAGCGCTTTAACCATCACACCAGCTGGCCAGTACTTGCTGGACACGGTTGTATGGGCTGCTCAGAACCTAACTTCTGGGATGACATGGCCGACTTTGAAAAACCCCTTGGCCGTCAACTCCTCCATGGATTGGATGCGACCGCAGATACTATTGGTGCGGTGATTTTAGGCGCGACTGTGGTGGGCATTGGAGCCCATGCCGTTGCCAGTATTTTTGCCAAACCGCTGGAGGAATAACCCATGAGCAAGCGCGTTGTTATCGACCCTATCACACGTATCGAGGGTCACTTACGTATCGAAGTTGAAGTTGATGAAAAGAACGTCATCAGCAAGGCTTGGTCATCCTCCACACTCTGGCGCGGTATTGAAGTCATTCTCAAGGGCCGTACACCTATGGATGTTGGCCTTATTGTGCAACGTATCTGTGGTGTCTGTACCTATTCCCACTACCGCTGCGGCACTGAAGCGGTTGAGCACGCTCTGGGAATTCAAATTCCGTTGAACGCGAGATACTTACGTTCATTGATGCAAACCTCTTTATACATGCATGACCATATTGTGCATTTCTACCATCTACACGGTCTTGATTGGGTGGATGTGGTGTCTGCACTGAGCGCCGATCCGGCCAAAGCTGCACAAGTTGCGCTGCAATACACAGACAAACCCATAGCCGCGGGTGAAGGTGATTTAAGAGCCGTGCAAGAAAGAGTCAAAGGCTTTGTCGAAACCGGTAAATTAGGCCCCTTTGCCAACGCTTATTGGGGCAATGGCACCTATAAATTTACTCCAGAGCAAAACCTTATCGCGCTGTCTCACTACCTTAAAGCACTTGAAGTACAACGTGTTGCGGCAGAAATGCTGGCCATCTTTGGCGGTAAATCTCCACATCCACAATCCGTTGTTGTTGGTGGTGTGACGTCGGTGCGCGACATGCTAAGCCCTGCTCGCCTGCAGGAATGGAAGCAAAAACATGCGACCGTGACTGACTTTATCCTGCGTGCTTATCAAGCGGATATCGTAATGGCGGCCGAAGCCTTTGGTACTGAGCCAAGCGTGCTGGGCGGCGTGAATGTGAAAAACTTCATGGCGACCGATGACTTTGTGTTAGCCAATGGCGAATACATGTTCAATCAAGGCGTGATCATGAATGGCGACCTTGCCGGTGTCAGCGATGTAAACCCAGATCTGATTGCTGAAGACGTTAGCCATGCTTGGTATAGCGCCGATGCGCCGCAGCATCCCTATGACGGTACAACGATTCCTAATTACACTGGTTTTGTTGAACGCGATACCGTCTACGGCAAATTGCCAACACTGGATGGTGATGGTAAATACTCTTGGGTGAAATCCCCCCGTTATCAAGGTGAACCCGTCGAAGTGGGCCCATTAGCCTGCCTATTAGTGAGTTATGCCCGTGGTAACAAAGTGGTTGTGGATTCAGTCAATGCCCTGCTTGCTCGCACAGGCTTACCCGTTGCCGCCCTATTTACCACTTTAGGCCGCACCGCTGCCCGTATGTTACAGACAGTTATCGTCGCCCAAGAAGGATTAAAAACCTTCGATGCGCTGCTGACAAATATCCAGTCTGATGAATCAACTTATGTAAAACCCAATATCGACCCGAGCAAAGAGTACATAGGTCACGCCATGATTGAGGCGCCACGCGGCATGTTAAGCCACTGGATCCGCATAAAAAATGGAGTGATTGAGAACTATCAAGCCGTAGTACCGACGACCTGGAACGCAGGACCTGTGGATGCCAACGGTAAAATGGGTCCCTATGAAGCCTCTTTAATTGGCTTGAAACTGGAAGATCCAACTAAGCCCCTTGAGGTGATACGCATTATTCACTCATTTGACCCTTGCATGGCGTGTTCTGTACACGTGATGGATTTTAAAGGTCAGGCATTGAGCGAGTTCCGTGTCAGTCCCAATGGTCAATAATCGAGGGAGGGAACGCAAAATGAACCATTCTGCAACCCGCATTCGGACACTGGTTTTTAGTCCGGCAATACGGATTTTCCACTGGCTCAGGGCACTGTCAATTTTAGTGCTAGTGATCACCGGATTCTATATTGCTTGGCCGTTTCTTGTGGCGCCTGAAAGTACGGATGTGCTCGTACAAGGCTGGATCCGCTTCGCTCATTTGATCTGCGGTTTTGTATTGACCGCGATCACCTTAGTCCGCTTCTACCTGTATTTTTTCAGTCGAAGTGACATTGAGCGACGCTCATTTCGCGATGTGATGAGTGTAAAAAGCTGGATCACTCAGCTGAAATCTTACTTATGGATGGGTCACTTACATAAAGCGGGTGTATATGGACCGCTGCAATTTGTGACTTATGTAGCAATCTCACTGGTCGCTCTCGTGATATGTATAACGGGTCTGGTGTTGTACGCCAATGTGTATCACCAAGGTTTAGGTGGGATGCTTTGGGGCAGCGCCGCTTGGATTACGGCACAAATGGGTGGGCTGGCACAAGTTAGGATTTTCCATCACTACTTAACTTGGGCATTTGTTATCTTTGTGGTTATCCACGTCTATATGGCGGTTTGGTCAGGGATACGCTTCAAACATAACTCAGTTGACTCGATTGTCTCTGGCTATGACTACCCAAAGCCAGACTCACACCACTAGGAGTCCAATGAAGATATTGCTACTCGGTATTGGCAATGTCCTGTACGCCGATGAAGGCATCGGCGTACATTTTGTCAATTATATAGCTGATAATTATCAGTTTACCCATGAGTCTCACCAGCTAACGCTGCTCGATGGCGGCACCTTGGCTCAGGGACTCATTCCCATAATTTGCCAATACGATTATTTAATCGTAGTCGATACTGTCAATGCCAATGGCGTAGAAGCGGGCGAAGTCTACTTCTTCGATTTTGATAAGGCACCGAAGGAAATCGACTGGCAAGGCAGCGCCCATGAAGTCGAAATGCTGCAAACCCTCAATATGATGGAGATGGTTGGCGACAGACCTAAGACCTTTGTGCTGGGCGTCACCCCAACCGTGCTCGAACCTATGGTGCTGGGCTTGACTCCTAAAGTCGCCGCCGCAGTGCCGTTAATGGAATCAAGATTGTTATCCCACTTAGCCTCCCTTGGGTTCACTGCGACACGTATTGCAGATCACAGTATCGACTCGCTGATCCCTGACTCTTATAAACGCGGCGTTACTACTGGTGAAAGTATATAGAAGATGAAAAACATCAGATTTGATTTTACCTGCTCACGTCAGGTGCCTTTGTACGCGCATTTATGTAATCAATACCTAAATTACGATGCGCTGAACATCAGCATAGGCTGTGATGGGCAACAGGACTTTGGTCAGCACAGTTACTTTATTGAAGCCCAGGGCGAGCAGACTCAACTCGAGCAACTGGCCGATGCCATTGCCGCGGACTTTTTGATTTCCGCTTGGTTGATTGACTCCGGCATTAAAGCCATCGACGAGCCCCAAGGCGGCAAAACCTTACTGCCCTTTCCACAGTCTGGATCGAGCCCTGCCATAGTGCCTTTTTGCCAGCATTGTTATCCGTTGATTGGCGATAATCAGTCGGCTAAGTTTGGCACACTCGATTTAATTTGCCCTTGCTGCAAGGGCGAAACACAATTAACGTCCGCACAAAAAGCGTTAACCTTGTCAGATATTAAAGCCATGGCACAGGGACTGCTGACACAAGGCCCGCTGATATTAGCGGCCGCCGATAATCTGCAACTTAGTCTCACACCGTTTGCTCAGCTCTTAGGCGAGCGGCCACAACTGTTAATTTGTAATCCCAATACGCTGAATGCCCATTTTTGTCTGAACGATGCGCAGGTACTCGCGCTTTCGAGTATTGAAAAGCCGCTTATCTGTGCGAGACCCACGCAAGAACACGACAAACTCAGTGCACCACTGTACGACATTTGCTTTGCCTACAGCCGAGTGATCTTAGTGCTCGGGGAAGTATTACGACAAAAAGGGGTCGATTGGGTTTACATTAAAGGGCCGCATAATAGGCCAAAGCTAGCTTGGGTCGATGGTGCTTGGGCACAAATCGCCAGTCACGATTTAGGCTCAACGCAGACTCAAACCAAACACTTTATCGCCCCAGAACCCTTAAGGGAAAAAGTCAGTTTTCACGGCTATCAAGCCCAATGGCAAGCGGCGAAACGTTCACGATCGCACCTAGGCGAACTGAGTGTGGCAGTATTAACTCAAGTACCGTCAAGTGAAGACAGTGATATTCATTGCACCAGTATGCTAAGCGATAATAATCAAAATACAGTCAACACAGAAAATCACACCCTTGCAGACGCTGCGCTATTTAGTGCGCTGCTCAACGGTAAGTTTACCAGTCATAAACAGGCAAAAAATGCTGCGGTCATTTACTTAAGCCATACCCACGCCAGTCAAATTGTCACCAGCGATAATAAGGGCGATACTGAACTTTTCTTCGCCCTGCCCGAGCTGCCCGATAACGGTTACGAAATCTTCCATCAACTGGACAGCAGTCCGCAAAAAGCCGTAGCGCAAAAATTTAAGAGCCTATTCCCCGAAGATTACCTAAAACTTTTAAGCCTAAAGCTTCACGGCAGACGGGACAACTTACAAAGCCTGTGGGCGATTGCTGCCATATTAATTGGCCTTAATACACAAGAAGAGACTCAAAGCCAAGCAAGGCTCAGCGATGCACTCATGGCCGCCGCCATGCGCTACCACGGTGCCAATGCACCGCGTATCGATTATCCGCTAACCAAAGGTGAAGCCCACCGCAGCCTAAATTGGTGTAAAACCTTAGGCACTGTCTTAAGTTTTCGTATTGCGGGGAATGACGATCCGAGTCAGCTTGCCTTTGCGATGCAAGACTCGCTGGCAGATTATCTTTCTAACTGGTTAGAACATATCGATTTAAATATCGGCGTACACAATGTTGCCTTAGCGGGTAATGAGTTAACGAATGAAACCCTGTGTAAACGCATCAGTTTACGCTTAGGCAAGAACTTCCCCTTAGTGGTCAATCGCAGCCTAGATTTAGACGGCGATAACTTAGCCGTTGGCGCACTTTACGTTAAGCAGCGCCAACTCAATGCCCATGATTAGGAGGCCAAAAGTTAAGTCACAACGCATGCAGCCACATAGACATAATAGTCGCCACAAAAAGCACAGTGATCTGCAGATAAAGCGCAGGCTGGCATTGGAATACCTTGTCCACAAGGGCGCCGCGCTAAAGCGTTGTCAGCTACACGTCACTGGCATAGTGCAAGGGGTGGGATTTCGCCCCTTTGTCTATCGTTATGCCCTTGAATTTCAACTGACGGGCACTGTGCTCAACAATGCCAAAGGCGTGACCATTGAGCTGCAAGGCACGGAAGAAAACCTCACGCAATTTATCACAACGCTCAATACCACCCCGCCGCCACTGGCCCGTATCGATAATATAACCCAAACACTGCTGCCGATTTTATTAAGCGAAACCACATTTGAAATCATAAAAAGCGACAGCCATGAGGACGATGACCCAAGTTCATCAATGGGTGCGCTGGTGGCAGTATCAGCGGATAAAAGTACCTGCCAAGATTGCTTGAATGACATGCATAATCCTGATGATCGCCACTTTGGCTATGCCTTTACCAACTGCACAAATTGTGGCCCAAGATATACAATTATCAATGCCTTACCCTATGATAGACACAACACTGCTATGGCCGATTTTGACATGTGCCCCGAGTGCGCCAAAGCATATCAAAACCCACTCGACCGCCGCTATCATGCCCAGCCAG
Source organism: Shewanella vaxholmensis (assembly GCF_031932135.1). Taxonomy (NCBI): domain Bacteria; kingdom Pseudomonadati; phylum Pseudomonadota; class Gammaproteobacteria; order Alteromonadales; family Shewanellaceae; genus Shewanella; species Shewanella vaxholmensis. Next base: position 24,875 of record NZ_JAUOEV010000023.1, read on the forward strand.
TCAGTTGCCCCGTTTGCGGCCCCAGACTCAGTTTAAAAACGCCCCAAGGGGAATGCATCCTTCCCAATGCCTCAAATGTCAGCGCACCTGAATTGGGTATGGACCTTGCGGTACTTCAAGCTGCGGCAGACAGATTACGCCAAGGGCAGATTCTGGCAATTAAAGGATTGGGCGGATTTCACTTAATCTGTGATGCCCGAAGTGACAATGCCGTCAACGCACTCAGGCTGCGAAAACAGCGCCAAGCCAAGCCGCTAGCGGTGATGATGGCGGATATCACCATGGCGCAGCACTATGTCACAGGGACGGATGCCGAGTGGCGAGTATTGAGTTCGCAGGAGCGGCCCATAGTGCTGATGAGTAGCCGAAACGAGCATGATCTCAGCTTAGCTATCGCCCCCAATCTGAATAAACTCGGGGTATTTTTGCCCTACACACCGCTACATCATTTACTGTTAGGGCTCTTCAAAGGGCCATTAGTCGCGACCAGCGCGAATCTGTCAGGTGAGCCTATCATTACAGATTGTGACGAGCTTATTCGCCACTTAAGCCATGTTGTGGATGCAATAGTCGATCATAATCGGCCGATTATTAACGGCTGTGATGACAGTGTGGTACAAGTCATTCAGCCCAACGTGGATTCGCCTGCAGAGGTGCAAGTGCTGCGCCTCGCCCGTGGTTATGCGCCGTTAAGTTTCCCACTTGATACACCGCTAACCCAATCAATTTTGGCCGTGGGCGCGCAGCAAAAAAATGCCATCGCCTTAGGCTTTGGTAATAATGTGTTTTTAAGTCCCCATATTGGTGACCTGTTCAGTGTCAGCGCCGAGCAATATTTTGAGCGCACCTTAGCCACTTTTGCTCGGTTGTATCACTTTACGCCAAATCTCATTATTCGCGATAAACACCCAGATTATGCCCCGTCACGCTGGGCTGAAATGCACTCACACTCGAGTGTAAAACTTAGCGATACCAGCCAAAGCCAATGTTTAACTGTGCAACATCACCATGCCCATGTGCTCAGCGTAATGGCGGTTAATCAATATCGAGATCCCGTATTGGGCTTTAGTTTTGACGGTACCGGGCTTGGCGACGATGACAGTTTATGGGGCGGTGAAGTGCTATTAACGACGCTCGATAAAGCCAAACGACTGGCGCACTTTGAGCCTATAGCCCTGCTGGGCGGCGAACAAGCCATTAAGCAACCCGTGAGGTTGTTACTGGCATTATTGTTCGAGCAAATGAGCCTCGATTCTGTACTCGCATTGCAATTACCTATATTAAACAACATGCGCCCAAACACTCTGACTAACTTACATAAGATCTGGCAGAACGGTAGCGCACTTAAAAGCTCATCGGTCGGACGCTTGTTTGATGCCCTCGCCTGCGCCTTAGGCTTAATCGAAACCACACAATTTGAAGGTCAAGCAGGCATGGCAATAGAAGCCGCAGCCAATCGCGCCGATGCATTAGCCCTTGAAGCCATGTCGCTTAACTTACCTCTTGACGTTGACCAGTGGCGCAGCAGTGAAATGTTCAAGCAGATTGTTGAATTAATGACTGAAAAACCGCTAACAGACAATAGATGCTATGCCATCGCCCGCGCTTTTTTACATACATTAGGTGATGCTATATGCGACTATGCCGCCCAGTACAAACACCTTCCAACCGTGCTCTGCGGCGGCGTATTTCAAAATAAATACCTCTTGGAATACTGCCTGAGCGAGCTCAGCGCTCAAGGCAATCAAGTGTTATCCAGTAAACAGATCCCCATCAATGATGGCGGCATCGCCCTAGGTCAACTTTGGTATGGAATGCATAGAAACTAATCACGATAAAACCTAAGCGTGTAACAGTGATGAATCAAGTAAAGAATCCGCCTTCTTAGAAGACGGCTTTAACTCGCCCCTGGAAGGATCTGTTCCAAGAACCTACATCATCTGCAACGACTTGAGCCTCATGTTCCTGATCTTATTTATCTTGATGGCGCACATATCGTCTAATGATTTCTTCATTAACACCTACCGTATCTACAAAATAACCTCTCGCCCGAAAGCTATTGCCTAGAAAGTAAAATAGCTGCGGATTCAGTGGTGTGAAGCGATGACTTACTTTCCTACTTAAAAGTTACATAAAAATCCGATGACAAAAACTTATCAGATTTTGATCTTTTTAACCTGAACTCGGGATAATGAATGTCGAAAAATATAAATTTAACAATCAAATCAATAATATAATTTATTAGCTTGAAGCGAAAAATCTATTTTCTGACTGAATGCACAGATTTTTGCGCATATCAAGGCGCTCTGTCGTACGCCATAGCGAGCCATGATTAGACAGAGCAACGCAGAGAGGCCCGAAAAGATGCCTATTCAGCGGCTCTGCTTATTCCAGGCTCAGGTTTTTTAGGAATATAGACAAACAATGTCCTTAACTGAGCGGCATTGGGCTCATTAGCCTCCTTTTTAATCCAGGGTTAACTCTTCGCTAAAGTCTCATCTGCAGCTTGAAGTGGATCAGCGGTATTATCCTCAATAGCCACTTTAGCTTCAGCCTGTACAAGCCTTAATTGTTCAGCCTCTTCATCCGCTTTTATCTTCGCTAAAGCGGCTTCTGCTGCGGCTTTCTCTTGAGCTTCCTGTGCTTCTCGCTCTGCAATCGCTTGCTGTACTTTGGCTTCTTCTAAGGCTTCAATCGGTAGCAGGCTAATGAGCTCAATACCATTCGGGAACACAGTATCGTTGCCAGACACTACAACGACCTTACCTTCCTTGGTTAAATAAACCAGTGGCATAGCCGTTTCACCGTAACGCTTACGGAAATGCTCAAAGCTGAAGTTTTCAGTTAAATTGGTCACTTTAAGCTGAGCGCCTCTCGCCATTAGGCTTGCTATCTTGGCATAGGACACGGCATCACCAAACAAACATAAACGCTGCTTATAACTTTCTGAGAGCTGGTGGCGCGCACTGCCGACCTCGGTATTATTTAAGCCAAAGACCTTCTTAGTGCCAAAGAAATCTTGAAAATGGAAACTCACTAAAGGGTTCAATTGTCGATAAGGCGAAATGATCAACACGCGGCCAATCCCCGTTAAATCCATATAGGTTTCAGCATGTTCCGATGCGGGATTACCAAAATACACTGGGATATTATCCATACGTGCGAGGCGTATGTTATCCCAGTTATTATCAGCCAATAGCACTTTGATATCCTTGGCTTTTAAGATTTTAGCTAACTCACGGGAAAATTTAGAAGCACCGAAAATCAATAGACCTTGGGCAGAATCGGCTTTGACACCTAGGAATCGCGCCCAACGTCCCGCGGTTAAACTTTGGATAACAACCGTGCCGATAATAATTAAAAACACTAAGGGCACAATCGCATCAGCGCCCTGCACATTGTTGGCTTCTAACTTAATCGCAAACAATGACGATACCGCCGCAGCGACAATGCCTCGCGGTGCAATCCAGCATAAAAACCACTTATCAGCCCTCGATAAAGAGGTGCCTATACCAGAAACCCAAATACTCAGTGGCCGTGCTAGCAACATAGTGACCGCTAAAACGCCCAGTCCACCCCAACCTAAGTCGAGCATGGCATTAGAATCTAATCGCGCCGCCAATAAAATAAACAGTGCCGAAATCAACAGTACGGTTAAGGTTTCTTTAAATTCGAGGATTTCAGCAATATCCACACCGCGCATATTGGCAAGCCAAATGCCCATAACGGTCACAGTCAGTAAACCCGACTCTTCCTGTAATAGGTTAGAGCCGACAAAGATACCCAGCATTAAGGTCAAGACTGCGGTATTGCGCAAATAATGTGGTAACAGGTTGCGTCTTAATATTTGCCCTGTGAGGTAACCTGCCGCAGCGCCGAGCCCTAATCCTAGCGAAAGCATAGAGCCTAATGCATAGAGCACATGTGTCGTGGGATCGCCTGAAACAGTTATGTATTCAAAAACTAATACCGCCAGCAATGCGCCTATGGGGTCGATAACTATGCCTTCCCAGCGCAAAATACTGGCAAGTTGGGATTTAGGGCGCACACTTCTAAGCATAGGCACGATAACCGTCGGTCCCGTCACCACCACTAATGCGCCAAAGAGGAGTGCTATTTCCCAACTAAAATCGAGTAAATAAAAGGTGGCCGTGCTGATACAAGCCCAAGTTATCACTGTCCCTATAGTCACAAGATGCGTCACCATACGACCATGATCTTTGATTTCTTTAAAGTTGAGGGTCAAAGCGCCCTCAAACAAGATCACGGCAACCCCGAGAGAAATGATCGGAAAGAGTAAATTGCCAAAAATCACATCGGGATTGAGGAAACCAAGTCCGGGGCCGAGGGTGAGTCCACAGAGCAGTAAGGGCAAAATTGCCGGTAAGCGTAGTTTCCAACCAAGCCATTGACAAAAAAGCGATAACACTCCAATCAGCGCTAACATACCCGTGATTTGTTCAACCATAAAAAATCCTTTAGGTGAGGAAAACAATGAGCTCGCATTATCTTTAATGAAATAGATGACATAAGCATGATAATGGCTCGGGAATTATCTATTTCGCTTAACAATAGCAGCAAATGCATAAACGCTATAAAGTTTATCGAAGACTGCATGACCTAAGTGAAACCAAGGCGCAACAGCGATGGACTGCAAGCTGCAGCGATTTTATGCTGCAATTATTTGATGAAAAAGATAGAAATAAAAAGGCCTTACATTGCTGTAAGGCCTTTTTATTAATTTGGCGGAGCGGACGGGACTCGAACCCGCGACCCCCGGCGTGACAGGCCGGTATTCTAACCAACTGAACTACCGCTCCAAATTCTTCCATATCTAATATCTGACGAGTTTTAAACCCGCTAACCTCAGCGTGACAGGCCGCTGAAGCTAATACAGAAATACTATAATCAAACTGACTTATTAAGGCTTCTGCTTAAGATGCGAAGAATAATACGGTCGAGCCCTGCAGGCGTCAACCGTTTTTTTACTTATATTTTTCATTTGATTAAAAAAAAACCAAATCAATAGTTGAGCTTGATTTATGTACCAAATATCGCTGAAACACCGCAGTTCAAAGTGATTAATCAAACACATTAAGTGACTGCGAACTATCGGTCTTTATCCGCTTCATCTGGCATAGTGAGATCGATTTCATCTAACGAAGGCGCTGCAGCTGAATTCGCCGATGCTTCTTCCAATAAACGTGACTCAGCGGCAGCTAAGGCCTGTGCTAGACTTTGGCGTTTACGCCACACAATTAATCCCACCACGCCCAAGACTAATAAGATAGTGTTGATTGTGATGATCCAAAACATCGCATCTTTCTTTGCAAGTTCTTCTTCCTCTGCCGCTTTTTGTGCAGCAACAGCAGCTAACTCTTCGGCGCTCGGCGGTGGCTCTGGTGGCTGAATTAAGTTGAAAAATAGCTCAGGTAAATCCAGCACAATCTCTCGACCAGTAATCGTTGTCGTTGCTACAAAACCTTTAATACGATAACTACCAAACTCAGTCACAGTCGGTAAATCTAGTTCAGAGTCCGGCTCAGTAAGGCCATTCACCGTTAAAGGCAGTTGTAAGCCAGCAGGGCCCACCAACTCAAAGGAAAAATGCGTTTCAGCCAGTTGCAGCACAGCACTATCGACGTGCAACATGATCTTCCATTGCCCTGTTAACGGATCGTCTGGGGTAATGACTTCTAAATTAATTGGCCGCGGTGATAATCTAAACGGAAATGAAATCTGCCGCTCAAACACGTTGTTGCGTGCCTGCACCACAAACTCATAGTCACCCCAAGGCTGCTTTACATTGATATTACTGGTAAATACGCCATCATCAGGTTTTTCATCATAATCTTCACCATTGTCTTTATAGGAGCCGACAATAATGTCACCCGCGGCAAAATTCTCATCGCCGGCCCTGTGCTTACTCACAAAATGAGCCGTCCACTCCACCAGAAAGTCGAGTCCCGGCATGCGCACACGCTGGGCATCCCCCATCAACTGGGCAACAATTTTAACTTGCTCACCTTGGAATATCGGCTGCGGCAAAGGCTGCACTTCGATTTCGAGTTTAGAGAGTTTTTTGAGGGTCGAACCTGGGACGACTTTACCCACCAACTGCCAAGGTCCAGGCATAGGCGACTCAATGTAAATAATATCGCCAGTAATACCATCGACCCATTTAACGGATTCGGGATGGCGATTGGCATACCATTTACTGCCATCGGGCAATACTATCACTACTGGCGCAGAGCCGTATTCACGCTCAACTAACAGCGTCATGTTATCGACCATATGGTCGATACGAAAACGGTTTTTCAGCTCTGAGGCCGTCTCCAATCCTACAATCGGGGCAGCCTTAGGCGACTTAACAACTTTTTGGGCAGGCTCTTGGTCGGCGGCCAATACAGACGTCACACTCACAAGCGGTGTAGTGACAGCAAGGCAAAGCGCTAAAATAAGTTTATGGCACGACATCGGCATAATGATTTTTCTATCCTCTCCAGAGGCATTTACCTGATTTTGCGACTAAATCAAGGCGTTGTTCATGCATAGTCAATTCATCGGCCGATGCGCCGATCACTTTAAGATTAAGTGATTGCGGATCAAAACGTTGGATCCCCCCCGCTTCCTGCCCCGCTTCTTCGTTAGACAAATTAAACTTTGTCTGGCCGCCTGTCATGATCAAATAAACATCGGCGAGGATCTCGGCATCGAGTAAAGCGCCGTGGTACTCGCGGCGAGACGTATCCACACCGTAACGCTTACAGAGAGCGTCGAGATTGTTTTTCTGGCCGGGATGCAGGAACTTAGCAATTTCTAAGGTATCGAGGATCTGACAAATATCAGCGGTTTTCGGTCCACGCGGCTGCAACAGTGAAAACTCATGATCCATGAAGCTCACGTCGAAGTTCGCGTTATGGGCGACGATTTCTGCACCGTCGATAAAGTTAATAAATTCTTGGGCAACTTGATGAAAACGCGGCTCTTTAGAAACACGCTCATCAGTAATACCGTGAACGGCGATGGCTTCAGGATCGATTGCTTGCCCAGGATTGATATATTGGTGGTAATAACGTCCCGTCAAACGACGGTTCACCACTTCCACGCAACCTATCTCGATGATCCTATGGCCTAAATAAATGGCGCCGCTGCCCTGGTTCATACCTGTGGTTTCGGTATCCAAAATAACCTGACGGCTAGCATTAGAGATAATATTCATGTTTTTATGCGCTTCTTATGACAATTTTTGGTTATACTCGGCCGAAATTCCCGGCTATGGTAACAATTTGATGACTGAACTAAAACTGATCCACATCTTCACCGACGGTTCTTGCTTAGGCAATCCCGGTCCTGGCGGCTATGGCATTGTAATGAATTATAAAGGCCATACAAAGGAGATGTCCGACGGTTTTGCGCTCACGACCAATAATCGCATGGAGTTATTAGCTCCCATCATAGCGTTAGAAAGCTTGAAAGAGCCTTGCCAAGTCGTGCTCACCAGCGACAGTCAGTATATGCGCCAAGGCATAATGACGTGGATCCATGGCTGGAAGAAAAAAGGCTGGATGACCTCAAACCGTACCCCAGTCAAAAACGTTGATCTATGGAAACGATTAGATAAAGCCTCACAGATGCACACTATCGACTGGCAATGGGTTAAAGGCCACGCAGGACACGCCGAAAACGAACGTTGCGACGTGCTAGCTCGCACTGCGGCAGAATCTAAACCAACCCAACCCGACTTAGGCTACCAGCCTTAACTCTGTGGCCCTTACTTAAACGAGCTAAGTTTGAACAACCCAAGTTCATACAAGCTAAATTCGAAAGTAAGTTAGAAAACTGAATTAGAAAAGTGAGTTCGATGCCATCACGCCTAAGCTAAATACTGAGGCGTGATGATTTATTTCGCGATTAATCTCACCGTTTAAGCCCACCGTCAACATTAACCTCTTAAACAAATCGCTTAGGCTCACTGTTTACAAGGGCCATTGCTATAAAAAGTTTATTTAACTTCTACACCTGCGATATTGAAAAAATTCTCACAAAACTGCACAAAAGCTTGACCTAAGGATGTCGCCTGACGACTCTTATGGGTAATACGATAAAACTGCCGCTCCAGCACTAATCCCTCAATCGTGACTAATGCTAACTCTTTGCGGCTGATTTCTTTCTCCAGCGCCAGCTCAGATAACACCCCAAGCCCAGCACCTTGTTTCACCGCCAGTTTAATTGCATCCGGCGTAGTAAAGCAGAACTTAGCTTCTGGCTGCATATCCAACTCATTGGCAGCATTGACAAAATACTCACGAGTGCCCGAGCCTTCTTCACGTAGCACCCAAGACTGGCCTCTCACTTGCGCCGGTTTAACGACTTTCCCTGCTAGAGGATGCGCCGGATGGCAAAACACCAGTAATCTATCCTTATGCCATGCCTCGACACTCAAACGATTGTCAGTGCAATGGCCTTCAATAAAACCCATTTCTGAGCGGAACTGCGCAACCGCTTGGATCACATCTTGAGTATTAGTAATCGCCACATCCACATGGGTTTGAGTATGTTGCTGACAAAATGCCACTGCGGCTTTCGCCATCAAATAGTTACCTATGGTTGAACTGGCACTAATACTTAACCGCCCAACCAAATCGCCGCCATGGTAGGTAAATGCCTGCTCAATTTGCTCGACACGGTGCAATAAATCCGTCGCCAGTGGCAACAATAAATTACCCTGCGAGTTCAGCTGTAATCGATTACCAATGCGCTCGAATAAGCGGGCATCGAGCTGTTTTTCTAACTCTGCCAAGGCCATAGAAGTGGCAGGTGGTGATAAATTAACTTGCTCCGCCGCCTTTGCGACTTGGCCGCTACGCGCCACAGCCTCAAATACCGCCAATTGTCTTAGGGTGATACGCATATAAAAACCTGTACTTAAAATAGAAAAGGCTTATCCGTTTTTCGAATGCTCTGATAAATGCCCTGAACGTCCCGCGGTCGGTGCCGTGGTCCAATTTGTCTGCCGCACCTTACGTTTATCGCGGATAGGCGTGAGTGGCGACTCAAGTTTGCGTGCCACAATCAAATACAAACTGCCCGCGCTAGGCAACCATGACGCTAAACTCTGTTGAAAAAATTTGCCTTGGGTGAAATCGCCCATTAAAGGGTGATAGACCAAACGTTCATCGCCCACCACTTGATAACCCAATAAACCTAACCAATCTCGCACCCTTGATGGCATAAAGAAGCGGCCATTCCATGGGAGACAATCCTGATACTTAGGCCACAACTTACCCAAAAATACCGGACTCAAGGGATTAAAACCGATGATAAAAAGATAACCTCCGGCGATGAGTACCCTGTCGGTTTCGCGAAGAATACGGTAAGGATCGGATTCAAATTCGAGTAATAGACTCATGACCACCGCATCTATCGCGGCATTTTGCAGGGGTAAATGGCAAAAATCACCTTCAATTGAGGCGCCTTGAGATGACGAGAGTGAAAAATGATGGGCCACTGGCGATGCCATACTCGATAATTCGGCACTCAAAGGCCCTAACTTTAACAAATGATAACCAAAGACTCTTGGCCACCAATCTTCAAGCTGCTTAGCAACGGCTTGTTGCAGCGCTTCACCATTGGGCAAGTCGCTCCATTGTTCGGGTTTGAGCTCAGTACTAAAATGCGACACAGAGTTCCTCCGTTAGCTTGGTAGACAAGTATCCAATTGGGTCAAAAATTACTGCCATTTTGCCACAGGGCAAAAGCGGCAAAGGTCGCCAAAGGCTGTTCACTTATGGATAATACCTTTATCTTCAAATTGAAATACAGACATAGGCAGTTCTATGCTCACTATAACAGCGATTAAAGCCTTTAATGACAATTATATCTGGGTGTTACAACAACAGCCGCAAACGCAGGTTTATGTTGTCGATCCCGGTGATGCGAATGTAGTTATTGACTATCTCGAGGCCAATCAACTCACGCTAGCGGGCATTTTACTGACCCACCACCACAATGACCATACGGGTGGCGTCGCTGAACTTCAAGCCTACAGTCAAGACCAGCTCACGGTCTTTGGCCCAGACAATGAGAAGATTAAAGGCATCACCCATCCACTGCACGCAGCAGCGCAGCCCAGATTAACACTCGACTATATGAGTAGCGAGCTGCAAGTTTTAGCTGTTCCAGGGCACACAGCAGGACATATTGCCTACGTTATTGATGATGCCTTATTTTGTGGTGACACCCTCTTTAGCGGTGGCTGCGGACGCTTATTTGAAGGGACGCCAGCGCAAATGCTCAACTCACTACAGCAACTTGCCCAGCTTCCCGCCGACACTCGGGTGTATTGTGCCCATGAGTACACACTTTCAAACCTCAAATTTGCCCTCGCGGTCAATCCCAACAATCGCGCGCTGCAAGACTATAACGAACGCGCCATACAGCTAAGTCGCCAAGAGAAAGCGACTATCCCCTCCACCATCGCCTTAGAACGCGCCATTAATCCCTTTTTACGTGCCAGCGACACTGAGATTGTTGACAGCATAAAACAGCATTTTAGCGATCTAAATCATGCCAATTTAGACGAACTTAGCAGTTTTACCCTGCTCAGACAGTGGAAAGATAATTTTTGATCACAAAAGCAATATTGTAGATTGAAATTTAAACAGTTTTTCTCATTTTTGATGATGTAAATCAAAAATGGCCTTACATTATGTACGATAATTAAGGGACAAGATCGAAAAGATCCCATAGAATGGCTCGTTTTGCGTGAAAACTTTGCGCGCTGCGTCGTCTTTATCTTCATATAAAACATACTGTTACTATAAAGAAAAGCTATGCACTAACAGAGGACTACCGTTTTCAATGAGAGTATCACTTTATGTTGTTGTAGGGGGATTTGCCCTACTCACAGGTTGTCAAACATTAGACAACCATGGCATTAATCAGACAGAAGTTGAAGCCGTCACAACCGAAAATACAGTCCCAGAATATTACCTCGCAACCGAGGCTCCGTCGGCGCAAATTACCGATGTGTGGGAGCGAATTCGTCAAGGTATGCAGTTACCGGTTCCCGATCAAAAATTGGTGAATCAATATCGCGATTGGTACATCAAAAATCCGCAGCATCTAGAGATCATCTCAGAGCGTGCTGCACCTTATATGTACCTGATCGTTGAAGAGCTTGAAAAGCGTCATCTTCCGATTGAGATCGCCCTATTACCTATTATAGAAAGCGCCTTTGATCCATCGGCGTCTTCAGCAAGTGCGGCATCGGGTTTGTGGCAATTCACCACGCCTATGGCCAGCCATTTCGGTTTAGAAATGAACTGGTGGTACGACGGTCGCCGTGATGTGCCCGCTTCAACGACTGCAGCGCTCGACATGTTGGAATATCTTTACGATAAAACCAATAACAATTGGCTTTATGCTATTGCGGCCTATAACTCGGGTGAATCTCGGGTGCTCAATGCGATTAAACGTAACGAGAAGAAAGGCTTAAAAACTGACTTTTGGTCATTGGATTTACCCAGTGAAACCGAACGCTACGTGCCGCAACTGCTGGCGCTAGCTGAAGTCATTAAACACGCCGATGAATATGGCATCACTTTAGCGCCAATCAGCAACAATCCTTCAATTGAAGTAGTTGATATTGATAGCCAAATTGATTTAGCCATGGCAGCAGGTTTAGCAAACATGACCACACTTGAGCTGCAAAAGCTCAATCCTGGTTATAACCGCTGGGCCACTTCGCCACTGGGGCCGCACACTTTAGTATTGCCGATTGATAAATCGGAAGAATTTAAGAAAGCACTCGCCGAAACAGAAACCGAAGATAGGATCAGTTGGCTACGCTACACGATCAAATCCGGTGACAGTATTGGCAAAATTGCGAAGCAGCACCACACGACGATTAATGCAATTCGCGCCGCCAACGGCATGAAAAACAATACCATAGTCGCGGGCAAGCATTTGATTATTCCTGTCGATGCGCAAGACAAACAGCTCTATGCCCTGTCGACTCAGCAACAATTGCCGAAGAAATCGCACGCTGCGACTGAATCGACAAAAATTGCCTATCAGGTTAAGTCTGGTGACACACTTTCTGAAATCGCCCAAGCCCATAAAGTGACAGTGAAACAACTTAGCGTTTGGAACAAATTAGGTAAGAGTGACAAGCTACAAAATGGTCAAAAACTGGTGATCTTAGCGCCGAAAAATCTTGAGCAAACTGCGCAAATTCGCACTGTGAGTTATAAGGTCAAATCCGGTGATTCCCTCGCCCGTATCGCCAGCAAATTTAACGTGACTGTGGCCGAGCTATTAGAATGGAATAGCCTAGCGCAATCACAATATTTGCAACCAGGGCAAGTGATCAAATTAGTCGTCGATGAAAGTAAGTTGAGCGCGTAAAACTAAGCAGGCACAGAGTTCGAGCTGATTAATGCTCTAAAGCGTCAGCAAGTTTGAGCAACAGATAACAAAAAGGCAGCAACCCTATCGGATTACTGCCTTTTTCTATTAAGGGCCTTTTCAATTATGAGAACCGGCGTTATTCCATTGTCAGTAATAAGACAACGGGCGCCATAACAACGGCATCAGACTCTAATGCCTTAGCAGCAAAATGCGCTTCTAAACGAGCACCATCTGCGGGTATACCAGCAAACGCTTTGGGCGGAATGCTAAAGGAAGTAGTGATCACCTTTCCCGCTGCCAATTGGCTATCGCGTAGCGCTTGGGTAAACATCATATCATCAGACCATGCCCACAGACGTTTGCCCTCCTGCGTTACCAGCCATAAATCCGCTGTCATGCCTGAATTATATCGAAGGCCGACGGCATAGGTTTGTGGATTGGTCACAGTCAACGTTGCCTTAACTGGCTGCTTGAAATCCACAAACGGCTCTAAGGCTAACTCACCGCGAAGCAGTCCTGGCGTAGCATCAGTCATCATAGGTTCAACCTTTAATGTCGGCGTACTTTTAAGGCCTGAAACATCGAGCGCCAGATCGGCAGCGCGAACGATCTCAGGCTGAACAGCCTGGCTGTTGTCGTCTCGCCCTTGGTAGACGAACTCGTATCAGCGGCTTCTGGCGCAGAGCAAGCAACCAGTTGCCCTCCGACAAAAGCACTCGCGCCAACAAGCAATGCGTAGCGCATTGGAGCAACCATTAGAAACCTCCTAGTTTTTTCAGTAAGGAGTCTTTTAATTTTTCCTTAGCTTTGTCGGTTTCTTCTTTTAACTGATTATTCAGTAACGCTTGAGTATCCAAGGCATATTCAGGTTTTTGGAAAGTCCCGGTAATCGCCAACGGAATGTCAATTCCCGCCAGCGCATCTTTGTCGCTACCGCCCTGACCTTTTAATGAATTCACTAGGCTAGTCGTTAATCGGTAGTCTAAGGCTTCAGTCAATATATTCGCCGTGCCTTTGCCCGCCAAACGCAATAAAGGTGAAGACATGGCAAGATCTGGATTAGTGGCAACGCCGTTATCCAGCGAGAAACTGCCACTCAGACTCGAGAAGTCGGTTTTGCGTTCTTCCTTGGTTTCTGGCGATAAGTCGCCCTTTAACTTAGCTTGGGCACTGCGGATCATCTGCGGAATGTTAACCCCGTACAAAGCCCCGTCATTAATATCGAAATGACCATTAGCTAATAGATTTTTCTTTAACTGCTCAGGGATCAAACTCTTACCTTTACCCTTCACATCAAAGTTGGCCGTGCCTGCCAGTAAATCCACATCCGCCGCATCTTTCAGCAAAGAACGAATTTGTACCCCCGTCACTTTCTTATCAAATTGATAACTGGCCACCGCTTGACGCGCATCAACCTGAGCGCTCACCAGTAATTGACCTTGGTATAAATCCGCATTCAATTTGGTTAAATCTAACACGCCATTTTTAATCCCCACGTCCATCAACCAATTTTGAGTCGACAGATTCGCGACCTTAATCGACTTAACGGTCAACTTGAGTTTTACATCAAGCTGCTTAAGAGCCGATAAATCAGGCTCAACTGCCTGCGTGCTTGCCGCGGGTACTTGTTCTGTTACGGCAGCGGTCTCCGTTTTAGTTAACAGCGTATCTAAATCGATATCGCCGACTTGAAAATCAGCATTGATTTGCGGAATTTTTGTGGCGTAATTCACACCAACTTTACCCGCAGCGGTAATGCTCGCCGCGGTAAGCTGCACAATATCGACGGATAATTGCTGTTTATCCAACGCAATTTGAGTCGCTAAGCTAATCGATGTTTCGAGTTTCTTATTGGGAATACTCTCACCTTCCACCACAGTGTCAATTTTGAGTCCATTGACGACGAGTTGCGTCAAGTCTCGGCTTAGTTTTAGCTCACCTTTACCTTCGCTACTTATCGTCATATCCGGCATGGTTGCACTAAATTCAAAGGCGATGGGCGCAAATGTATCTAAAGTAAACTCACCTAAGGTGAATCTTTTTAAGCTAAAGACTTGAGTTTGCTTTTTCGCTTCGTCAATCATATTAATTTGAGTATTGGTGATTGAAACGCCGCCAATATTAATATCGTTCAATTTGGCATTTGAGGACATTTCGGTCGCTGGAGTTGCGGCTTGTTTGCTATTATCACCACTTAATCCATCAAAACTGCTAGTGCCATTCTTGCGAGTCACTAAATTAATGGTTGCGCCATCGAGACTCAATTCGGCAATTTCAATTTTCTGACTAAACAATGGCATCAACGCCACTTCGGCAACGGCTTTGTTGACTTCTAACATAGCCTTAGGGGTAAATCCCTCTGGATTAGATAAAGACACGCCACCTAAATTAATGCCGATAACAGGGAAAAAGGTCCAAGATAAATCGTCTGTTATGACTAATTCACGACCCGTTTGTTTTTTCACGGCATCGACTATTTCAGGTTTAAAATCATTAGGGTCGAAAAATACGGTGAGATAAACGGTGACTAAAAGAATGAGCGTCACCACTAAGGCCAAGAGCCACTTAATGAATTTCATACAAATATCCTTATCAAAAACAACTTGAATTTAAAGCGACTAATTCATTTAAAAATGTTAATTTAAAAATGCAAAGTTCAACATCTCATCACTTACTGCAATACCATTTTCATCGGCATACAGCATCATACCGGGCTTAACCATTACGCCGCCCATATCGACAGCAACATTAATTTGGCCTTGATCTAACTTCTCGGTTTTTATCGGCATGGCACCTAAGGCATAAACACCTAAACTAAAAGTATTTAATCGGGCCACATCACGAACACATCCATTGATCACTATCCCTTGCCAACCATTATCTAGCGCGCTTTGCGCGATAAGATCGCCTAACAAGGCGCGGCGCAGAGAGCCTCCCCCATCGACAACCAAAACTTTACCATGCCCATCCTGTGCAAGTATTTCTTTTACCTTAGAATTATCTTCAAAACACTTGACTGTGACTATCTCGCCCCAAAACAGCCGCTTAGCGCCATAGGGTTTAAATGCGAGGGGAAGTAACTGTAATTTAGACGGATAGTGGTCAAATAAATCTGGTAGTAGATCAAGCATTTGAATCTCCATAATAGCCTATCACTTTAGACTAACCATAATTGTAGACCCCGACAAGGGCAAAGCCAAAATCAGCATTTTTTATTTAATTTTAACCAGCAAACGCTTGGTGTATATTGGCATAGGCACTATAATCTGCGATAGTTAACGTCCTATGACACCTGTTAATGTTTCATAAGAATGTTTCATCAATCTGTTCTCACACCTCTTTGTTATAAAGCGAAAACCAAATGACTACTGATATTGATTTACAGAGCGCAATCGCGGCTCTTGATGAATATGGATATGATAAAAAAGTCTCAACGGATCTTGAGCAAGCACGTAACAAGCAACAAATGGGTAAATATATTAAATCCCTCGACTATAGTTTACGTCGATTATTGATATTACAAGAAACCGTTAACGAGCTCGTTGAAGAAAAGAAACATCAATTAGCCCAGCAAGAAAACATTCAAACCTACAAAACAAAAATCATAAACTTGTCGAGAGAATTTAACATTTCTTACGATGAAGTCCTAGCGCTAATGGCCGCATCTCAATCTAAAAGTTAAACATAACGCTATCCGGTTATATTATTAAGCCGCTAAATTATTTGGCTAAAACTGCATATGCCATATAACTAAATATATAGTTTTTAAGTTATATGGCAATAGATTTTGCGGTTCGCTATTTGCAAAACGTTTATGATATTAGTCATAAGCAGTGTCAACTTAGCTTCACATCCAACTCTCGTTTATGCCGCAATTCGACATAAAAAAGCAGAGCCTGAGCTCTGCTAATTAATATTATGCATAAACTTATTTGTTTTGCATTAATTGACGAATGTACTTCACTGGCGCACTACCATAACTTAAAAACTTCTCATGGAAAGTTTTAAGGTCAAAATCATTGCCTTGCGCTTTCTTATATTCTTCGCGGAAATCATAAATTTCTCGATAACCAGAATAGTAGCTCGTCAATTGAACTTGGCTAAGCGTCGCGCGGCGCCACTTGCCTTCGGCTTCAGCTTGCTGTTGGAAGGCTTCATTCATCATCAGGGCAATAGCTTGGTCTTCAGTCATGCCTTTCACATGAATGCTGTAATCCAAAATAGTGTTACAGATAACGCGTAAATTCCACTTGTAGTACATCAACCACATTTCAGGCTCAAAGTTGCCATAGCCTTCTTCTAACATCATACGCTCGGTATAAACCGCCCAGCCTTCAACCATAGCGCCATTACCAAATAAACTCTTCACTAAACTTGGAGATTGATTAGAGTAAACGAGTTGAGTGTAGTGGCCTGGGATGGCTTCATGAATATTAAGAATTTGCAGGATCCAGTGATTATATTCACGTAAATAACTCTCGGCAGACGCATCACTCATGCCATCGAGCGGCGTCACGTTATAATAAGTATTTCCTGATTTTTCATAAGGTCCCGGTGCACTAATTGAAGCGCCAGCATAACCGCGCATATATTCCGGCGTTTCACGGACGACCAGTGGTTTGTTAGGATCTAATGTCACTAAGTTTTTATTATTTACAAATTCAATTAACTCTGGAATCTGCTTACGCACTTCATTCACGAATTCATCGCGCTGAACATGCTGAGTCGATAATTTATCGATTAACTGGCGAATAGCGAGCTTACTGTCAGCAGGTTTTGGCGTAGTAAAATATTTAGGCCATAACTTATCGGTAATTTTTGCCATTTCCCCTTGAACACGGTCTTTATCGGCCACGGCTTTTTGATACAGCTGTTTTGCTGTCATGCCCGCTTGGATATCAAAGGCAAATTTTTGCTCGTATAGTTCCTCGCCAATTCTAAAACTACGGGCACCATCTTTTTTGAGTTGAACCACTGATTTGTCTAACCAAGCGATATGGCCGTTAATTGCGGCAGTGGCAGCATCAAACCGTGTGTTAAATAACGCTTTTTCCGTAGCCGTCAGACCAGAATCGGCGACCTGTTTTAATAAGTCATCGGAAAACACCGAAAATGCACCTTGGTTTTGCATCACGGCTAATTCAGTATGCTCCAATGTTGGCTGACTAATGTTTGACTGCGCGGCAGCATAATAAGCCGGAACATTTTCTAACCGCGCCAATACCGAACGTAATCTGTCATCTAAAGGGGCAAAGTTTTCATTGATGATTTGGGCAAAACCGCCCGATACATTATAACTTGAAGGATCCCACTGCCAAGATTTAAAACTGTCAATTTCCCATGCCATGCTGCCGAGTAAATTGTCGATCAGATGGTAATCAATCAGTTCATTCGGCGTCAGCGACTTTTGCTCGAACTGGGTCAATTGGGCTTGTTGTGCCTTCACAAACGCTTGGGTTTTCGCACGACCAGCCGCATCGGGGATTTCAAGATAGCCATCGTTAACATGCTTGCCACTGTATAAGGCCCAGGTCGGTGATAATTCCCACAGCGAATCAATAAAGGAGGCTGAAAATTGCTCAAATGATGGGGCTTTAACTTCAGGTGCAACCACAGGCTCGGTTTGACTGGTATGGGATTGACAACCAGCAAGGCCGGCCAGCGATAACACTATCGCAAGGGAAATAGCGGATTTTTTCATTATTATGAGTCCTTTGTTGATATTTATCAGGCATGCAAAAAATTACCTAAGTTAATCATATTGTCCCAATAATTGCAGCAGTGTTAGCTGTGAATACATCTACGGTTACAAAATTGTGAGTTATCGATATTTATGCCACTTATCCTATTCGAGTTAAAATCCCTGCTCTGCTAAACGTACTCAGATAATGATAATCGCCTATTCTGTTTCACCTCCTGCTATAATATCGCCCTGCTCCACTGTTCATGCTTTAGCGTAACAGTTTGCTTATACATTATTGACCTGACCCTTTACCTGAGACATTCAATGCCATTTTCCAAACTTGGATTAAGCGATCCGATTTTAAGAGCCATCACCGAGCTCGGCTATTCACAACCTACTCCGATCCAAGAAAAAGCCATTCCGGTGATCTTGAAAGGTAAAAACCTGCTGGCCGGCGCGCAAACGGGTACAGGTAAAACCGCCAGTTTTGTGTTGCCAATACTGCAAATGTTCGCCGATATGCCGAAAATTCGGGCTAAACGCGTTCGCGCCTTGATCTTAACGCCAACCCGCGAATTGGCCGTTCAGGTAGAAGACAATATTGCCAAATACGCAAAATACCTGCCGCTAACCTCTATGGCCATGTATGGTGGCGTCGATGCCGCACCACAGAAACAACGTCTTATCGAAGGCGTCGACATTCTGGTAGCGACTCCCGGTAGATTGCTCGATATGTACACCCAAAGAGCGATTCATTTCGATGAGCTCTCGGTATTAGTCCTAGACGAAGCCGATAGAATGCTCGATATGGGATTTATCGAGGACATCAATAAGATCATCGAACGTCTGCCAACAGAACGCCAAAATTTGTTGTTTTCGGCAACCTTATCTAAGCAAGTGCGCTTTTTAGCGAAAACAGCGGTTGAAAACCCTGTTGAGATTGAAATTGCCCGTGACAGTGCGAACGCACCACAAATCGACCAATGGTTAATCACTGTCGATAAAGACAAAAAGTCTGCCCTGTTAAGCAAGCTCATCACTGAGCAAGCATGGGAACAGGCGCTGATTTTTATCCAGACTAAACAAGGCGCCGCCAAACTGGTCAGCCAACTCGAAAAACGCGGTATTGCCGCCGAAGCCATTCACAGTGGTCGCAGCCAAGCGGTACGCGAGCAATTATTAGTCGATTTCAAGTCCGGAAAACTGCGCTTTTTAGTGGCGACCGGCGTGGCTTCCCGCGGTATCGATATCGACGCCCTCACCCGCGTGGTCAACTATGATCTGCCCGACGAAGCCGATGATTATATTCACCGTATTGGCCGAACCGGTCGTGCTGGCGCCTGCGGTGAAGCCATCTCCTTTGTTTCTAAAGATGATTTTAGAAATCTGTGCGCTATCGAGCGCCGTTTAGGCCACCTCATAGTGCGTAAAGAAATTGAAGGCTTTGTGCCGAACAAAGAAGTGCCAGTTTCTATCCTCGACTTTGTGCCGAAAAATACCACGCCAAAAACCTTTAAAGCACGCGCACCTGAGGCTAAAACCTCACGCCCCGCGAAAGAAGGCTCCTTTGAAACCGCCCATGCGAAAAAGCATCGCAGCGCGAAATCAAAGCCTGAGGCAAAAGCCACTGTAGCGCGGCCACAATCCGCGCAGACTGATAACAGTAGCGAGACTACGGGTCGCAGTGCGCCCTTTAATCCGTGGAACAGCGGTTCTAAAACAAACTGATGGCCTAATACAAAGTCATGATCCCGTAAAAAGTCATGATCTAGTACCAGTCGTGACTTATTAAAAGTAGAAACTCATTAAGATAGAAGATATTAGCATGATTACATTCAGCACCAATTTAGGCGACATCACAATAGCACTCGACTTTGAACATGCGCCTGTCAGTTCAAAAAACTTTGTCCGCTATTGTGAAGAAGGCTTCTTTGAGCACACGATTTTTCACCGTGTTATCAAAGGTTTTATGATTCAGGGCGGCGGATTTACCGCAAAAATGAAAGAAAAGCCGACCCACGAGCCTATCGTGAACGAAGCCAACAAAGGCCTAAGTAACACCATAGGCACTATCGCTATGGCTCGCACCGATGCGCCTCATTCGGCCACGGCGCAGTTCTTCATTAACACCGCCAATAATGACTTTTTAGACCACACTGCCACCACCAATAACGGTTGGGGTTACGCGGTATTTGGTAAGGTCACAGCGGGAATGGATATTATCCAGCAGATTGAAAAAGTCAAAACCACCACAGTTGCTGGCCACGAAGACGTGCCCCGCGAACCTATAGTTATCGAGAAAGTGACGATTAATATCCAAAGCTGACCGTTAAAACGATAAGACTTTTTTTTTGATATAAAAAATCGCTCAGTTTTAGCTGAGCGATTTATTATTTTTCGTAGCGGTTTTGAAATTAATTATTTACCAAGGTGTAGGCGCAGCTTCGGGTTTTGCTTCAGCGAAATACAGCGACGGTAAGATCCGTGATAAATAAGTGAACTCGTTATAACAATGTCGCATGAGGTTCAAACCTATCTCATCAGAGACCTCTATCTTTTTACCGGGTTCCGGTTTTCCGAGAAGAAAGCGACTTCTTAATACACAACCAAATTCCGTATCTCGGGCCAAATGAACCACATCTCACCACTAACAGGATCGCCTTCTGCATCTACCACAATATTATCACCAAAACCAATCGTAGAGCAGATAGCGGCTGATACCCAGTTGTTATCCTGAGCTTTCTCATAAGCCGTTAATTCAAAAAAGTCCGTAGGTGCATGAAACTTAAGTTTGGCCGTGACTGGAGGAATATCTGCAAGGGACTCAACAGCTTCAATGGTTGCACCAATATAATTCTCCCCTTTAACCCACTTCTCGTCCCATCCTTTAAAAGCAACATGATCATGAGGATGCCACCATTTAATTTTTTGTGTTGAATCAAAATATCTGAACCACCAATCGAGCATCTCCCCCTTGCAACCATGCATATCGGTTCTTACTGCAACGAGTAATTCACCGCTGGCTAGCCTTGAAAATCCCATTTCAAGCTTTAGTGGTGCAGGGTTGAGCAAATCATGAATATCATCCACTACCCAACATTTTGATGTTGCGATTTTATTCATTCTATTTCTCCTGATTTATTTTGGAAACCGAGTTGGTTTCCAAAAAAATTACGCTTATAATTCGGCGTTGTCAAGGGAGAGAATTGATGCCAATTAACACTAACGAAATAAAGAAGCGCGGACGTCCCACGACGGTCGGCGAAGAGACAAAAACGAAAATAGTGGCGGCGACATTGGATGTTTTGTTGGAATTAGGATATGAAAAAACCAGTCTAGATCAGATTGCCAGCCAAGCTAGCGTCGCCAAAAAAACAATCTACCGATTTTCCTCAGGAAAAGACGAGCTGATCCAATTAGCACTGCGTAGCTGGACTGATTCATTTAAATCATGCTTTGAAAAAAATGCGGCTTCGCTCGATGAGTTTATGCGGCAGCTTGAGGACGGATTAGTCACGATTGGCGAACAAGTACTGAGCCCTAAAGCTGTTCGTCTTTTCCGGCTTTTACAGTCTGACTTTCCGGGTAGAGATGAATTGATAGCAAGCTATCAGCAACAGGGAATTCAACGCGGTAGAAAAATCTTACAACTATGGATGGTTAAACATAGCGATCTTCACATCATTCGTGAGCAAGATTATGAAATACTGAGTAATCTACTACTCGCCATGGTCATTGCAGAACCACTACGAGAACTGGCTTTAAGGCAAACACCTTTAATACCGATTCGAGATAGAGCCCATAGCGCAGTGCAATTACTGTTACCGAGCTTCAGCCAAACTATCCCATAAAAACAGGGCATCTTATTGCCCTATTTAGGAAAAGTATTTTGTATTCGGCTGATTAACGCCACAGCCAAACAACTTGTCTCTATGCTATTTGCTGATATTGGACATACAAGATACGCGTAGCAGCGTTTGATTAACCATCTGATATAGATGAAAAAGCCATTTCTGTATCTATTATAGTATTTTGCTTACTCTTATTATCCCCTTTGCTCTTAAGCCAAAGAACACTGCGAACTTGGGCTGCTAATCCGATTAGGATGAGCAAAGAAAGCCTGCTGTAGCGCGCATAAAATGCTGTCTAACTTAGAGCGCATGATGTTTAACTTGGGTCACAATAAGCTATACCATGACTTCAGCGATCTGCTCCATCGAGCCAACACTCTCAAGTCGATACTTTTTCACAGACGCAGTCTACACATGTTGGGAAGAGATTTTGAATAATACAAAAGGTAGTCTGTTTATGGTTGCTGCTATGGCAGCATTTTCTATTGAAGACATGCTCATCAAATCTGCAGCAGAAACCACCTCTATCGGCATCATTTTAGCGTTATTTGGCCTTGGTGGAATGTTGATATTTATACTGTTAACTTGGCGCAAGGGCGAAACTGTGCTTCACCCTGCGGCATTGTCGAGACCCATACTGTTACGCGCACTGTGTGAAGTTATCGGCCGATTCTGTTTTGCTTTAGCTATCACCTTAACGCCACTCTCGAGTGCATCCGCTATTTTGCAAGCCACACCTCTGATAGCCATGATTGGCGCAGCCTTGTTGTTCGGTGAACAAGTCGGTCATAAAAGATGGCTTGCGGTATTGGTTGGTTTTGTGGGCGTACTGATGATCATTCGCCCAGGGCTTGATGGCTTTGAAGCTACCTCTTTATTTGCCGTTATCGCTACCTTAGGTTTTGCAGGACGCGATTTAGCAACCCGTGCCGCATCACCCGTGTTATCTAACATGCAACTCGGGGTGTATGGCTTTTTTGTGTTAATTCCGACAGGCTTAGCCATAATGATGTACCAAAATGAGCCCTTACAGTTTAGTACCACTGCGGCAACACAAATTCTGGGAGCCATCGTCTTTGGTGTCATGGCCTACAATGCGCTGACAATCGCTATGCGCGCTGGAGATGTCTCAGTAGTCAGCCCCTTTCGGTATACACGTTTACTGTTTGCCTTAGCGTTAGGCATATTGATATTTGGAGAATCACCAGATTTACTAACACTTCTAGGGAGCTTACTCATAGTATTAAGTGGCGGCTATACCTTAATCCAAACGCGTAAAAGAACCACGACGAATAACATACCGAATGCGGCATGAAATGAGTAAAACAACAACGTAAGTTGAAATCTCGGCTAAATTCTTCGCAAGTAGACAGACTCGACAAGGCGCAGAAACAAGCGCGATACACTCAACACAGATTCAGCCTTTGGTGATTTGCTATGGCATTAAAGCGTGCTAACGCTTAAGCATTCACTCTTAAATATCACGAATAAAAAACACATTAAACATTATAATTCAATAAATTAATAGTATAAATTCGTAAACACCAGTTTGTAATTCAGTACATAAACACAGCAAGCGCGTTCTCTTTTTGATTCTATCTAAGTGGGATCGACACTGCTAACAGACAATAAAACGAGCCTCATTGAGGCTCGTTTTATTCTTCAACACAATTGCGGGCGCAGAGTGCTCACTACAGCGTTCCTAAAAAATTAACGCCACTGTTGCACGCCACTGATAGAACCTTCATGATCTCGCAAGTAAGTATCATTCACGGCAAACTCAATTCCATCAAAACCTGAAAGGTAAAACTTCTTCCGTTTTACCTCAAGATTTTCATAGAACTCTCTGTACATACCCGGCGTCATATAGACTTCAACCCAAGTGTCATTAACGCCTTTAACCATACCTTCGTCACTTGGAATAAAAGTAATATTGTGCTCTGGACTAATGATATGCAGTTCTTTCTCATGTGGAATACGACCTGGCATAACAGAAAGTAAATGGAAACCTGCTAAAGCATCAAATTCAACACGAGCCTTACGCGGCTCTGAAATATTAAAATAAATTTTTGATGAGGGAACGCTATCTGTATCTGAGCCGTCTTTATCTCGTCCCCGTGCTATTGCATTAGCAATATTATCTTGAATTAACAGACTGAAACGTCTCAGATCAGTGAGTCCATCTTTAATCTGAATTTCAATCAGTTTTAAAAACTTTTCGGTTAACCAGCCTTTTGCAGCCATTGCTTCATCAGGGGTAATAGGCACGATTTGTAAAATTTTAACCGACTCATCAGCACTTTTAAGTTTTGGCTCTGCAGTCATCATCAAGGTTGTAAGAAAACAATCTGGCTGATTGACTAATGGTCTTTTGAAGTCAATCATCTCACCGACTGTAAGATGTCTTTCTTGTGTGAATACGTAAGTAGCAAGTCCATTTAGCATTGAAATAGGCCATTCTGGCGCTGTTTCATCATTTGATTTCAAACGAAAAGTCAGCTCAAAGCCAAATTGCTTAAATCCTTCGGTAACATACAACCAATGTGATACTGGCTCCGTAATGTGGTAAGCAGAAATACAGTCAAGCGGTTGATCTCCACCAAGATCAAACGGAATTTCTGGTTTGAACTCAACGGCAGTGGTATCACCATACACATTTTTTATCATTTCTTGCATTTAAAAAACCTCACTATTCCATGTTAAATATATCCTAACCTGAGTAATTTTAGGCTCGAACGAGGCAGAGTCAATAATACGAAATAAGTAAATAACATAGTTTTTAAACTGAACATATTCGCTTAAAACACATTAATAAACATGAGATTGAACAGAAGGAATTTAATTACCAAATTCAATTATCAAAATTAGCACAATATCAATCAAATAACTAAGAAAGCCTCTCCTGTAGATTTATCTTGGACTCAAATCCTCACCCTAATAAACAGAATAATCACGCATTGATACATTATACTTTTGAATTAATTTTTAGATCTTAAGCTTTCTCCGTGTATTATTTTTG
This sequence comes from Shewanella vaxholmensis, assembly GCF_031932135.1. NCBI lineage: Bacteria > Pseudomonadati > Pseudomonadota > Gammaproteobacteria > Alteromonadales > Shewanellaceae > Shewanella > Shewanella vaxholmensis. The sequence continues at coordinate 49,842 of NZ_JAUOEV010000023.1, forward strand.
AAATATTGATAAGAATTTGCTGATGTGTAATGGCATAGTGAATTTAACGGTTAAAAACCATCTCTAATTCATGACATAACCGAACAGGAGAACCTGAATAATATTCTTATATTCAATGCTTTATACCAGTAAACTCTGTTGCTGCACCTTTGTTCTTGCGAGTAATCCACCAAAAGTAGTTATCACCTTTCAATAGATGACTGTTGCTCAACTGAGTCTGAACCTCTACCTGTTATAGACGATCACACTAAATGACCGACGAATATCGCGCGGTCATTTTTTATCCCCATAAACCTGACGAACATCAAAGATCTGCAGCGCAATTTGTATCACACTCAACATTAGCGTAACCAAATTAACGATCCGTATATCAGCATTCACAATTCGTCAGGCAAAGTCCTCGTACTCTGCCAATTCAAGGAGAGGTAAAATGTGTAAAGACTGCGGCTGCTCCCTTACCCGCCACGATCATGATCATCTAGGCGCGCATGCCCATAGCCATGAGCATAATCATGACCATTCACATACTCATGAGCATAGCCATCAAGAGTTACACACCAATCCTCAGTTAAACGATAAAAAAACCTTGTCAGTGATCAACAAAATTTTAGATAAAAATGATATCGAAGCTGGACATAACCGCGCCCACTTTGAGACACATAACATCACGGCCTTCAACATCATGAGTAGCCCAGGCAGCGGTAAAACAACCCTTTTAGAAAATCTCAAAGAATACACCAAGCTCAACTATGCGGTGATCGAAGGCGACTTAGAAACCTCCCGCGATGCCGACCGCTTAATCGCGAAAGGCATTACAGCCTATCAAATTCAAACGGGCAGCGCCTGTCACCTTGACGCCTTTATGGTGCACGGCGCCCTACATCATCTGCCACTTGAAGGGCTGGATATTTGCTTTGTCGAAAACGTCGGTAATCTTGTCTGCCCAGCGAGTTATGATGTAGGTACCCACAAAAATATCGTGCTGCTGTCAGTGCCAGAAGGCGATGATAAGATTGAGAAATATCCCGTGATGTTCCGCCGTGCCGATGTAGTGTTTATCACTAAGTGCGATCTACTGCCCTATTTTGATTTCAAGCTGGACGAAGCCAGAGCACAGCTTAAAAAACTCAATCCAGCAACTCAAATCATTGAAGTCTCCATCAAAGATGGCGGCTCCATGCAGGCTGTGGCCGCTTGGCTTAAAGACAATATTCGAGGTGCACAATAATGTGCTTGTCCATACCATCCCAAGTGGTGGCGGTCGATATTGAGCGCCAGAGCGTCACGGTCGATACCTTAGGCGTGCGCCGCGATGTCAGCAGTCATTTGATGAATGAGCCACTGGAGATTGGCGACTATGTGCTGATCCATATTGGCTTTGTGATGAACAAAATTGATAAGGAAGATGCGCAGCTAAGCATTGACCTATACCAAGAAATCGTCACTAAACTCGAAAACGAAGCCATACACTGACTATCAACAGTGCAAAATTGAGTAGCAAGGCGCGCCCCCTATCGAGTGCACCGAGGAAAGAACATGCTTGAACTAAAACACCTCTATCAAGGCTTTCGCGATCCCCAAACGATTACCAATTTAGCGCGGGATATTCAGTTAACCGCTAAATTAGTTAAGCAACCAATCAATATCATGGAAGTCTGTGGCGGTCATACTCACACTATTATGAAATACGGCTTACTGGATTTACTGCCTGATAATATTGAGTTTATCCACGGTCCAGGTTGTCCTGTGTGCATTATGCCGAAAGAGCGCATTGACCAAGCGGCGGCGCTGGCCTCCCAAGAAAATGTCATCTTAGTCACGCTAGGCGATATGATCCGTGTGCCCGGCTCTAAGGGTTCCTTAGCCAGCTTTAGGGCGAAAGGCTGCGATATTCGACCGATTTATGATCCTTTAGATACGCTCAAAATTGCCCGCGACAATCCCGATAAAACCGTAGTGTTCTTTGCCATCGGCTTTGAAACCTCAACCCCAATGACGGCGATTTTATTGCAGCTGGCCGAGCACGAAAAACTCGAAAATCTGTTATTCCATATCAATCATGTATTAGTGCCCCCCGCTATTGATGCCGTGATGCACGACCCGAAAGCCAGAGTGAATGCCTTTATTGGCCCCGCCCATGTGAGCGTGATCAGCGGCGCCAAAATCTATCGCAGCACAGTCGAAAACTATGGCACGCCCGTGGTTGTCGCAGGATTTGAACCCGTTGATGTGATGGAGTCGATTTTACGGATTGTGCGCCAAAAAGCCGCGGGCAAAGCGGAGCTCGATATCCAATACAGCCGCGCGGTATCGGAAGACGGTAACCTCACGGCGCAGGCCAAAGTGAATCAATTCTTCAATGTCAGACCACAATTTCGCTGGCGCGGCCTCGGTCCTATCCCCAATTCAGCGCTGCAGCTCAAACCCGAATATGCCCACAGGGACGCCGAACTGCGCTTTAAAGACTGCTTACCCGTGAAGGAAATTGACGATCATAAAGCCTGCCAGTGTGGCGATATTCTTCGCGGGCTTGCTAAACCAAAGGACTGTAAAGTTTTTGGCCGCGGCTGCAATCCAGAAACGCCCTTAGGCAGCTGCATGGTCAGCTCCGAAGGTGCATGTAACGCCTATTACCGCTATCAAGGTATCGATATCAAGGAGCCACATCATGGCTGATACGCTAAAAGATAAATCCATTCAACTCAGCCACGGCGGTGGCGGCAAAGAAATGAATAAACTGATCCGTGATCTTTTTTTTGCCGAGTTTGATAATCCAATCCTTCGTTGCGAAGAAGACGCTGCCAAACTCGATTTGCACGGCGCCAACGCCTTTACCACTGACTCTTTTACCGTTTCACCTTTGTTTTTTGCCGGCGGCGATATCGGCAAACTCGCCATCGCAGGCACAGTCAACGATCTCGCTATGATGGGCGCAGAGCCTCAATATCTGAGCTGTAGCGTGATCATCGAAGAAGGCTTTTCTATCAATGATTTAACGGCTATTGTCCGCAGCATGGCAAAAGAGCTCAAACAAAGTGGCGCGCGGATTGTCTGCGGCGACACTAAAGTCGTACCCAAGGGCTGCGCCGATGGTTTATTTATTAATACCTCAGGCATTGGTCGCATCTTGCGTCCGAATATCTCAGCGGCAAACATTGCAGTGGGCGATGCCATTATTGTTTCCCGTGATATTGGTTGCCACGGCGCAGCGATTTTAATGGCGCGTGAAGGACTCACGCTCGAATCAGCATTACAAAGTGACTGCGCCACGCTCTGGCCGATAGTCGAGCAATTGATTGCCGCCAATATTCCCATTCATGCGATGCGAGATGCGACTCGCGGCGGCTTATCGGCAGTGCTCAACGAATGGGCCGTCGCCTCCAATGTCGGCATCACAGTGAATGAGGCCAGTATTCCCGTCAGCGATGAAGTCAAAGGTCTGTGCGAACTCTATGGTTTCGAAGCCATGGATCTTGCCAACGAAGGTACTTTCATCCTCGCCGTCCCCAACGACATCGCTTTAGGTGCGCTCGAAATCATGCAACGCTTTGGCCACTGTGAGCATGCAGCGATAATCGGCACTGTGAGTGATGAACTCGTAGGGAAAGTCGTGCTAAGAACGCCTTGGAATACCAAGCGTTATCTCGATCTTCCCCAGGGTGAACTGCTGCCAAGGATTTGCTGATGCACGAATATTCAATTGTGAGTGCCTTGATTGAGCAATGCGAGCAGCACGCGCTGGCTAATCATGCCGATAAAATCACCCGAGTGGATATCAAACTAGGCGTCATGAGCGGAGTTGAACCTAGCCTGCTACAAACGGCCTTCGATACGTTTAAGCTCGATGGGATTTGCAAAGAAGCCCTACTCAATATGCAAATTCAGCCGCTAGTGATACTTTGCCAAGACTGCCAGACTGAATCCGTACTGAGTGAGCGCACGGTCATCTGCCCTGCGTGTCAAAGCTATCGCACCCGCGTACTCGATGGTGAAGATATGCTACTGATGCAACTTGAAATGGAGCAGGAGGAAGATTAAATCCTTCATTTGTAATCTGCATTGTTAACAACAGCAGAGTCGATAAAGATTTCAATCAATAAAGAGTCCTATCAGCAAGAATATTCCTCAAAAAAATGGCTTTGAGCAATCAGCGCTCAAAGCCATTTTAAACCACACTACTTTCAGTCACGCTACATCAGCTGTAGATAGAAGCTTCACCCTCTGGGCGCGTTTTGAGCACCCGTAGGAACCACATATATTGCTCTGGGTAAGCTAATATAACTTGCTCGACCACTTTGTTCAGCGCCAACGCCTCGTTTTCTTTGCCAACCATATCTTCGGGCGCAACCGCCGTCATCACAGTGAGATCAAACTGACGTGTCGCTTGGTTGTAACCAATCTTTACAGGTAGCACTTGGGCATTACCCGCCTGTGCTAAACGCCCAACGACAGGCAGCGTTGCTTTCACTGTGCCTAAAAATGGCGCAAACACGCTTTGTTCTGGGCCTAAATCTTCGTCGGGTAGATAAAAGAAACTGTTACCACGCTTAAGCTCAGCTAACAACGCCCGAATCCCCGCCTCACGCATATACACATGGCCACCACAGCTGCTACGCACACGATTACTAAACCAATTGAATAAGCCGTTTTTGTGGGCTTTGGCCATAGTCACCATAGGCAACTCAAGGTTAAGGCGTAAACCAGCATAATCGATTGGCCACACATGGGGCATGATGAAAATGATCGGTTGCCCCGCCGCTTGTGCTTTCGTCACATGCTCAAAACCGATTAAATTCACTCGACGACGCAAATGCGCTTTTGAGCGCACCAGCAAATCGCCCTGTGCTAACAAAACCAAAACAAAGTTTTGTACGTTCTCACGGATTAATACTTCGATCTCCGCGGCTGACTTATCAGGAAAACAAGCTATTAAGTTGGCTCTTGCAACGCGAATAGGTTTTTTGGCAATCGGCATCACTAATCTTGCCAATAATCTTGCAATGGGATCACGCAGCCATGCGGGCATGAGTCCGAAAATCACTAATAGACCAATCGCCAACCAAGTGGCCCAGTATTTAGGGTGTAATAAGGCGGGTTTAAAACGACGGTCAAAATGTTTGGGCTGTCTTGACAAAGAATTCACCTCAGACAGTGGATAGAAATAATGGAGATATTGCACAAAAAAATAAACAGGAAAGCCACTCTCTAAGGAGTGGCTTTCCCATCAAACAAACGAAATTACTTACCCGTGTTTGCTGCTTCTACACGAGTTTTCAGCTTTTGGCCGGGACGGAAAGTCACGACACGACGAGCAGAAATTGGGATATCTTCGCCTGTTTTTGGGTTCCTTCCCGGTCTTTGATTCTTGTCCCTAAGGTCAAAGTTGCCAAAGCCAGATAACTTGACCTGCTCACCACTTTCAAGTGCGCCCCGAATCTCTTCAAAGAACGACTCAACCATCTCTTTGGCGACACGTTTGTTCATTCCGAGTGTTTCAAAAAGATGTTCTGCCATTTCGGCTTTGGTAAGTGCCATACTTTAATCCCTCAACGATGCGTTGAACTCGGACTTAAGGGCAGAAACGACTGAACCAACGGTCTCAGCAATCTCTTTTTCCTCAAGCGTACGAGTAGTGTCTTGTAATGTAAGTGCTATCGCCAGGCTCTTCTTGCCGGGTTCAACACCTTTACCTAAGTATACATCGAACAAGTTTATGCCAACCAACTGATTTTCGCCAACTTTTCTTATCAATTTCATTACATCACCTGCAGATACACTCTCATCTACTACGACTGCGATGTCACGACGATTAGCTGGAAACTTAGATACAGCTTGGGCTAGCGGCAAACTGGTATGCAATAAAGCATCCAATTCCAACTCAAAAACGATGGTTTTACCATTGAGTCCAAAAGGCTTCTCCAAACTAGGATGGATTGCACCTATATGACCGATCACTCGATCATTTCTCAATATTTCAGCACATTGCCCCGGATGGAGAGCAGAATGCGTCGCTCCTCTAAAGCTAAATTCTGATGCGGAAACTGTCAAGCCGATAATTGCTTCTAAATCACCTTTAAGGTCGAAAAAATCAACAGTTTTCGATTCCATAGCCCAATGTTCATCATTTTGGAGCCCAGTAATGACACAAGCGAGCATTGCTTGCTGTCTTACACCGGATTCTGCATTGATATCAGGAACAAAGCGCAGGCCAGTTTCAAAAAGTCTCACGCGACTCTGTTGACGACTTTGGTTATAGCCAACTGCGGCCAATAAACCGGTGAACATTGACAGGCGCATGGCCGACATTTCACTGGAAATTGGGTTTGGTAACACCATAGCGTCTAAACCAGGGTGAACCAGATTTTGCAATTTGGGATCGACAAAGCTGTAGGTTACCGCTTCTTGGAAGCCGCGAGCGACCAATAAGGCACGCACGCGTTTTAGGCTTAAGTTAGATTCTTTATGATCTGACATACGCAGCGCAGCAACAGGCGCGATATTCGGGATATTGTTATAACCGTAAATACGCGCCACTTCTTCAATCAAATCTTCTTCAATCGCCATATCGAAACGATAAGTCGCAGTGGTGACCTGCCAGCTTCCCTCTGCTGCAACGACAGCAAAACCTAAACGCGTGAGGATTTCAGCCACATCGCTATCAGGTACATGGTGACCGAGGATTTTATCTAACTTGCTACGACGTAACACGATTTGTGCTGGTTTGGGTAAATCAGCCTCTGATTTAGCCTCAACTACAGGGCCCGCTTCACCGCCACAAATATCCAGCACTAAGCGGGTCGCACGGTCGATAACCTTGTGTTGCATCTCAGGGTCAACGCCACGCTCAAAGCGGTGTGATGAGTCTGTGTGCAAACCTAAACGACGTGACTTACCCATAATGGCAAGAGGCGCGAAGAACGCACATTCAAGCAGTATGTCTTGGGTCGTGTCGCTCACGCCTGAGTATTCGCCGCCAAACACGCCTGCAAGGGCTAATGGACGCGCATCATCGGCGATCACTAAGGTATCGCTGGGAATAGTGACTTCGCTGCCATCAAGCAGGGTGATTTTCTCTTCGCCAGTGCCTAAACGCACTTGGATATCGCCCGTTAACTTGGCAAGATCGAAAGCGTGCATAGGTTGACCGAATTCAATCAACACAAAGTTAGTGATATCAACGATAGGATCGATAGAGCGAATACCGCTACGGCGCAGTTTTTCCTGCATCCATAATGGCGTAGGCGCTTTCACATTGACGTTTTTAACCACACGGCCTAAGTAACGTGGACAAGCGGCTGGCGCCTTAACGTTAATCGTGACCTGTGCATCTGTCGTTGGCGTGACGGCTTGCCACTGTGGCTCAACCACGGCTTGGCGGTTTAACACGCCCACTTCACGGGCAAGGCCTGCCATGCCTAAGCAATCGGCACGGTTAGCGGTTAAATCCACATCGATAACGGCATCGTTAAGTTGCAGATAATCACGGATGTCAGTGCCAAGCGGCGCGTCCAATGGCAATTCGATAATGCCATCGCTTTCGACGTTGATGCCAAGCTCACTGTACGAGCACAACATGCCTTCTGATGGCATGCCACGCAGCTTAGCTTTCTTGATTTTGAAATCACCAGGTAATACGGCGCCAACCATAGCCACGGCCACTTTAAGACCCTGACGGCAGTTTGGTGCACCGCAGACGATATCGATAAGTTCGCTACCACCTACGTTGATTTTGGTCACGCGCAGTTTATCGGCATCGGGATGCTGACCACACTCCACCACTTCACCAATCACGACACCGCTAAAATCGGCTGCTACGGCTTCAACGTCATCGACTTCGAGACCGGCCATAGTGATCTGGTGGGATAATGCTTCACGGCTGACTGAAGGGTTTACCCATTCACGAAGCCAAGATTCGCTAAATTTCATGCTATTACAGCTCCGTTATTTAAATTGCTTCAGGAAACGTAGGTCGTTTTCGAAAAACGCACGTAAATCGTTTACGCCGTAACGCAACATAGTTAAACGCTCGACACCCATACCAAAAGCAAAACCAGAGTATTTTTCTGGATCTATGCCAACGCTGCGCAGCACATTCGGATGTACCATACCGCAGCCAAGCACTTCTAGCCATTTACCATTTTTGCCCATCACGTCTACTTCTGCTGAAGGTTCAGTGAATGGGAAGTAAGATGGACGGAAACGCACTTGCAGATCTTCTTCGAAGAAGTTACGCAGGAAGTCATGCAAAATGCCTTTCAATTCGGCAAAGTTCACATGCTCATCAACCAAAAGCCCTTCCACTTGGTGGAACATTGGCGTGTGCGTTTGGTCGTAATCGTTACGATAAACACGACCCGGAGAAATAATGCGTAATGGTGGCTTTTCAGTTTCCATAGTACGGATTTGCACGCCCGAAGTTTGGGTACGCAGCATCAGTTTAGGATTGAAATAAAAGGTATCATGATCAGCACGCGCAGGATGGTGCTCAGAGATATTCAGCGCATCGAAATTGTGGAAATCATCTTCAATTTCAGGCCCCTGCTTTACCGAGAACCCTAATTCCCCGAAAAAGGTTTCGATACGTTCAATGGTACGCGTCACTGGATGTAAGCCACCGATCTCTTGGGTGCGGCCTGGCAAAGTCACATCAATCTTTTCAGCGATTAATTTGGCTTCCAGTTCCGAACTCTTCAGACCATCGATGCGCTCAGTTAATTTTTGTTGAATAGCCTGTTTAGCATCATTGACCGCTTGGCCAAAGGCTGGCTTTTCTTCAGGGCTTAAGCTACCCATCATTTTCATCATGTCGGTGATCTTACCTTTCTTACCAAGGTAATCGACACGGATATCATCCAGTGCTTTTAGATCACTGGCCTGGTCAATAATGACTAAGGCTTGTTCTACGATCTCAGTTAACTGCTGCATTTTCTCTTCCACTGCATAGTCGCGCTTGATAAACAAGTGCTATGGGCGCCAAACTTTCAGGCTATTTGGGTGCTCAGGTTATCGGGCGTTAATGCCAGACGCTTTGCTAGCTATAACGAAATAAAAGGATAGAAATTTTACGCGAGCGAGCGGCATATTACTAGGGCTTATTGGGGGTTTTTATCATGCAAATTCATGTGTTACCCCAGTTCAGAGCCTGAGTTTTGCTCAAGGTGAAATCCAAACCTCAATTCTGACCGAAACAAGTTCCCTATTCAGCCACTAGCAGCATTTGTAACTAAACTGTAAACTAATGCCTGTACCCTGCCAAAATTGCAGCAAACAACACAATAACGACTGCAATTAGACTACATTAGCAACATAAATCATTACAAAACAGAAAACTATCAAGTCTATGGCAAACTGACCGATATACATTCGGTTCACAGCCCATTTTATCGAGGCACTCATGAAAGAAGTAAAGTTTCGCTGGATAGATCAATATCTTATCCATATGACCTTAAAAACTAAATTCGCTATTCTCTCTATCGTTCCCATGCTAATGATTGTTGGACTGGCGATTTTTCTTGATAACCAATCCCAGCAAACCTTAGTGCAAGGACAGCTCAACGGTCTTCAAAATGCGTCACAACAAATCAACCAAGTCACAGGCAGCTTATATAACAAACTACCAGAGCAAGAACGCCAAACTATCCTTAGCCAGCTAAGTCGCGAAATCAAAGGCAATGTCAGCATTATTTCGGTGAATGAAGCCGACAGCAAAGCGCAATCCTTAGCTCGCAGCGGTGGCGGTATTGATGATAGCGGTAAGCAACCTCGAGCTGTGAGTCGCGTTAACGATCAAAACCTGATCACGATTATTCCCTTCGACAGCAAAGAAATTGATGCCCTGCTCGCCAAAGATAACCTGCTGGTTTACGGCCTGATGGCGGCGCTTCTGTTCGTGTTGTTTTTATTTAGCTACTACATTTCGACCTTCGTGGGCGGCGCACTTTATACCACAGTGATGGCACTAAAACGCGCCGCATCGGGCGATTTGACGGGGCGTTTAAACTTCTTCGAAGTAAAGGACGAATTCAGTATCTTAGCCATCAGTATTGATGCCTTAGTGGAGCGTCAGCATCTTTTAGTGAAACAAATCGCCGAGTCGACAACGAAAATCCGTGAGGTAGTGTCCTCGTTTCGTAGCACAGCGCAACAAGGTCAATCCTTGGCGGTGAACCAGAGACAACATTTGGACTCCCTAGCGACGGCGATGGAAGAAATGACCGCCGCAGTGAAAGAAGTCGCCCGCAATGCCGAGCAATCTTCTGCCGAAACTCAAGAGGCTAATCAACAAGTTAGCGCGGGCGGTAAAGACATTGAAACCACAGTCAAAGCCATCGATGTGTTATCGGATGAGATCTCCTCAGCCTCGAATGCGGTGGGCGTACTCAATGACAACGCCAGTAAAATTGATGAAGTGGTATCAACTATTAATGCGATTTCCCAGCAAACCAACCTACTCGCCCTCAACGCGGCGATTGAAGCGGCGCGCGCCGGTGAACAAGGTCGTGGTTTTGCCGTGGTCGCCGATGAAGTTCGTACCTTAGCGGGCCGCACTCAAGCCGCGACGGTTGAGATCAAAACCATGATCGAATCGCTGCAATCGGGTACGCGCAATCTAACCCAAGTGATGTCGCGTACTGTGAGTCAAGCGAATGAAGGCAAACAACACGTACTGCAAACGGGTAAAGACTTAGAGTTTATCGCCCTCCACAGTAATAAAGTGTTTGAAATGAGTGTACTTATTGCGACCTCGGCCGAAGAACAATCGGCTGTGGCCAACGAGATTGCGACTAACCTGATGGAAATCCGCAACCAGTCCCACGATGTGGAGCAATCGGCGAACCAGTCGGTTTCAGGTTGTGATGAGCTGCAAGCAACAGCTGGGCAGCTTGATCAGTTGATGGTGGGATTAAAAATCTAGTCGAGGGTTATTTGACGAAGTTTAAATTAACTTAACACCCAAAATGCACAAGGGAGCGATAATCGCTCCCTAGTTGTTTTTTCATTCTGACGGTAACGGTCCAATCAACTACTGTTTTTTCAATCAACCAGTGTCGTTTCAACCAATAATTCACTTTTCAATCAATAAGTCACTTTTCAATCGACAACGCGACGGTAAAAATTAATCCACGTCTGTTAATCCACATCTTTGAGTGGCCATAGCACGATATGATCTTCAATATCCTTCACGCGTCTTTCATCGACTACTTTACCTTGGATCGACATGCCCGCTAAATGCATCGCTTCTTTAGAGCCAGTCAGCAGCGGATGCCAGCTCGGTAGCTCACGCCCTGCCGCTAAGCGGCGATATGCGCAACTGTCGGGAAGCCAAGTTAACTCATGGATATTATCAATCGTGATCACAGTACATTGAGGGACATGGGTGAAACGGTCACTGTAATGCTGACAGCCCGCCGTTTGATGATCGAGCAAAAGGCAGGCCGCATTGGTGTAATACAAGTCTTCGGTTTCATCATCTATCAACTTGTTTAAACAACATTTACCACAACCGTCACACAGGGATTCCCACTCGGTTGCGCTCATCTGCGCTAATGTTTTGCTCTGCCAAAATGCCATGATTAACTGTATCTTCTCAATAAAAAGCCCGCTTAATGCGAGCTATTTTACACTAGTTTATCGGCGGATACTTTATTCTCTCGGACAGATGCGCGACAGAAATCCCGAAATAATCGGTATTCTGCCAGTGCATTAATACGCGGTAATTGCCATAAACGAGGTATTTTCGACCGGTAACACCATCGGGCATGATTAGCGAGGCCTTGATTTCTTCGCGGGACGGCAAATCGGTATGATCAAACTTGCGAATACCGAGAGTTTGCCACTGGGCTAAGGACTGGGGTTTATCTAATCCAGCGACGGCCAAATCAAGCGTTGCAGGCACTTGTACTTGTCGCCCCCAAGTATCATCGCCGTTCCAACCGAGTTGCTGTAGCAAATGCGCCGCGGAGGCAAACGCATCTTGTGTGTTGTGCCAAATGTCTTTCTTACCGTCACCATCGCCGTCCTGCCCATAGGCAAGATAATCCGTTGGCATCAGCTGCGTTTGTCCCATGGCGCCATTCCAACGACTTTTAAGATCTTGAAAACCGATATGATCTTTATCCATTATGCTGAGCGCTGCAATAAACTCTTTTTTGAAGAAAGCTTCGCGCTCGCCGCCAAAGGCCAGTGACGCCGTCACAGATAACACAGGATAATCTCCAGAAGCTTCACCAAAGTCGGAGACAAGCCCCCAGAGCGCGACTAAGAAGCGTGGCTGAACAGAGTATTGGCTGGCGATGGCGTTGAGTTGTTGTTCATGCTCTTTAAACAGCACACGTGCGGTGTCAACTTTCCACTCGGGCACAGTGTCGGCGAGATAAGTATCGAGGTTGTGAGTTTTGTCAGTCTGGAGGCTGTCTGTCGCTCGAGCTTTTTTGAAGAGTTTGATCTGGGGAAAGGCTAAATCTAAGGTCGCTTGGCTGATGCCCTGAAGACGGGCTTCTTGCTTTAGCTGAATTAAATAATCACTAAAGCTGATTTTCTCATCCGACTGCTGCGCCATGGCTGGCAAACTGCACGCACTCAGCCAAATGATGAAACAGACAAATGCCCTGATGGGAGCGAAGATATATGCTGCGAGTCGATAAAGCTTATTCTGATAAACCCCAAATTGACAAACCTTAACTGGGAAAGCATTGGTTTGATAAGCTTGGGTTAGATAAGTACGGTATCGATGCATATACCTTCCTGTTATTTTTATGCTATTGGCTTAATCTTTGATCCCAAGACTGAGCTTATGCTCGGCCAATAAATTCACCTGAGGTGGCGGAATTTGTAAATAAAAGCCGTTTTCTTCCATCGCAGCTCTTACCTTTTGAATATCTGCCATGCCTAACGCGTCACGTTTCGCAATAGGAAACACCATCACCAGCTTTGGCACGCCGAACATTTCCATCAAAGGCGCTGGAACATCATCAAAACAATCTCTTTTCTTCACAAATAAATAAGTATCAGCCTTTCGGCTACTTTTATAAACGGCACATAGCATAAGAGTACAAATATCCAATAGTTCAAACTTGCCAGTCAATGGGGCACACTATAACATGGTCGCCTAGTAATTTAATTGTAAAATCAGCGAACCGACTGATGATTTCTGGAGAATAGTGCCGGGATGTCAAAACCTAGCTTAGAGTTAAAAGGCGCTTCTTTTACTCTTTCAGTGCTTCATATTAATAGCAGCGATTTACAAGCTGTCATGACTGAATTAGACAGTAAGTTGGCACAAGCTCCTCAGTTTTTTCTGGGTGCTCCTTTAGTCGTCAATCTGAGTGCGATCCAACACGACAGCTTAAATTTAAGTGCGTTAAAGGATCTGCTGATCTCACGTCAATTAGTGATTGTTGGCATAACGGGCGCGACAACCGTACTCAGCAAACAGGCTAAAGACTTAGGCCTTGCCATAGTCAAAGCCGGAAAACAGAGCAGTACGCCACCGCCTGCACCTCGCCAAACTAAGATAGTGAAGCAAAATATTCGTTCAGGCCAACAAGTCTACGCAAAAAATGGTGATTTAATCATATTTGGTGCGGTAGGCAATGGCGCAGAAGTCATCGCAGATGGTAGCATTCATATCTATGGCGCATTACGAGGGAAAGCCATGGCGGGCGCGGCGGGCGATACCAGTGCCGTCATCATAGCCCACTCTCTGGAGGCCGAACTCGTTTCAATAGCAGGGCAATATTGGCTCGCTGAAAATCTACAACAACATAGCTCAGATAAAAGCGGCTGCATTCGCCTAGACGGTGAGTCGCTTATGGTTGAATCATTGCCCCTCTAAATGGCAGAACAAAGGATAGAGAGAAACATGGCACAAATTATTGTTGTCACTTCAGGTAAAGGCGGCGTAGGTAAAACCACATCGAGTGCTGCAATTGCGACCGGTCTTGCCATGCAAGGACACAAGACAGTCGTTATTGATTTCGACATTGGTTTACGGAATTTAGACTTGATCATGGGTTGCGAGCGTCGTGTGGTTTATGACTTCGTCAATGTGATCAATGGTGAAGCCAATTTAAATCAAGCGCTGATCAAAGATAAACGCTGCGACAAGTTATTCGTTTTACCCGCTTCACAGACCCGTGATAAAGATGCACTGACCAAAGAAGGTGTTGGCCGTGTTCTAGACGATTTAGCCAAAGACTTTGAGTTTATTCTGTGTGATTCACCTGCGGGGATTGAGCAAGGCGCTATGATGGCACTGTATTTTGCCGATATCGCCATTGTGACAACTAACCCAGAAGTCAGTTCAGTACGCGACTCAGACCGTATTTTAGGGATGCTGCAGAGCAAATCACGCCGCGCCGAGCTAAACCTTGAGCCAATCAAAGAATACTTACTGCTGACTCGTTATTCACCGAGCCGTGTAAAATCAGGCGAAATGTTGAGTGTTGATGATGTTCAAGAAATTCTGGCCATTGAGTTACTCGGCGTGATACCTGAGTCACAATCGGTACTGAAAGCCTCTAACTCAGGCGTGCCTGTGATTATCGATCAAGAAAGTGATGCAGGTTTAGCCTACAGTGACACAGTTGCACGTTTACTGGGCGAAGATGTCCCAGTACGCTTTATTACGGAAGAAAAGAAAGGTTTCTTACAACGGATATTTGGTAGCTAATTATGTCTTTACTCGACTATTTCAAAAGCAAGAAAAAGCCTAGCACTGCGGTAATGGCTAAAGAGCGCCTACAGATCATTGTGGCTCATCAACGTGGACAAAGGGACACTCCCGATTATTTCCCACAGATGAAACAAGAGATCATTGCCGTTATTCGCAAATATGTGCCGATTTCTGATGATCAAGTTTCTGTGCAGTTAGATCAAAACGACGCGAACCTGTCGGTACTCGAACTTAACGTCACATTGCCTGACAGATAAGTCGATTACGCAAAAAGCGTCATCTTCTGAAGAAGATGACGCTTTTTGTTGGCTGTTTTTCGGCTATCGATAAGTTTCAAATACTGCGCATAAAGTACAAGACTTCACGCGCAAGATTTAAATACTAGATTAAAAGCCTTAGACCTCAAGCTTAGCTAGGGACTCAGCGGCAATCTCGCCTCGCCATCCGCATAACACCGCGGGTAAATCCCCTTGTTGCTTATCCCAACGCCATTGCAAAAACTCATGGATATGACGTTTAGAGCCGAGCATTTCCTGCGGCACATCATGCTGTTCGCACAACTCGACTAAGCAGCTTTTAATCGCCTTAAAGGCCGATTTGTAGCCTGATTTTAACGCCAACACATCCACTAATTCGGGTAAATTGACCAAATCAGCGGTTTGCAGCACACGTAATAAATCTTTGCCGTGGATACGTTTTTCTTGCTCAGTCAAATCATTGAGCTTAAACAAGTCGGCCGAGGATTTAGCTTGCTTCTTCGCTAATGCGATAAGACCATGATCTTTGACCACAAAACCTAGAGCTAAATCACGCACTAAGGCTTTTTCAAGACGCCACTTAGCAAGCACTTTAAGGTAAGCCAATTGGATTTCAGTCAGTTGGAAAGCATTTTTCACTTTCAAATAAGCCGTGTCGAGATCAGGATCGGCAAGCCTGCCCTGGGTCATCCTTTCCCCTTCCTCGTATAACCAAGCTAAACGCCCTTGGGCGCTGAGTTTCGCTTCAAGTTGAGGATAGAGCTGATACAAATACAGGACGTCATTGGCGGCGTAGCTTAACTGGGCTTCCGTTAAAGGACGACGGATCCAATCTGTACGCGATTCACCTTTATCGATTACTTCACCAAGGCAAGTTTCAACTAACTTGGCATAACCCACACCATGACCCATACCGCACAAAGAGGCGGCAATTTGGCTATCAAACAAAGGCGTAGGCTGACATTTACCATAATGGGCAAACACTTCTAAGTCTTCACTGCAGGAATGCACAAGCTTAATGATATTCGGGTCCGATAACAGCGCCCAAAACTGGGCTAAATCAGGTAAAGCCACAGGATCAATCAAAGCTAAGGTTTTACCATCATAGGCTTGGATCAAACCTAACTTGGCATAATAAGTACGAGTACGAACAAACTCGGTATCTAACACGAGTATCTTACTCTGTTTATATTGGGCAACGAGGGCATTAAGGCTTGCTTCATCACTCACATATTGAAACGCTGACAAATTCTTCTCCAGATCCTGTGGGTCAATCACAGTCCATAAAAACAAAAGCCGGCAAATGCCGGCTTCAATCTTACGCGCGCTTAGCTTCGTCTCTAAGCTCTCGTCGCAAGATTTTACCCACGTTGGTTTTAGGTAACTCGTCCCTAAATTCTACCAGCTTCGGTACTTTATATCCCGTTAAATGAATACGGCAGTGCTTAATGATGTCTTCAGCGGTTAAAGATTTATCTTTTGCCACCACAAATACCTTCACTAACTCACCACTGGCGTCGTTTGGTACACCGACAGCGGCCACTTCAATCACTTTAGGATGCAGTGCGACCACTTCTTCGACTTCATTAGGGAATACATTAAAGCCTGAAACTAAGATCATGTCTTTCTTACGATCGACAATATAGAAGAAGCCTTTCTCATCCATGTAACCAATATCGCCCGTGGCTAACCAGCCGTCGGTGTCGATCACTTTGGCGGTTTCTTCAGGACGTTGCCAATAGCCTTTCATCACCTGTGGGCCTTTACCAAACAGCTCACCGGTTTCGCCTTGGGCTAATACCTTGCCGTCATCGTCACGGATTTGAATGAGTGTCGAAGGTGCAGGGAAACCAATTGAACCGTTATAACCATCTAAATTATATGGGCAACAGGTTAATAAAGGTGAGGCTTCCGTCAGACCATAACCTTCGAGTAAACGGGTCTTAGTGATGGCTTGCCATTTATCCGCCACGGCTTTTTGTACCGCCATGCCGCCACCGATAGACAGTTTCAAGCGCGAAAAATCCAACTGGGAAAAATCATCACTGTTCACTAACGCGTTAAACAAGGTGTTTACCCCAGTCAATGCAGTGAAAGGATACTTTTTCAACTCGGCCACAAATCCTGGGATATCACGAGGATTGGTGATAAGTAAGTTCTGGCTGCCTTTGTGCAAAAACAGCAGGCAATTCACGGTCAACGCGAAGATGTGATACAGCGGCAAAGCAGTTACAACAAACTCGCTGCCATCGTTTAAGGCGGGCGAATAAGCGCCATCGGCCTGCAATACGTTGGCGACGATATTGCCATGGGTCAACATCGCGCCTTTAGACACCCCAGTTGTGCCGCCTGTATATTGCAAAAACGCTAAGTCGTCGTTAGTGACTTCAGGTTTAATGTATTGCATGCGACGACCGGTTGATAAGGTATCTCGCATAGATAGTGCGTGGGGTAAGTCGTATTTAGGGACGAGCTTCTTAATGTACTTCACCACAAAGTTCACTAAGGTGCGTTTTGGCGCACTTAATTGGTCACCTAAACTGGTGATAATGACGCTTTCAACGGGCGTTTGTTCGACAACTTCTTCTAAGGTGCGGGCGAAGTTTGACACTACAACTATGGCTTTGGCGCCCGAGTCAATCAACTGATGTTTAAGTTCGCGCGGGGTATATAGCGGGTTAACGTTAACGACCACCATACCAGCACGTAAAACCCCAAACAGTGCAATCGGGTATTGCAACAGGTTTGGCATCATTAAGGCGACACGATCGCCCTTTTTAAGCTTTAATTCATTTTGTAGATACGCGGCGAATGCACGGCTGCGTTCTTCCAATTTACGATAGGTTAGCGTGGCACCCATGTTGATAAATGCAGGCTGGTCTTCATACTTAGCCACCGCTGTTTCGAACATATCAACAAGCGATGAGTACTGCTCCACATTAATTTCAGCAGGCACATCTTTTGGCAAATGATTAATCCAAGGCTGATCCACTACTCTCTCCTAAATCCCCACAACTGCGGAAACAATATCCATACAAGCGTCAAGACTCGATAAATACCGAGTTAAAATACCGGCTTACATTTTATAGTTATTGATTGACTCGTCATAAATCATACGAGCGTTTTAATTTTGATCATCATCACATAAAAAAAACAAAAAACCTAGCGTCTTTTTTAGGGCGGCAAAAGCAGCCTATTTAACGAATTCGCGGATCAAGCGTGCAACGCCTTCAGCATTGTCCATGTGCACATGATGATCGCCCTCGATTATATGTTCAGACAAATGTTTGAACCAAGTTCGCGCCTTAGGTATGGCGGTCTGCAACTGGCTAAATCCTTGTTTGCCACACACTAATAAGGTTTCAATATTGATGTCCTGCATCAAGGCATCAACTTGGGCGAAGGTTAGCCGTTGGGGTGAATCTAATCTCAATCGAGGATCACTGCGCCAACCTATGCCCTCACCTTCGGGTTGCATATTGCGATCGAGCAACAGACGACACCAAGGTTCGGCAAGTCCTGTTAAATGTGCCCTCGCCCGCACTGCGGTATCTATGCTGTCGTAAATTTTTGCCTGCCCATGCTTCTGGGTTAAATACTTCTCGTGTTGATAGAAGCTTTTCCTTAGTCGTGCTTTCGCCTGCGTTGGCGACTCTGACAAAGGACTTAACGCTTCAATCAATACCAGCTTGTTGACCTTTTCAGGAAAGGTCGCCGTATACGCCGAGGCAATAATGCCACCGAGCGAATGCCCCACCATAGCCACAGGCTTTTGCGGTAATGCCGTTAATAGCGCATCCAAATCATACAAGTAATCAATCCAATGCAGCGGATAATGCCCCGGCCTGTGCGCCGAAAAACCGTGTCCAGGCCAATCAATGGCGAGCACTTGATAATCGAGTAAATATGCCGCTAAGGGCTCAAAACTGTTGGCGTTATCTAACCAGCCATGTAAGGCCAGTAATAAAGGTTTATCCTTCGCCCCCCATAATCGGCCCGCGACCTTAATATGAGGTAATACAAATTCGATTTGATTTTGGGGGGCGAGAGATTGCCACATAATGCCTCTGATGTCAGGTGATTAAGATGATTTTTTGACAAATTTGAGTGTCATACGATCACTTTCACCGATCGCTTGGAATTTTTCTTTATCCGTGTCACCCAAAGCAAAGGATGGCGGTAGCGTCCAAACACCTTTGGCGTAATCCTTAGTATCTTTGGGGTTTGCATTGATTTCGGCGCTTTCAACTAAGGTGAAACCGGCTTTTTTGGCTAGAGCAACCATGGCCGCTTGATCCATATAGCCAGTGCTAAAATTCATCCCTTCGTTGGCTCTATGCTCCACCACACCAAAGACACCGCCGTCTTTCAATACTTTATATGACGCGGCAAACACATTCTCTAACTGATCACTCGATGCCCAGTTATGAAGATTACGGAAGGTTAATACCAGATCGGCACTGCCATCGGCGCCTAAATCCATCTTATTTGGGGGATCGAAAGTGACCATTTTGGCATGACCAAATGCGTCTTTATTAGCCGTCATCCACGCAGCATACTTAGTACCAGCGTTGGCGCGATAGCGATTTCCAGGCGTGTCCGTTGCGGGAGCAGTTTCAAAACTGGCGGCGATATATTGGCCTTCTTTGGCTAAATAAGGCCCTAATATTTCGCTATACCAACCATTACCTGGCCAGAGTTCAATCACAGTTTGTGTTGGGGTAATACCAAAAAAACTTAAGGTTTCAGCGGGATGACGATAAACGTCACGGCTGGCATTTTTAGCCTGACGAAAATCGCTTTTTAAGACTTTATCTAAACTTTCATCGGCGTAGGTAACACTCGAACATAAACCAGCAAGCAATAGACTGGCAACTAAGGTGACTTTTTTCATTGTAATTCTCCATGGATACCGAAGGCTTAAGCTAGCAGCCAATGGCCAAAAATCCAAGGAATAGAAGTCGTAAAACCTAGGTTTGAGTGACATAAGTGGTTATGGCTCAAAGTGATGAGTCAATTCACCTTTAGCTAAACCAATAAAGCGCAAAGCGGAAAAAAGCCAGAGGAAACACAATACGCCTGAGGTATTAATTAACCTTGATGACTAACGACTTGCAGCGTTATCGACACGGCGCCACGCAAAATACAAGGCGCAGGCACTGGTTAATAACCAGAGTCCCACCCAGAACCACGCGGGGATCCAAGAACGTTCTGCCAACATCACCGCATCACCTTGGCCATCAAGCCCGAGCAACACAGTTGGACTTGCCAGCGCATTGAGCATAATCATCAAGCCAATAATACGTAGAAACTGGGTCAGCATCTTGTTTTGACTGAGTTTAAGCGGTAACAACAAAATAATAGTGAGTACGGCTAGAATCGCCAGCGTGAGGATATCCCTTCCCCAAAGCAAGCCGCTTAGCACCACTAAAGCGCCCAGCAAGGCAAAGCTCACGCGGATCCCTTTTGGCCAAGTCGCGAGCAAGTAGATTAAATATCCCCAACAGGCCGCGCCAAAATACCCAGCAAAACCAATCAACATCGGCGAGCCGCCTTGGCTAAAACAAAAGCCTGCGCCGTTAGGAAACAATTGAATATGGCTGACCACACCCGAGCTTAATATCGTCGCAATGCCGTGGGACAATTCATGGAAATAGCTTTCAAGCCATTTAAACGGCACGCTTAAATAGGGAATGCGAGTGATGAGTAACGCCACCACCAGCTCGATGATAAACAAGCCACGGCTTGGTACACCGCTGGCGGCTAAACCTGTTAATTTAGAAGAGGAAAATCGCGAGGTAGAACGGGGAGGCTTTTGTTGATGTTCAAGCATACAAGTCCACGCCAACCATTTGCTGAATTTCATCGCGTTTGGCGGCATGTTGAGTTTGTAAATATTGGGCTATCGCCCCCTGATGGCCACGCGTGTCTTGCTCATACTCGAGGTGGGCGCCGAGCCTTGACTGTAAATTTCCCGCTGCGCTTTTACTTTTAGGCTGGGTTTCTAAACTAAGGGCTTCGACGGCATCTTGCTCAATCACTGGGCGTGACGATTCAGGTGCGGTTAGCCCCTGAGCGATAGCGGGTCTATTACTCGCTACAGCATTCGTCAAACTCATTTGATTCACATTAACTTGCATCAAGAAGCCTTAAGTTTGCACTATTCATCGTTAAGCCATTCATAGTTAAGAATGCTTAGCATTAATTGCCTGAGATTCTATCGCAGATACTCAGGCAAAGAACAGCTTATTCACGACCAGGTAACTTTTTCCATGTGACTGTATCACGTAAATACACAGGTTCAAGCTCATCGACCGAGGTTGTTAGTCCTGCTTTGATACCTGTCTCAGCCAATATCAGCATAGCCCTTGCATCGGGATATTTCACGGCGTCGAGAGCTAAAATCCCTTTGCCGAGTGCCAGTAAATCAGGATACGCATCAAAACCGGTGCCGCAAGCCACAATGGGCGCTTGAGTATCAAGCTGAAGTTGTACGTTGGCAGGCGCACTGACCACTTCTTTACCGACTAATGTCGCAATACCATCGACGGCCACAAACTGCCCCCAATACACTTCGCCCATGCGCGCATCAATGGCACACAGCACTTGCTCGGCTTGGTGCTCGCTAATGGCCATTTGTGCCATAGCCGCTAAGGTTGAAATACCAATCACAGGTAAATCTAACCCCAGTGCCAGACCTTGGGTCATGCTAGTGCAGATACGGATCCCCGTGAAACTGCCAGGACCTCGACCATAGGCAATCGCCGCCACTTTATCTAAGCTAATGCCTGCTTGCTTGAGCACTGAATCGACCATAGGCAACAGACGCTGGCTGTGTTCACGCGGCGCATCGGCAAGTTCAGCATAAATCTGACCTTGATATTGCAGCGCAGCTGAGCAGGATTCGGTACAAGTGTCTAAGGCAAGAATACAAGCAGAGTGTTCATGTGTTATTGTCATTTCAAAACCGGATTAGCGGGCAAGATTTCGCATCAAGTTGACCATTTCGGTATTGTGCGAATATGCCATGAGTAAACTGGCGCAAATAATAACATCAAATGCCCGAAAACAAAGGGCTAAGCAAGCAAGTCAGCTAAAATAGCGCCCGCATGATATCCAGTAGCAAATCAGGACTTGATGGATTTATGTGATCTAAGTCAATGATCGATAAACTCATTAAGGAATACCGCCAGCTTGGGGAAACTTTTTCAACTTTGCTTGTCAGAGCAGACAAGTCTGGATTGAATTCATTCCTTGCCATTCCTTTACTATTGTACGATAGCACTAACCCGCCTTCGATAAGGATATTTCATGTTAAACACGCCTCCATTGCGTCGCCTAAGACGCTTACGTAGTTCAGAAGCGATGCGCGATCTGCTGCGCGAAACCCATATTTCGTTAAGCGATCTCATCCATCCCCTGTTCATTGAAGAGCACATCACCCACGCAGTGCCTATCTCCACTCTACCTGGTATCAGCCGCTTACCTGAGACTGCACTGGCGGAAGAAGTGCGCGAGCTTTATGCCCTCGGGATCCGCTATGTGATGCCCTTTGGGATTTCCCACACTAAGGATGATAAAGGCAGCGACACCTGGGATGACAATGGCTTACTCGCCCGCATGGTGCGCACCATTAAAGCCGCCGTGCCTGAGATGATGGTGATCCCCGATATTTGTTTTTGTGAATATACAGATCACGGCCATTGCGGCGTGGTGCACAATAATGAAGTCTGCAACGACCTCACCGTCGAAAATTTAGTTAAGCAATCGATAACAGCCGCCAAAGCGGGCGCTGATATGTTAGCACCATCGGCCATGATGGACGGTCAAGTGAAAGCCATTCGCCAAGGGCTTGATGCCGCAGGTTTTGAACATGTGGCGATTCTGGCTCACTCGGCAAAATTCGCCTCTTCCTTCTACGGTCCTTTTAGAGCCGCGGTCGATTGTGAACTCAGTGGTAACCGCAAGGGATATCAGCTTGATTATGCCAACGGTCGCCAAGCCCTGTTAGAAGCCTCATTAGATGAAGCCGAAGGCGCCGATATCCTGATGGTTAAACCCGGTACGCCCTACTTGGATGTGTTAAGCCGTTTAAGACAAGAAACTCACTTACCACTCGCCGCCTATCAAGTCGGCGGTGAATATGCGGGCATCAAGTTTGCCGCCCTTGCAGGTGCGTTGGATGAGCGTGCAGTGGTGACAGAAACCTTTGTCGGCTTAAAGCGAGCTGGAGCGGATTTGATTGTCAGCTATTACACCAAACAATACGCCCAGTGGTTAGCCGAGAGTAGATAGTTCCCTCGGTAACTATCGTTGCGGACATTAAAAAATCGATTAAAAACGCCACCTTTATCGGTGGCGTTTTTGTATTTAGCATCCTGCGCTGAATTGCTTAAGCTTTTTGCAATCGTGCAAACAAGGCTTTCACTTTTTCGACTTTAGGGCGCACAACCATCTGACAATAAGGCTGCTCACCGTGTAAAGCAAAGTAATCATTGTGATAATTTTCAGCGGGATAAAACGTCTCAAACGCTGACACTTGGGTCACTACTGGCGCATCAAAAACCTTGGCTGCTGCTAACTGAGTCAGCATAGCGGTAGTTTGCTCTATCTGCTCAGCATTATGGGCAAACACCACGGAGCGATATTGTGGCCCCTTATCATTGCCTTGACGATTGAGCGTGGTCGGATCATGACTCTCAAAAAAGACCTTTAACAGCGTCGTAAAATCAATTTCCTCTGGATTGAACTCAATATGCACAACCTCTGCATGGCCAGTTTGGCCTGAGCAAACCGATTTATAATCGGCATCATGGGCATCACCGCCAGCATAGCCAGAAGTGACGTTCACCACGCCTTTGAGGCTTTGAAAGATAGCCTCGACGCACCAAAAACACCCAGCGCCAAAAGTCGCAAAGCTGTTCGATGCTGGTTCAACAGCATCATCCATCCCTTTAAAAACCATAGAAACGGAGTTAACACAGTGACGAATATTATTGGGGGTTAACATCTCACCTTCAAAAACATGGCCCAAATGGCCGCCACATTGGCTACAGACAATCTCGGTTCTGCGGCCATCGGCGTCAACATGGCGCGTTACAGCGCCGGCGATTTCATCATCGAAAGCTGGCCAGCCACAATGGGCATTAAATTTATGCTCAGAGCGGTACAAGGGCGCATGGCATTTTTTGCATAAATACAAACCCTTGGCATCATGATCATAATACTCACCACTAAATGGGCGTTCAGTGCCTTTTTCTTCGATAACATAGCGTTCAAAATCGGTCAGTTTGTTCATATTAATGCCCTTTCGACTCACGTCGTTGTCTATTTTGATACTCTTTGATTAAGTTGATTAAGTTAATTAAGCAGCTGTTCCATAAAACCCAACATAAGACCCACTCCAAGCAAGATATCTTGCACTCGGCTTCAAAATGCGGCTGACATCAATCACAACAAATCTAATCACAACACATCCAATAACCCATACTAACGGGTTTAACGGCTAAAATCTTGCCACTTAAGTCAGTCCTAATCTAAGCATTTAAATCAGTGCGCATTAAGCGACAACATAAATGACGGAAAATACAGCAGTTGCTCTCACTCACCCTCGCGGAGTGTTTGCACCCGCTCAAGCGCACGGCTACACTTGCTGCGGGTCAAATTACAACTAAATATAACAAGTAGAAACCACAATGAAATTAGAAACCATTGATTACCGCGCTGAAAACAGTGCCCAGCAATTCGTTGAATCACTTAGGGAAACTGGCTTTGGTGTTTTATCTAATCATC
Source organism: Shewanella vaxholmensis (assembly GCF_031932135.1). Taxonomy (NCBI): domain Bacteria; kingdom Pseudomonadati; phylum Pseudomonadota; class Gammaproteobacteria; order Alteromonadales; family Shewanellaceae; genus Shewanella; species Shewanella vaxholmensis. The sequence goes on from NZ_JAUOEV010000023.1 coordinate 74,565, forward strand.
CGATTGATAAGCGCTTAGTTGAAGACATCTACACCGAGTGGCAAGCCTTTTTTAATTCAGAAGCTAAAAACGACTATATGTTCAAAAAAGAAACCCACGACGGTTTCTTCCCCGCATCAATTTCTGAAACCGCCAAAGGCAACACAGTCAAAGACATTAAAGAGTACTATCACGTTTATCCTTGGGGCCGGATCCCCGATTCACTGCGTGCCAATATTCTCGCCTATTACGACAAAGCCAATGCGCTGGCTTCAGAACTTTTAGAGTGGATTGAAACCCACTCACCCGAAGACGTAAAAGCCAAGTTTTCGATGCCATTGCCAGAAATGATCGCCAACAGCCAAAAAACCTTACTGCGTATTCTGCATTACCCACCGATGACGGGCAGTGAAGAAATGGGCGCCATTCGCGCCGCCGCCCATGAAGATATTAACCTTATCACAGTGTTACCTGCGGCCAATGAGCCTGGGTTACAAGTGAAAGCCAAAGATGGCACTTGGTTAGATGTCCCCAGCGATTTTGGCAGCATTATTATCAATATCGGTGACATGCTACAGGAAGCGTCTGGCGGTTATTTCCCATCGACGTCACATCGCGTCATCAATCCTGAAGGTACGGATAAAACCAAACCACGGATCTCTTTGCCGTTATTTTTGCATCCAAACCCTGCTGTCGTGCTGTCTGAGCGTTATACCGCCGACAGTTATTTGATGGAAAGACTGCGCGAACTAGGGGTTATTTAACCCTTAATACCGCCTATTAATCCAAGTGATAATCACAAAAGACAGTCAAGGATTAAGCGATTAAAGCGCCTTAGGGCGCTTTTTTTATGACATTCGCCACCTTCAAGGTAGAATAGCCGTTCTTTAAGTTATTTAGGACAAGGCGTTATCATGGCAATTCAGTGGTATCCAGGGCATATGCACAAGGCACGCAAAGAGATTGAAGAGGCAATGCCTCAGGTCGATCTTGTTATCGAAGTGCTGGACGCGCGTATTCCCTACAGTAGCGAAAACCCCATGGTGGCTCAGCTTCGAGGCGACAAACCTTGTATCAAACTACTCAATAAATCTGATCTGGCCGATCCAGAGATCACTGCGCAATGGATTGAATACTTAGAACGCGAACAAGGCGTAAAAGCCACCGCGATCACCACACTGCAAGCGGCAATGGTGAAAAAGATCCCTGATATCTGCCGTAAGCTAGTGCCGAGTCGCGATAAAACCGAAAAAGACATTCGCACTATGATCATGGGTATTCCTAACGTTGGGAAATCCACCATCATCAACACCTTAGCTGGCCGTGTTATCGCCAAAACCGGTAACGAACCTGCGGTAACCAAAACCCAGCAAAGGATTAATTTACGTAACGGTATCGTGCTATCGGATACTCCGGGTATTTTGTGGCCCAAAGTGGATAACGAAGCGAGCAGCTATCGCCTTGCCGTCACGGGCGCCATTAAAGATACCGCGATGGAATATGAAGATGTGGCCCTGTTCGCCGCCAAGTATTTCTTAACCGCTTATCCAAAAGAGATTTGTGAACGCTACAACTTAAGTGAATTACCCAAGGATGATGTCGCACTTCTCGAGGAAATCGGCCGCAAACGTGGTGCGCTGCGCCCCGGTGGTCGCATTGATATGCACAAGGCATCTGAGTTATTGCTGCATGAATACCGCTCAGGAAAAATCGGCCTCCTCTCGTTAGAAACGCCTGCGATGGCCGAGCTTGAGAAGATTGAAGTCGCCCGCATCATGGCGGAGAAGGAAGCAATAAAAGAAGCCAAACTTGCAGCAGAAAGATTGAAGCGTTCTGGTAAGCGCCATAACGACTAACTCATTACGCGTAGTCATCACGCTTAGTCATCACGGCAAGTTATCTTACTATCTCTGCAAGCATTGAAAATAACGCTCAACGTGTGTTGAAGATAAGACGCTAATGGCGTTGATATTCAAGCTTAGTAAGCTAATTCATCAAGCTTAATATTTAAGCCAGCATATTGAATATGCTGGCTTTTTATTTTCATAAACGAAGATGTCGCGTTAACAAACACTGTCACGCGCAACTACTTTTGCGCACCAGAGGTCAACCTATCAAGCAAGGCATCCAAACTCTGCTCTAATAAATCCAACACCAGTTCAAAGCCCTGCTCGCCACCATAGTAAGGGTCCGGCACTTCCGTGACTTGCGTATTCGCATAAGAGAGCATTAACTGTAACTTGTACTGATACTCAAGCGGACAACGACTACGCAAATCCGCTAAATTGGCCTTATCCGCCGCCAAAATTAAATCAAAATGTTCAAAGTCGGCATCCACAACCTGCCGAGCCCGCATTCCATCGAAACTAAAACCCCGCTTTTCCCCCGCCGCCATAGCACGGCGGTCAGGCGTATCCCCTTGCTGATAACCAATAGTACCCGCAGAGTCTACCTCAATATTGAGCCTACGCTGCGCAACCTTAAAGCGGCACACAGCTTGTGCCGTCGGTGAGCGGCAGATATTGCCCATATAAACACAATAAACAAGATAAATTGCAATAAAATCAATTGATTAATTGCTATTTGAGGTGTTTTTTGTAGAGAACATTGAACAAATTTAAATGCTATTTTAATCAATTACTTATTTTGGGTTTTGGAGAGAGAAAGTGTGAATAACGCACCTTCTAGATGCAAAACTGGACCTCTACTTCAATAAGTAGCAAGTCTATGCTGTTCCTTGCACCCTGCTATGTTATCGCCGAGAGTGACACTGGCAATGGCGCAGATGCTCCAGCCATCACGGTAGTGTTTAATACCCTGTGGCAATTTATGTAGTACTATTTGAAATTATTTTTTATTTTCAAGAAAATCACTTTTTGGAAGTATCCTGCAGCTGAATAGAGACGGTCCAATAATCAGTCGAACCAAAGTAACGCCCACAAACAGCGAACTATCAGATAAAATCGGCAATACACTGCACATTACAGTATCCGACCTGCAACCCACGCTTCCAATACATCAGCCAGTTTAATGAGTTGTTCTTGATGCTTGGATTTGTTTTTCGCTAAGTTCTGGATATTCAATAGCTTCCATCTCACCGCAGGTAGTGCCGCGACGCTCGGTTCATCAAACAATGACCAATCAGGCTGACCCTGTTTAAAGGATAATAAAAAATCTCTGTCCTTTGCGGTAAAGTGATGCAGCAACGCTGTGAGCATTTCTGAGCGAGTTAAAATAAGCTCATCGAGTTTAATCGGCTTTGTCGTCATTCCATTGAATTCAGTTTGAAAGCTTTCATCAAGTGGTTTCCAGCGTGGAGACATCACTTCATTAATAGGCCTTGGATGGCTAAGTGTATAAGTGAGAAAGCCGACTAAAATCTCTCGAGTGATCCCCTCTTCCGCCAGCAGCATTTTCACATCGAAAAGATCCCTTGGGTGCTGCCTATCCATCGCTGCACATAACTTACCTCCGTATAGATCAGGCAGGCTTACGACGGGGATCTCTGCATACCCAAATTCTTCTTCAACTAACTCAACGACTGGCATTAATACCGCTTTGTGTAGCGTACCTCTCGCAACAGGAGAGACTTCAATTTTTATTGTGACTCTATCACTTGTCACGACAACCCTGAGCTCATCATATTTATTGTCTTGAAATACTGCACTAAGGTTCGGTTATAGATTGATCTGCGCAGTCAAACGACCAAGCGCTTCCTTCACACTTTGTAGCGCTTGTTCCCTTGGCTCCAAAGGAAGATAAGCCAAATCGATATCGACCGATAAGCGTGGGAAGTTGCGTACAAATAGGTTGATAGCCGTACCGCCCTTTAGAGCAAATACCTTCTCTTGGGCGACGAGCGGCAGCATCCGAATAAGCAAGGTCACTTGCTGGTAGTATATCGATGACTTATTCATATTGATTTTCTTCTGTCTTAATAAACGATGCCGGCACTGTTATTTGATACCGCCCATCGTAACGGCCATGAGCCACCACCTGACGCTTTCCCGCACCGAGCGTGATTTGCTGCTCATCTAGCCTTTTGCTCCACTGGTGTTGATAGTAGTGGCCTAAAAAGAGAAATACGCGATTAGCTTGTACGGCTTCACTTCGATTCAGTATTGACTGAATTTTACGTGGGCTGAGATTCACTAACCCTTGAAACAGCTCCGCGGCATGCTCAAAACTGATATGTTTGCCAATGGCATTGACGACCTCATAGGCTGCAAGCTCCGCACAACTTGCCTTAACTTCCCTATTTTTCACCCCTATAGTAATAAAGTCTTTTTCCAACGTTTGGGTCAGCTTGCTACTGGTATAAAAAAGCCAGTTTTGCTCTTCCAATTCGCGGAACCACTTTGGCAACGCCAGCTTACTTTGACAGCCAACCCAAACTTGCTCGCTGCTTAGTTGAAGATAATGACTAAGCCCTTGATGTGTTAGGCTACTGACTCCCGCAAGGTGAACAGGAAGCTTTAGCTGCTCATTCACAGCCTTGAGCGCTTCAACCCAATGAGGCTGTAACTTGCCTGTTGACTCAGGACGAACGTAAACCCCCGCACTAATCTTGTACAGCCAACCACTCTGCACATATTTTCTCACCAAAGATGAGCTGATCTCATTTTGTGTCAACCACGACTGAAGCACTACCGCACCAGGACTCGTATGATTAATCAGCCAGTTTATTTTTGATGACATAGTTGTACCATAAGTACCAAAATATTTAATAAATTAAACTGAGTATAGGAACGTGGTTTAAAAATTGCAATTAAATAGCACCTAAAGTACGATTTTACCTAAAAATGTAAACTGACTAAATGAGAAAAGCATCGGTTCTGGCAGACTTAAACATCCAGCTGAATCGCAGTTAGGCCCCCTGTGTCAGAATAGTTCTCACCCCTTAAAAATCACTATTTTATAAAGACAGGGATCGGTAACAAAGAATGACATGGCTCAGTATTCACAAGAACGTAAAGACACAATATTTAAAAAATTATTACCACCCCACAATTTAACTGTCGCAAAGGTTGCACGAGAAGAAAGTATGGCAGTGCAAACCTTGTATCATTGCCGAGATAAAGCCAAAAAGGAAAGTCGCCCCGTGCCAGGTAAAACATTAACAACCGATGATTGGTCAGCTGAAACTAAGCTTGCTGTTATCATTGAAACAGCGCCAATGTCGGAAGCTGAAATTAGTCAGTATTGTCGAGAAAAAGGCTTGTTTTGCGAACAAGTTCAGCAGTGAAAACTTGACTGTTTGGCGGGTTTTCAAACCAGTGAAGTGCAGGCAAAAACCATTAAGCTGCAGGCTAAAGCGGACAAGGCTGAAATCAAATTCTTGAAAAGAGAATTAAATTATAAGGAGAAAGCCTTAAACTGAAGCAGCCGCTTTACTGATGCTAAATAAAAGCTCAATGTACTATGAGGAATCACATTAAATATCTAATCTGTTCAGAGCCTCACAGGCATTTCAATCTAAGGCGCATTGACGAAGAAATTTTAAGTCAATGCAATAACGGAGTTGGATGCCTGTGTGGCTCTCGAAGGGCGGGCTTCAACGCTCTGAATGAACGGATATTTAATTCGATTAGAATGATAGGGCTAGTTTTAAATAGATTTATGTATTGCCAAAATGGCATGGGTTAACATGAGTGAGTGCAATAGTATGAAATGGATTTATCCGGGTTGGTGTTTTAATCGCTGGTTACATACAGCGTTATTGTTTCTATTTCCTCTGCTCATTGCAGCCTTAATTTACCCTTGGTTAACTTCATCCTTAATGAAACAGAAAGTGACTGAAGATCTCAATGCGATCAGCCGGTCGTTTTCCGGAAACATCGAAAACTTCAAAAACTTAGATGGTTTTAGAAATTTGTCATTTACTTGCTCAGAAGCGGATATTGTTCAGCTAAATAGCTCATTATTAAGCCCTACTATGGTGAGGTTTATTCAGCTAGAATTAGCCAATGGAACTAAATGTTCAAATATTGGCCCTGCTGTGAATTATAAAATTGATCAGCATTATGTACAGTTAATCGGCGATAAATCGATAAGTATTGCCACGACAATGGCGACCGATGATCGCTCTCGAAATTTGATGTTTATGTTTCCGTTAGGCGAGCATAAATTAGTCGTATTAACCAACAGCTCCGTATATAACGACCTGTTATCAAAGCTATGTTCCGATTGCTACCAGTTACAAATTACCTATAGTGACCTAAAACCGTTGACGCGAGGCGTCGAAGCCTTAAGTCAACAACAGATTTTTATTGAACAATCTCGACACGACACATGGCTTAATGCAGATTTTGTCCTCCAGGCAGGGGATAAGCTGTATAAGGATATTGGGCTAAAAACAGGTATGTCATTGTTAATCATTGCCCTATTGTTGGCCATAGTTGCAGTGATCTTATATTGGAACTGGATATCAGCAAGGGTTTCGACAGATACTCTGATCCAGAAGGGATTAAAACGTAAAGAGTTTATTCCTTACTATCAAGTCGTTGTCGATTGCCGAACTGGGCAAGTCGTTGGTCAAGAGATGTTAGTACGTTGGCGTAGGTTTGATGGGACATTAGTACAACCTAATCAGTTTATTCCCTATGCCGAAGATTCGGGCTTAATCTTATCAATAACCGAAAGCTTGCTAGAGCAGGTTTATCGGGATTTAACTAGACTTAAGGGATGGGTTAGCGTGAATGTTGTGGCGGAGCATTTAGAGGCTGGCTTACTCAGTGAGTGGCTAAAATCCCATCAAGATAAACGTGTGAAGCGAATTTCATTCGAGTTAACAGAGCGCAAGCCTATTACTTTTTTTGAATTGGCACTCACTGAAATCAATGCTGTCGCCCCCCAATGTCATGATTTTAAATTGGACGATTTTGGTACTGGATTTGGTGGTTTTAGTTATTTACAACAGCTTGGTATTAACAGTATCAAAATCGATAAAATGTTTATTGATACCATTGGCACTCAAGATTTAAAGGCTCCTGTACTTGATTCTATTATTGCCTTCGGACAGGAAGCAAATATGGAGATGATCGCTGAAGGTGTCGAGACGCAAGAGCAAGCAGACTATCTCGCCGCCAAAGGGGTATACATACATCAAGGCTATTTGTACGCTAGGCCCTTACCCTTGGATCAGTTATTAAATTATTACCATAATCATTCATAATGCATAAAGACAAGGGCTCTTAGGAGCCCTTGTTAATGTGAAATGCCATAGGATTAGTGGGTAATTTTATTCTTGATCTGCATACTGTTCTGGTCAACCCAAACTGGACACTTTTAGTTGAGAACCCATAAGGCAGGCTGCTTTTCGCTGTCGTCAACTCATCTCTATAAACAGGTCGCATCCCGATATGAGCACGGGTGAGTTAAGCTTTTTATCACCACTAGCAACTGTGGTCTTATCTACCCAATAATATGCTAGTGACCTTGCAAACTAACTCGATGCAGCACGAGTAGCTCGTCAAGACTTAAGCTCATCTGCATGTGTCTCAAAAACACTCATCCCAGCATGCGCAGAGACTGGAATAAAAAGAAGAATACGCCCATCAGAACACTGTATACAATCACAGTAACCATATGCTGTACTAACCGGTTAGAGATTTTGAATGATTTAGTTATCAGTTAAGTGATTTTGGGATAAAGCTGGGACGAATCGATGAGCCTAGGCGGCGATGCTCTGATGTAATCAGACTAAAAGTAGGTTTCTCCCCCCCTCACTGTTCTCCACTTTATAGTGACTCGCTTACCCATAGAGGCAAAATATCGGCCCATTCAACAAAGATCAAAGGATCACAAAATCGATCTGTTGAAGTTGGTATATCCGAGCATACCTAAATTTTGTCCCTCTGAGAAAGTAACGAAAATAATTTTTTATAATCAACACCATATATAGCGTTCAAAATTATGAACACCCCTTAAAAGCCCGCTAATAAAACAACAACCAAGCCCTCTAAAATCCTCATATGTAGTGAAGCACTGCGCGTCGCTGCCCCCGCAATCAACCGCGCCAGAAGGACCCGTGATGATAATAGTTCGCATCTACATCGAGTTGATAGTGATTCTCATCATCATAAGGTGTCGCGTTCGGCTTCAATCAAACCGTGAGCATCGGCGAGGCACAAAATCCGCCCATCTGAAAATCTAAATTCATCATAATTGCACATGATCATCGCTCCCTTTCTATCCATGCAAGATGACTAATATAGGTAAAGTGGGACTCGGCTAAAGTAAGCCTAGGCCTAGACAGCTGCTATTCACCTAAAACCGTCTAAAACCTTGGCTTTTACCCTCTTCACCCTATCGCCAACAATTAACACTAAAGAAACAAATGCACGCTATTGCATCCTCCACTAGGGTTGATGCAATGACTCGTCTGTAGCCTTACTGCTGCATGGGCTAGAGTGCTCCCAACTTTTTGAGGCTATCTAGGGATTATCTAGGCCGCATCGAAAAACGGTTGAACCATATTGGTGCAACACACTGAACAACACCCATTGAATAGAAACATATCAATAACAATTCAGGTTAAGGCAGCATGAGCCTAAAAACGCGTTCAATCCCCCAGAAACAGTGTGCAGATCATCCCAGTTCACCTGCTTTCGATGACTAAAAAAGGGGAGCGGATAACGCCTTCGCAGGATGAGGCCGCGACCGAAACAGTGAGCCGAATAGAAGGATCCATTTGGGCGCCATCAATTCACCCCAAACAGCCAAAAACCTCACATTTTGCCCTACCCTTTACGCCCTTCAAGCGTTAACACAAAAGCAACAAAAGCGAGTCGTTGCATCCTCCTGTAGGATTGATGCAACGACTCGCCTGTAACCTTACTGTTGCATGGGTTTGAGTGCTCCCAACTTTTTGAGGCTATCTAGGGATTATCTAGGCCGCATCGAAGTACTGTTGAACTCGAATGGCGTAAAACCCCTATCGCAAAAATAACATATCGGCAACAACTAAGGCTAAGAAAACGTGCGGTATTCTCACTCGTCTATATCAGCCCTATTTATGCCGGCTTCACCCGCGGGCATTAGCAAATGCCTGAACGACTAATACATCTGCAGGTAAAGCCGCTGACAAAAACGTAAACATGCACATTGATGCTAGGTATCAGCCCTATCTATACCCTTATCCCAACAAGCAATTAGCCAGCATGAGATTAGCGGACACACCTACAGGCAAACACTACAGGATCATAGGACCAAAGCGGAACTACACACTTGGGTATCGGACTTCATCGACCACTGGCATTAGCGTATTACTGAACATTGGGATTGGTTAAAGCTAACGGTTGGAGATGAAGCATAACGTGTCGGAGTGACACGTCTGCAGGTGAAGATAGTGGTCTAAGAACAGATCAAACTGAACGCACGATTAAACTGGATTAGTGACTTAACCTGTCAATATTCAAATCACGATGCAATTAGATCCGACAGATGGCTTTAATCCACTTCTACCACAAAGCGTGTCACAGCTCGAAGGTCTGCCCTGTATTGTCTGATAATTTGAGATACATAAAGTAATGTGGGACTCAAAAGTAAGACCTGACCATGAGAGATTGCAAACATCGTTACAGTTAATCAGACTTGCCTAGAGTGATTCACTAGCTCATTTTTGGACAGATAGGTGTTGGAAAAATCTTCTGAATGGCCTATCACTTTGATTTTAGCAGCTTATCGTTTGCTGATATCCACTCGCACAGGATTGCCATGTCATTCACTCATCGACACTGTGAATAGAAACCTAGGGGTTCTGAGCTTATGAACGAGAGCCATTGCTCACCTTTCGTGCATTCGCGTAATCTGTAGATTTAAAGACATACGCAACACACTTTGGGACAAAAACGCGTTAGCCCAAAGCTAACGCAAAAAGACGGTGTTCAGGACATGAATCAGACTAGGCAAGTCTGATTCACTGATATAGTCTCACATAGAGTGATTCGCGAGCTTAATTTGGTATGTGAAATGGACCTTCGAAAACACCATCAGCACAGAAATTAGTTGCGACAGTTACGGCAAGAGATCTCAAATCTACTGAACAATGCAGCAATCCATGCTTTCACCCCAACCGACAGCGGCACTATCACCATCAGTGCTGAAACCGAAAGCGAGGATGTGATTATTTATGTCACCGATAACGGGAAGGGCGTGAGTAAAGCCTTTTGGGCCCGCATCTAGCAGCCTTTTTTCACCACAAAATTTGGCACTGGAGGCTCTGGGCTTGGGCTTGCTATCTGCCATAATATTGCTGTAGGTATACTGAATGGTTCGCTGCAGGCTACCTCGATATAAGGTCAAGGCACACGCTTCACCTTACGCATTCCATTGAGCGTTAAATCCCTATAACTCTTAAAAAGGTA
>NZ_JAUOEV010000024.1:0-81618 GCF_031932135.1 Shewanella vaxholmensis
ACTTGTTTCTTGTCATTTTTAGCTGCTTAATTGGGCTTATTTAGGTGTGTTTATTGTTAAGCAAATACTTAAATTCCAAGAATGATTGAAATTGAGTTATTTGCCCCAAGATAGTCTTAAGTGCTGCAGTTTTGTAGCGTCCATCACTGAGGTCAATGCCATGCTTTATGATTTAACGGTTGTACAATTTAGCAAGATGCTGAAAAATTTAAGCGTTATTCTTGAAAAGGGCGAATGCTTCGCAAACCTCAAGAAAGTCGATATGGCGGTGCTATTAAACTCACGTTTAGCACCGGATCAATTTAACCTTATCCGCCAAGTTCAAATTGCCTGTGATACTGCCAAAATTGGCGTGGCACGTTTGACTGATAACTTAGATACAGTGCCAAAGCACGATGATAGCGAAACGACGTTAGCTGAGTTACAAGCTCGTATTAGCTCAGTGTTAGCTTACTTAGCGACGTTCAAAGCGGATGATTTTGCTAATGCGGCCACGATCCATGTCTCACAACCGCGTTGGGAAGGAAAATATCTTACTGGTTATAAGTTTGCTATTGAGCATGCGATTCCGAACATTTACTTCCATGTAACAACAGCCTACGCGATTTTGCGCCACAACGGTGTTGAAATTGGCAAGAAAGATTACCTTGGCGCTATGCCATATAAGTCGTAAATCTAGGCTAGATGTAGTACTGTTGCGCAGCCTAATTGTTGTGCAGCAGCGCTTTGCCGCTTGAGCTTACCAACCTTTCTGCATTACCACCTGTTCTTTATCTACCTATGTTATGCCGCTTTGTCGCTGGAAATTTAGAGCTCGTTAGGGTTCTGTTACACCGATGAAGTAAATCAATACTCAGTTTTTCATTTCGACCTTACGTCTCGATTATTTTTATCCTGTTAGCATGTAATTTAATTTTGTTGGCTTAGGTAAATGATATGGGCCGTAAGTTTATGAGTCGCCAAATTATCTATTACTTAAATAGTGAATGGCGAATTGACTCATTATAAAGATGACCTGTTTGTTCGTTTTGAGCAGGGATTTACTGGAAGAGCCTATTTAAGGTTCTAATTAAAGGAGTTAGCTATGTCTATCGAATCTCAAGCCGTCGAGAGTCCAACGGATGCAACGACAACTAAGAGCAAGAAAGCAAAAAAAGCCGCCATTACTAGTGGTTTGCGCCTCAAAGACAAGTTGACCCAAGACACTCGCCGCCGAATTGAAATTCTGCACGAGCAACGCCAACTATCCAATCGTTTCGGCGTGGATATAGAAATTGACTAAAGCCATTGGCTTGTCGCTAAGTATTGGATATCACATCTAGATATTTAGCCAGCATGTACAGCTTCACGACGCCCGTCGTGGGGCTTGCTCACTCTCCTTAAACATTCACTTCTTAAATTCATATTCCATTATCGTGACCATCTCGCCCATATAATCTTCCCGTGAAATCTTTGACCAACCAAGTGTCTGATAAAAGTCTGCTTTGTCTGCGGTAAACAAATAGATTTTTTGTAATCCGAGTGCTTTGGCATAATCAACGACGGCATTGACTAATAATTTCCCTAAGCCTTTATTTCGATAGTGTGCATTAACATACACATTGGCGAGCCAAGGGCTGAGGTCTGTTCGGGTGTCCATGTCTGCTGCGGTTAATGAGGAGGAGCCCATGACTTGGTTAGCGTCTTCACAGATAAACATCTTAGGAATGGCGGCGTCAGAGAGGTACTCGCTCATTTGCTCAATGAGTGTGGTGACTGTGGCGTCCGCAGAACTTAAATGTGCCCATTCTTGATGATGCCATTGTGCCAGTTGTGGAATGTGCTGTGGGGCCGATTTTAGGTCGATAACTTTCATATAAATCTCTGACGTGTGTTATGCAAAGGGCTTAATGGTACGACATTATGGCGCGAATACTTAAGTCCGTTCGCTGGTCTACATTATGTGGCGGCAGGTTTGATTGAGCAGGTTTGACTGAGTATACCGCTTAACTTGGGAGTGGCAGAAATACGCTGGCTTCGAGTCCACCTTGTTGCGCGTGGCTAAAGCTAAGTTCGCCCTGATAACTGTCGACTATATCTTTGCAGATAGATAATCCTAAGCCATGGCCTTGGATGCTTTCATCTAACCGAATGCCGCGCTCGATGATAATCGACAATGCGGCATCGGAGACGCCTTCGCCATCATCACTCACTATGATCCCATAACCTGCGGTGGCAGCCGTTTGATGCACTATACGGATCTCAATGTTCTTGCGGCTATGTTTACAGGCGTTATCCAGTAAATTGCCTAAGAGTTCGAGTAAGTCATCCCGATCAAACGGCATCACTAAGCCGCTCGCGTAATGGCTATGAATAATGCGGTCTGGGTAGATACGCTGCATCACTTGAATCAGCGGCGCGAGATCTTCATCGAGCACTGTATAACGCCCTGGAGTGGACAGGCCGACAATCTTAGTGCGCTTAAGCTCTCTCTCGATGATGTGGTGCAGATTTGCGAGCACCTTGCTGCCCTCACTCCTCTGTTCCGGTGGAAGGCTTTCTAGGTAGGACTGCAGCCCTTGTAGCGGACGTTTCATTTCGTGGGCTAAGTTACCTAGGGCATTACGGGAGCGTTGCACTCGCTGGCCCAATTGATTGACTAAGCGATCTATCTCCTCAATCAGCGGGATGATTTCGCTCGGCATTTGATCTGGATTGATTTCTTGCCCTTGGGTGCGCATTTGCCGTATGGCTTCGGGCATCTGCTCTAAGGGTTTAAAGCCGCGTTTAAGTAGCTGATACTGCGCTAGTAATAGAATAACAATCGTGAGTAACACGGCCGCGCTGGCAAAGGCTAAAAAGTGTATTTGAGTTTGTTCGAGCTCGCTGATGTCTTCTGTCACCCACAGAGTCACTAATTGATCATCTTTGATTACGGCCTGACTGAACATCAGCCAATGTTCTTTGCCGACAAACTCAGTGGCTTGGTGCTGCTCACCGGCGGTCAGTTTTGGCATGTCCACGTTATGGTCGAATAGGGAGCGTGAGCGCAGGGTTTGTTCGCCGATTTGAATTGCAAAATAATGCCCAGAATTAACCCTGTGGTACACATTGGGTAAACGGTCTGAGGTGAGCGCCCATGTGCCATTGGGATTGTGATTCAGGGCGGAGATCAGGCTGTCGGCATCGTGTTGTAATCGCGAGGCAACAAAGTCTTGGGTTAATACTTGGATACCTTGGTACAGAAAATACAGTAACAGCACCATGGCAAAGGTGAGCGTGATCAGCAGATTGCGCGTCAGATAACCCTTGAGTGAATACACGCCTTTTACTCCTTGAGTCGATAACCTTGGCCGCGGCGGGTTTCGATATAATCCTTGCCTAGGCGCTGGCGCAGGCGGTTGACGTACACTTCGATAACATTGCTGTCTTTGATTTGATCTTCTTCATAAATGCGTTCACTGAGCTCTGACTTAGAGACGATTTTGCTGGGATTGACCATTAAGTAATGCAGCAGACGATATTCAATCTTAGTCAGCTCTATCACTTCACCGTCGACATTGGTGACGGCCTGTTTGTCGACATCGAGGGAAACGCCCGCATGTTGTAGCACATTGTCGGCGCGGCCAAAGTGGCGGCGGATCAACACTTCGAGCCTTGCGAGTAGTTCTTCAATGTGAAAAGGCTTGCCGAGGTAATCATCCGCACCCGCCTTGAGGCCGTCGACCCGCTCATGCCACGCATCGCGAGCGGTGAGGATCAGCACTGGCATAGCTAAGCCTTTTTGTCGCCATTGGCCGAGGACTTGTAGACCGGGTTTGCCGGGTAAACCGAGATCGAGGATCACGGCTTCGAAGTTTTCTTCTTCGCCTAAAAAGGCGCCATCAATACCGTTATCGGCGTGTTCGACGGTATAACCCGCCTTGTTAAGGGCGGGAATGAGGCGCGCGACCAGATCGGTATCATCCTCAATCAATAGCAAACGCATCAGTCGACCTTTTCCTTTAGCCACTCGCCGGTTTTGGCGTCAATCTTGATTTCATACACTATGCCATCGTCACGGAGGATTTCGAGTTCGTAGATGATCTTTCCATGTTTTTGCTCGACTTCGAGATCGAGCAACCGTCCCTTTAGCCGTGATTCATAGCGTTGCATTATGGTGTCGAAGGGCAAAACCTTGCCCTCCTTAACCCACTCGACCACCTTGTTTGAAAGATCATCGTCGTGGGCATTGCAGCTGGGGCTGCTAATCATCCCAACGGCCAAAGCCAGGAATATTAACGGTATCTTCATCGAATATGCCCTTTTCTGCGAGGTTGTGACAATTGCTGCATTGACTGAATGAGCCGACTTTGGGGTTATCTTGCACCATACGTCTTGGGATCTCATCGTGTTTGCGAATAAAAAATGCCTGTTCTGTGATCTTCTGCGGCCCTACGCTTGCGAGCAGCGGCGTGCTGTTTTTCATCACCTTACCATTTTGTGCCGCATGTTGAACCAGATATTCCTCAACTCTGGCAGTGACTTGAGGATCTATGCTGGCGTTGTCGCCAAAGTGGTTATCAAGATTTGCGGTAATGGCACGCCACTTGTCGGCGGGGAGTAAGTTCGCTGGGTAAGCCATATGGCAACTACCACATTCTGCCGTATATTCCACATTCTGTGGAATGGCGCGGTTGAGTTCATGGCCATCGTCGGCATAGCCTGTACCGGTTAAGGTTAGGCTGATGCCGATAACGCCAATGGCTAATGCAGCGGCTGTGAGTGATGAACCTAAGATCCAGCTAATAGGGTGTGCTTGTTGAGTCATAATATCTTCCTTTTTGTACCGTTACCTTCTATGGAAGGTATTGAAATTAATCGCTCTAATTAAATGAGTTATTGCAGGCTTAACCAGAGTAAGGCATCGCCTTTTTCCTGCGGCGTGCAGTCGCGTTTAAAGGTCCAGTTACAGTTACGGCTAAACCATTTCTCGATTTTGGCTGAGTCGGTTAACCGATCTGCGGTAATCGACGGCGCCATAGGGTCAATGGGTTTACGGGTATTTTGGTGCATCCCCATGTCGGTGACTTTGGCGGTATGGCAACTGGCGCAGCTGCGCCCGTCCATGTCCTGTAGCCAAAGCTTTTGTCCCGCGGCGGCGCTAAAAGGTCCAGCACCTTGGGCTTGATAGCGTTGCAGTTGTGTGCCAATACGCTCGGCGCTCAGTGGCAGGCTTTGCACTTTACTGTTAGCGGCGCTAACGCTAAGGCTAGTTAGCAGCAAGGTTGAAATCGCGACAACAAGGCGTTTCTTATTCGTGTGTCTGGTTAATCTGTTCATAGGGCATTCCTTTTGGGCTGGATGTCTTATTGCTAAACAAAATGGCTAATGGATTAATCTTTTTGTTCCACTGGGCGTTGTTTCTTGCCCGTGACCATGGCTCTGACTAAGTTTTCTTTGTGTAACAGGCTGCTGACGATGACGCCGCCAACATGAATAACCACGAGGAACACTGTGAAGTTGGCAAAGAATTTATGGACTTCTTTTATGGCGCCTTCGGGCCAAGTGGCGAAAAAGCTCGTGGCTAATGGGCCGTGTCCGTCGGTGGCGTATAGAGCTATGCCTGAGAATCCCGTGATGGCGATGCTGGCAATCAAGGCCACTATCATCATTGCTCCAGCGGGGTTATGGCCTATGTAGTCTTTGGCTTTGCCTGTGATGAGCCCTTTGAGGTACACCAGCACTTCTTTAGGGCGAGTAATAAAGTTGCTAAAGCGCGCATTGTGGGTACCAATCACGCCCCACAGTAGACGAAACACCAGTAAAATTAAGATGCTGTAACCTGCGTAACTGTGGATGGTCATCCACTCGTCTTCGCCTTCAGTGAGGTAGGCTAAGGTGAAAAAGCCGACGAGAGACCAATGGAATATGCGGATTAACAGGTCCCAAACTTTGATGGTTTGCAGTGTGTTTGATGACATGGTGTGACGCTCCTAAGTGGGTTTAGGTGTAGGCTACTTAACCCAAACTTAAACCTCGCTTAAATTTTGAGGGGCGAACATTTAGTGAATTGGTGGCGTTAAGTGGCGCGCTTGCCTAGGTGACGAGCCTTAAATATCAACGAAAGCTCGCTTGTTAACCTCTTGGTATTACGGTAGATTCTGCCACTTCAACCGAGTGAAGGGATTAACTTATCTATGTCTACCGCCGTTATTCGCGCTTTCATTAGCCGCAATCCGAGTCGTAAATCTTTTTTTATTTATGCGGTTTTATTATTTTTGACTGAAGTCTTAATTGCCTTATATGCGCCTGCGGGTTTTATTCGTGGTTTTGTGGGCGATGTATTGGTGGTGATCTTGCTGTTTTGCATGGTGCGGGCTGTCGTTCCTCTAGCAGTCAATTCGGTAGCCAATAGTAAAGACGAGGGCATTAAGCGCTTATTTCAAACTCCTTGGCTGGCGCTTGCGGTATTGCTGTTTGCCTTTGCCATCGAGTTTGGCCAGTATTGGGGCTTAGTCGACAAGTTAGGCTTGGGTGGAAATCGCTTGGCGCGGATAGTGATAGGTAGCCATTTCGACCCACTCGATCTCGTGGCTTATTTTGTCGGTTACTTGATCTTAGTGGGCTGTTATTGGAAAAGCCGCCAGTCCTAGTATTTGAATCCGCAAGTGCCGCGTGATGTGTGTGTTCGCGGATAAGTAGGCGAGATAAGTGGGGTAAGGGATGCAGCCGATAACGGGGTTTTCACTGCTAACAGCACGTACTGATGGACTTGAGCCTAATTCACTGAAAATGCCTTTGTATTTCAATGGCCAATATACTCATACCTCGATTGCTGGCTTAGTGATTGAAGGCCAATATCGCTGCGTTTTACCCAATAAAACCTCGGGGTATTTGGTCATCACTGCTTTCGATTGTCCCTTCGAAGAATCAACCGAGTTTAGTCTGCTTGATGAAGGGTTTAAGATCATTGCGACAACCTCTTTGGCGCAAATGTACGATTCTTTTCTGCTTTATGCCCATTGGCCCATGGCGGATAACCGACTGAGGTTGCACTATTACGGTCAGTTTGTGCTGGATTTAGTGATTACAACGGGCAGTTCTTGGTTACCTTTTCAGCCAAAACTTAAACTGGTTGAAGTTGTCGATCCACAAAGCGATCCACAAACAGCCTCATCTCTTGCTGAATTAGCTCAGCGTTTAGCGCGGATTGATAATATAAACTGAGTGAGGTTTGAATTAAATTCAGTTAAAAAAGAAAGGGCTATTCGCCCTTTCATGTTTATCACTTGTATCGATTACTCATGCGGAAAGTTTTATAAGCTTGCTTGCAAAGACGTTTAAAAACCTAATAAAAGCTTCCTCACATCAGCTTGTTTGAACACCAAAACCTTAGAAGAAACCTAAAGGATTCACATCGTAACTCACCAAGAGATTCTTGGTATTTTGATAATGGTTGAGCATCATCTTATGGGTTTCGCGGCCAATACCGGATTTTTTGTATCCACCAAAGGCGGCATGGGCAGGATAGGCGTGGTAACAGTTAATCCACACTCGACCAGCTTGAATGCCACGCCCCATACGTTGAGCCGTGTTCATATCACGCGTCCACACGCCAGCACCTAGGCCGTACTCAGTATCGTTCGCGATCGCTAAGGCTTCGGCTTCATCTTTAAAAGTGGTGACCGAAATGACGGGGCCGAAGATCTCTTCTTGGAAGATACGCATCTTATTGTGGCCTTTCATAATCGTCGGGCTGATGTAATAACCTTCGCTTTGGCCGCCATCGAGTTGGCAAAGTGTGCCGCCCAGTAGCACTTCTGCACCTTCAGCCTTACCTATGGCTAAGTAGCTTAAGATTTTATCGAACTGTTCTTTAGAGGCTTGAGCACCTACTTGAGTGTCGGTATCTAAGGGATCGCCTTGCTTAATGGTTTGCGCGCGGGCGAGCACTTTTTCGATAAAGCGATCGAAAATCGACTCTTGGACTAACACCCGTGATGGGCAAGTACAGACTTCTCCTTGGTTAAAGAAGGCCAGCAACATACCTTCGACGGCTTTATTTAAATATTCGTCCTCATGGTCCATCACATCGGCAAAAAACACGTTAGGCGACTTACCGCCAAGCTCAACGGTTGATGGAATTAAGGATTCGGCGGCGCATTTTAAAATGTGATAACCAATTTCGGTGGAGCCCGTAAACGCAAGCTTAGCGATGCGTTTGCTGGTGGCCAGTGCTTGTCCCGCCTCCGCGCCAAAACCGTTGACTACGTTAAGAATACCCGCGGGTAATAGGTCTTCAATCAGCTCGAGCAATACCAGAATTGATACCGGTGTTTGCTCCGCAGGCTTGAGTACCACACAGTTACCCGCCGCCAGCGCAGGAGCGATTTTCCATGCCGCCATCAAGAGCGGGAAGTTCCAAGGGATGATCTGGCCGACTACTCCCAAAGGTTCTGGGAAGTGATAGCTGACTGTGTTGCCGTCGATATCGGCGGCGCTGCCTTCCTGTGCGCGGATACAACCGGCAAAGTAGCGGAAGTGATCGACAAATAAGGGTAAGTCGGCGTTTAAGGTTTCACGCACCGCTTTACCGTTTTCCCAGGTTTCGGCGACGGCTAAATATTCGAGATTTTTTTCGACCCGATCGGCAATGCGCAGTAACAGGTTTGAGCGTTCGGTGACTGAAGTTTTGCCCCATGCTTCTTTGGCTGCGTGGGCGGCATCTAAAGCTAATTCAATATCTTGTGCATCGGATCGCGGGATTTGGCAAAAGTTTTGGCCATTAACGGGTGAGCGATTGTCGAAGTATTTGCCATTGACTGGGGCGACCCATTTACCGCCGATGAAGTTGGCGTATTTTTCTTTGAAGTTAACGATTGCGCCTGCGGTTCCGGGTTGAGCATAAATCATAGAATCATTCCTTCTTGTTGATTAGCTTAGTGTTCTCTAACGTAACACTTGAGACTTGCATACCTAAGGTGCATCGCAAGGAGAGTGCCAAACTGGCAAGAGTTGTACACTTGTTGCGCTAACAGTATGATGAAAAGCTAATTTTGCAGATTTGAAACAGTGTGGGCACTCAGGGAGAGAGGTGTGTCCTGTGGTCACTTTGTCATCGAACGGCACACTGCAACTGTGCCGAAACGGAACACAGCTCGGGGGAGCACGGCTATGGCAGTTAAACCGCATTTACCATCGACACAGGCGTGGTTGGCCGATTCGTGGCAGCGCAGCATTGGCGCTGGCTTGTCAGAATTTCAGTTACCCCAAGAGCTTAGGCTCGACGCCAGCGAACTTAAGCAGAAACATGAGCAATATCAAATGCTCATTGCATTAGTGCAATCCCATGCTTTGCCCTTGTTCAATCAGTTGATGGCGCATTCTAATAGCCGACTCTTGCTCTCCGATGCCGAGGGTTATGTGCTTAGGCACTGGGGCGTGAGCCGCTACTCCACAAAATTGGCGGACGTGGCTTTGGATATCGGGGTGAATTGGCTCGAACAGCACAAAGGCACCAATGCGATAGGGACGGCACTCACCGCCAAGCAAGCAGTATCTGTAGTGGGTGAGCAGCATTTTATTCGTCAGAATCGTTTTATGAGTTGCACCGCCTGCCCGATATTTTCTCCCCAAGGTGAGATGCTCGGGGTGATAGATATCACCAGTGAGCAGCAAAGACACACTCAGCAGACGCTGATGTTAGTGTCGAGCTTGGCGCAGCAGGTCGAGACCGCGCTCTTGTGTCACTTGCCCGATAGCCATTATCGAATCGATTTAGCGGCGCAGCCAAATTTACTGAATTCGGGTTGGCAGGGCATAGTGATTGCCGACAGCGATGGTCGCATTGTGGGTTGCAATCCCATGGCGAAACAATTGCTTAACCATGCTAAGGTCGGCGATGCCGTCGAGCAGTACTTAGGCGATAATTGGAGCCGTGCGGGTGGCTTTAATCAGCATTTAGACTTGCATCTACAGACTCAGCCCTTAAACATTCCCAGCGCTAAGGGGCGAGTTGCGATGAGCAATAAATCGCTTAATCAACTGGGTGTGCGGTTTCGCGACCCTCAACTTGAGCGCGCATGGCAACATGCCAATAAGGTGATCACCAAGCAAATTCCGCTGTTAGTGCTCGGTGAAACCGGCGTCGGTAAAGAGCAGTTTGTTAAAAAACTCCACGCCCAGAGCGCGCGTCGCACCGAGCCTTTAGTGGCGGTGAACTGCGCGGCATTGCCTGCCGAGTTAGTCGAATCTGAACTCTTTGGTTATCAGGCGGGCGCTTTTACTGGAGCGAATCGCACAGGATTTATCGGCAAAATTCGCCAAGCCCACGGCGGTTTTTTGTTTTTAGATGAAATTGGCGAAATGCCGCTGGCAGCCCAGAGTCGTTTACTTAGGGTATTGCAGGAGCGCGAAGTGGTGCCCGTTGGCAGTAATCAAAGTTTTAAAGTCGATATCCAAATCATTGCCGCGACCCATATGGATTTAGAAAAACAGGTGACTCAAGGGCTGTTTCGACAGGATTTATTCTATCGATTAAATGGCTTGCAAGTGCGTTTGCCTGCGCTGCGGGAGCGGCAGGATATTGAGCGTATTATCCATAAATTGCATCGTAAACATCGTATCTCCGCGCAGGATATCTGCCCAGAACTGTTAGGGAAAATGATGCAATACGACTGGCCGGGGAATTTGCGTGAGCTGGATAACCTCATGCAAGTCGCTTGCTTGATGGCAGAAGGAGACAGTACCCTCAATTGGCAACATTTACCCGATTATCTTGCACAAAAATTAGCGGGCGAGCCGTTAAAAGTAGACCAGTTACAAGCTGCATCTTTATGTGATGAATTTAAAGAGGTAAGCCGTCAACGTTCTGCATCACCCCTGCAAAGTGGTAAGTTCGCTGTGGAGCCGAATGCCACAAAGGTTCAATCGGATTCCCTAAATGAGGCGATTTATAGCAATGTGCTGCAGGCATACCAAGCCTGTAATGGCAATGTGAGCCAATGCGCTAAGCGTTTAGGGATCAGCCGTAATGCCTTGTACCGGCGATTAAAACTGATGGGGATTAAGGATTAATGCTCGCTTACGGCTCTTGTTGTGAAGCTCAATCAATTGCTAAATATCTCTTAATCACCCCACGTTTATCCACTTCGCAATAGACTAAAACCGAGAGGTTTTAGTCCACAATCTCTAGCTTCAGTATCTGACAATGGGACTTTTTGTTGTTGCCAATTTATGTCTAATAGGTTTTATTGATTCATATAATCGATAAAGATCGCTTCTTATAATTACAAATTCAGAACTATACTGCGGGCAGGCAGAAAAGAGCTTGGCGTTATGCATAGAAGAGGAACTGTTATGCATCTTACTAAAAGCCTTTTAATTATTTCTATGGGTCTGACATTGAATGTACAGGCTCAAACTTTACCAACAAATACCCTGACACGTGACAATGGTGCACCTGTGGGTGATAACCAAAACTCGACCACAGCGGGCAGTAATGGCAGCGTGTTATTGCAAGATGTGCAGCTTATCCAGAAGCTACAACGCTTTGCCCGTGAACGTATTCCTGAGCGTGTCGTCCACGCCAGAGGCACAGGTGTCCATGGTGAGTTTGTATCGAGTGGCGATTTTAGCAACCTAACCCAAGCGGCACCCTTTGCACAAAAAGGTAAAGTGACACCCGTATTTGTGCGCTTTTCTACCGTGATCCACTCGAAAGGTTCGCCAGAAACGCTGCGTGATCCCCGTGGGTTTGCGACCAAATTTTATTCGGACCAAGGTAACTGGGACTTAGTAGGTAATAACTTACCCGTATTCTTCATTCGCGATGCGATCAAGTTTCCTGACATGGTGCATTCACTCAAACCATCGCCAGTGACCAATATGCAAGATCCGAATCGTTTCTTTGATTTTTTCAGTCATGAAGCGGGTTCAACCCATATGTTGACTCAGGTTTACAGTAACTTAGGTGTACCTGCCAGTTATCGTGAAATGGACGGTTTCGGTGTGCATGCGTACAAATTTGTGAATCGAGATAACCAAGTTAAATATGTGAAATTTAACTGGAAGAGTCTGCAAGGTGTTAAAGGCTTACGTCCCGATGAAGTGGTTAAAGTCCAAGGGCAAAACTTTAACCATTTAACTGATGATCTTTATAGTGAGATCAACAAGGGTAACTATCCTAAGTGGGATCTGTACGTTCAATTACTCGACCCGACTGAGCTTAATAAGTTTGATTACAACCCACTAGACGCCACTAAGGTGTGGCTAGATGTGCCAGAACAAAAAGTGGGCACTATGACGCTGAACCGCATGCCTGCAAACTTCTTCCAAGAGACTGAGCAAGCGGCATTTGCGCCATCGAATTTGATCCCAGGGATTGAGCCTTCGGAAGACAGATTACTGCAAGGCCGTATGTTCTCCTACGCCGATACTCAGCTGTATCGACTCGGCGCGAATTTGTCGCAATTGCCGATTAATAAACCCTTAGTGGCGGTGGCAAACCACAACCAAGAAGGTGCGGGCAATATGGGGCATACCCAGTCCGATGTGAACTATCAACCGAGCGTACATTTAGCCTTGGCCGAAGATAATCGTTATCGTGCGGTAACGACTGCGCTAACGGGGACTGTGCAACAAACGGCTATTAGCAAGCAGGATAACTTTAGCCAAGCGGGCGTCTTTTACCGCAGCTTGAGCAAGCAAGATAGAGCAGATCTGATCACTAACTTGGCCGGTGACTTAGGCAAAGTGAACGATACCAATGTGAAACATCAGATGCTCAGTCACTTTTATCGTGCAGACCCAGAGTTTGGTGAGCGTTTAACCAAGGCTGTAAAAGGTGATTTGGCCGACGTTAAACAGCGTTCAATTTAACGCATCATTTTAGAGCGATTTGGTGCAGATTCGCGTTAAACCGCTCAAACCCAGTAAGTCCCGCAAGGCGTAATCAAGCTCTTTTCTGCCCAGTTTAAGAGGGCGTCTTGCGGGCATTTCGTCACCTCTTATTGTTTAAATCTCTATTTTTGCTGCGCGGGAGTTATTGATGAAACACAATATTACTATCTTATTATTGATAATTGCGGCACTGAGTATGTCGGTCGTGATGGGCGCAGGTTCTGCTCAGGCATCCGCAACTGTCAGCCAAGCGGACGAGCCCGATACCGCACAAGTGCAATTGCTGGTGGACTACTTTTTTGCTGCCGCGCGTACTGGCGATATCACAGTGCTTGAGCATTTTCTCGATGCGGGCTTCCCTATTGACCAGAGAAATAGTCAAACCTATACCGCGCTAATGGTGGCGGCTTATAACGGCCAAGAGGCTGCAACAGATGTATTACTTGAGCATGGTGCTAATGCTTGTTTGCAAGATAAGCGTGGTAATACGGCAATTATGGGCGCTGTGATTAAGGCCGAATTCAATATCGTAAAGCGGCTATACGCGAAAGAATGTAATGCGAACCTAACGAATAATGCCGGAATGACCTTGGCTGAGTTTGCCCGCT
The DNA here is from genome assembly GCF_031932135.1 of Shewanella vaxholmensis. NCBI lineage: Bacteria > Pseudomonadati > Pseudomonadota > Gammaproteobacteria > Alteromonadales > Shewanellaceae > Shewanella > Shewanella vaxholmensis. The sequence continues at coordinate 13,470 of NZ_JAUOEV010000024.1, forward strand.
ACTGGGGTCAAAGTGGCGCTTTGCAGCAGGCGAGTTTAAAGCCATAAAGACATCATTTTTGCCATTTTTTGCGCTCGATCACTCTGGGCCATTATCTTTAATCTATTTAGATCTCAGCGTTTACTATTAGCCATAAGTCTGCTTGTTAATGGCGTCGATGCCTTTTATGGTAACTTGCGATTTGCATGGCCTTCGGAGAGCAAGTTATGTTTGATGCCTTACTACTGACACAAGAAGATAAACGCACGTTTGCTCAAGTTTCACAGATTACAGAAGCCGATTTACCAGAAGGGGAAGTCTTAGTTGAGGTCGACTATTCCTCGCTGAATTATAAAGATGGTTTAGCTGTGACGGGTGCTGGCAAAATCATTCGCCAGTTTCCTATGGTGCCGGGCATCGATTTTGCGGGGGTCGTGCGCGAATCAACAGATGCGAGATACCAAGTTGGCGATCAGGTGATTTTGACAGGCTGGGGCGTGGGTGAAAATCACTGGGGTGGTATGGCGCAAAAAGCGCGCGTTAAAGCCGACTGGCTGGTGCCTATGCCGCAAGATTGTGATGCCGCTAAAGCCATGATGATTGGCACGGCTGGACTTACGGCTATGTTGTGCGTGCAAGCGCTGCAGCAGGCTGGGGTAACACCGCAAAGTGGGGATATTCTGGTCACAGGTGCCAGTGGTGGTGTGGGGTCCGTGGCGGTGACTTTGCTCGCCAATGCTGGCTATCGCGTGGTTGCCTGCAGTGGTCGGGTCGAGCAAAATGCACCTTTATTGAAGGAGCTTGGCGCCGCTGAAGTGATTGATCGCAGTGAGCTTGAACAGGATGCTAAGCTACTTGAGGCGCAGCTCTGGGCGGGTGTGGTCGATACCGTTGGCAACAAGATCCTCGCCAAAGCATTAGCGCAAATGCAATACGGTGGCGCCGCCGCTATTTGTGGTTTAGCGGGCGGTTTTGCATTACCCACAACCGTAATGCCATTTATTTTACGAGGAGTGAGTTTGCTGGGAATCGATTCTGTTTCTTGTCCATTTGAGAAACGAAAAGCGGCGTGGGAAGCTGTGATTAAAGCACTGCCTGCACATTTCTATCAGCAAGCTTGCCAGCAGATTTCATTGGCAGAGGTGCCTGATTTCGCGAATAAAATTATCCAAGGTCAAGTCACAGGACGTGTATTAGTTAAGCTGTAATCCCGTTTCCTACGTTTTAACACGATGGCAACACTGAGGTGTTGCCAATTACGACTAAACCATTAGTTGAGCCTCCTGTACTTGTTCTTCATATCGGCTATTTCGGCAGTGTAATCGTCACTTTAAGGCCCGTTGGTATACGGTTCTCGGCTTTAATCTTACCTTTGTGGGCGGTAATCGCCGCTTCAGTGATTGCCAGCCCAAGTCCCCAGCCACCGCTTTCTCTTTGCCGTGCAGAGTCAGGGCGATAGAAGGGTTTGAAAATGGCATCGAGTTCGGCGGCATCTATGCCTGGTCCATCGTCTTTTATCGTGATTTTTACTTGATCAGCTGTTGCACTTGCCTGTAACTGAATGTCGCTTGCGGCATAGCGAATTGCATTACGCAGCAGATTTTCAATCGCGCGGGAAAGTGATTTAGGAAAATGCGCTAACTCAATTTCTTCATCGATATCGATAGTAATGCTTTTACCTTGCTGTTCTGCTTCAAATTCCGCATCGTCTAAAACTTGGCTCAGGGATTCTGCCAAGCCTAAATGCACTTTGGTTTCGTTAGTGCTGAGCTTGACCCGCGAGAGTTCTAACAATTCACTGATAAGCTTTTCGAGTTGCTCGGCTTCATAGCCGATACGATCCGTTTCTGCCGTTTGCTGGCCCTTTTTACGGGCGAGGGCTAACGACAATTGTAAACGGGTGAGCGGAGTACGTAGCTCATGGGAAATATCGCCCATCAATCTCTGTTGATTGTTCATCATAGATTCGATGGAGTCGGCCATGCTATTGAAGGCCTTAGCTAATTGGCCTATTTCATCTTTACGCTGTGTAGTGGACTTATCGACACGATGACTTAAGTCACCCTCTGCGAGGGCATTCGCACTTTTTTTAAGTGAATTTAATGCCTTACCTAGATGCCAAGCGAGCAGGCCACATAATAATCCTGATAGGAAAATTGCTAGGCTTAAAGTTAATAACTTATTTTCGGCGAAGAAGAAAAACCAAGGCCGCGGATGGTTATCAGGCAGCCGGCCGTAGAGTGAATACGTCTCGGCACCCAGATTGAATTGAAAGGGGCCAAATACCAACTCATCTTTAAACTGATGGCTAATAGGTTGTTTTTCTTCATCTGCCATCAACATAAAGCTACGCACACCGCGACTCACTCTGTGGGTGTTGACGACTTGGCCTTGGCTGTTGACGAGATAAACCCGTAGCGGCTTGCCTTCCATGTCTCTGTGCCTTTCCCAGCGCCGAAGAAAATCAGACTCCAGTAAGGCAGGATTTTCTTGAATGCGCTGCGCTATGGTCGATAGGACTTTTTCAAGGTGAGGTGGCAGCGGTGCACGGTCGTGACTTTGTTGCAGCAATGGCAACAGACCGACCAAGGCAATGATCAGCGAGCTGCAGAGCCAGAATCCGAGCAATAATTTGATAAATAAACGATTAGGCACAGTCGATACCGCCGTTATGGAAGCCAAATATAACCTTTGCCACGGATGGTTTTCACCCTTGGACGCCCATCGCTACGCTCGGGGAGTTTTTTACGTAGATTCGATAAATGCATGTCTAAGCTGCGATCGAAGGGCATGAGTTTTTTGCCGAGCACTTTTTCGTTTAACTCTTCCTTGTTCATCAACTCGCCAGCGTGCAGTGCTAGGGTGTGCAGCAGAGTGAATTCAGTGCCTGTGAGTATGATTAATTGCTCATTACAGTAAGCTTCTTGGCGCGATGGGTCTAAGCGCAGATCGCCAAACTCTTGGGCGGGCGCGGCATGGATTTCTTGGGTTGTTAAGTTCGAGCGACGAATAATGGCGCGGATACGGGCGATTAATTCTCTGTCATTAAACGGCTTTGGCAGATAATCATCGGCGCCAATTTCAAGCCCAACAACGCGATCGATTTCATCGCCGCGAGCGGTCAGCATTAATACTGGCGTTTGCTTGTGCTGACGCAGTGCACGCAGGACTTCAAAACCGTTCAATTTAGGTAGCATGACATCGAGTAAGATTAGATCGTAATCCGCATTTAGTGCCAGATCTAAACCCTGTTTACCATCGTAAGCCAAGGTTAACTGAAACCCTTCTAACTCGAGCAGTTGCCCTAGCAGCTCAGATAAACCCAGATCGTCATCGATTAATAATATCCGACTCATATTGTTCCTTAATCTCTGTAATATGGCCTTATGCGCCCATGTAATACTGGCACTTTTAGCGCTTTGGCTGAGTATACCTGTTTTGATGTCAATTGCTGTGTAGCAATGTAAGCCAAAGTAAAGAATAGAGAATCTGTTATACCCAAGCAGCCTCAGGATAAGAGTTTCAGAGCGTCTAGGGTGATTCAATTCAAGGCGCATCAATGACAGAATGTCGGCCACCTTTTGAATTGATGCAACTTTACAGTGATTTACTCAGGCAACCTCCTCACTTACATATAGGGGTTTAGACTGGAAGGGTCGAAAGTGACTCGGCTTAAAAGGGTCGTCACTGTATCTTTTATTTGCCATATTAAAGTTGAACCACTGAGGTTAACACTATGAAAACATTATCACCTTTGAAAGCGAGCCTGTTTGCCATTCTAGCGAGTTCTGCGGTTTTAGCGACAACAGTCAATGCCGAACCGACAGACGGTGGCTGTGATTTCTCCCGTTCTGAATTCCACAAAGGCGACCGTATGGAACATGGCGGCCGACACATGGATAAGCGTGGCATGCATCGTATGTTTGAAGGGCTAGATTTAACCGATGCCCAAAAAGCTGATATCAAAAAGCTGTTTGCCGATCAGAAAGCCGCGCGTGCCGATAGCCGCCCAACGAAAGAGCAGCGTTTGGCCCATCGCACTGAAATGCAGGCCTTGATGACGGCCCCTAATTTTGATGAAGTGCAAGCCAAGGCACTGATGAGCGCGCAGCAAGAACAGCGTCAAGCTCAAGCCATTGAACGTATGAAGCTGCATAATCAAATCTACAATCTGTTGACACCAGAGCAGCAAGCTAAGTTTAAAGCGCGATTTGAAGCACAAGCTGGTAAAGAACCTCGCGGTTAAGCGTCTTAGCTGATATACAATAGGGTCATAGCTTCCCAAGATAGATCCCTTATGACTCAGACTTCCCAATACGATTTTTGGGTCAAACTGGCTAGCCGCGCTTCCGTGGCTACCGCTTTGATCCTTATTCTTATCAAGATGTTCGCTTGGCTTTATTCCGGCTCTGCCAGTATGTTGGCATCTTTGACGGATTCCTTTGCCGATGCACTCGCTTCCATCATCAACTTTATTGCAATTCGTTACGCGCTTGTGCCGCCGGATCATGACCACAGATATGGCCATGGTAAGGCTGAGCCGTTAGCGTCTTTAGCGCAATCCGCTTTTATTATGGGCTCCGCGTTCCTGTTACTTTTCTATGGTGGCGAGCGGTTATTAACGCCCGTTCCCGTCGAAAATGCCACCATAGGTGTGGTGGTTTCCGTTATCGCGATTATTATGACGTTAGCCTTAGTGACGTTGCAAAAACGCGCATTAGCAGCGACAAAAAGCACTGTGGTCGAAGCCGATTCACTGCATTATAAGTCGGACTTATTCCTCAATGGCGCGGTACTGTTAGCACTCGTCCTAGCCCAGTATGGTTGGTGGTGGGCTGACGGCTTGTTTGCGGTAATGATTGCATTCTATATTGGTCATCAAGCCTTTGGCTTGGGCTATCGCTCAATTCAAGCTTTGCTAGATAGGGAGTTAGACGAAGAAACTCGCCAGCAAATCACGCAAATCGCAATGGAAGATCCACGGGTACAAGGTCTGCATGACTTGCGTACTCGTCAGGCTGGCAAAACTGTTTTTATCCAATTCCATTTAGAGCTTGATGGCAATCTGAGTTTGAATGAAGCCCACAGTATTGCCGATACGACAGGGATAAGGGTCAAGGCCGCCTTTGAAGATGCCGAGGTGATTATTCACCAAGACCCAGTCAAACCTGAAGTCAACGAAACATAAAGTAAGGGCAAGCGATGGCATGGATGCAGAAGCAAGGTCACAGATGGGATCATTCCACTCGATTGATATGTCGTTATCAGAGGCTATCGACTCGCTTTGAGTTGATAGTCGAATCTGAGATTCGTGATGTGAACGTTCCTGCCGATGCGGATATTACGGTTTCAACTCAAGCGCAGTCCTCGAGAGTGAACCAAGCAGATAGTACAGTCACTCCTGTGATTGCGGGGGCTTGGAGTCAGTTAGTCCTGCGTAAACATCTTTATTACCTACCGCAGAAAATTGATTTTGAAATATCTAACCAAACTTATCGAGTCCATATCTGGCCATTATTCCTTTGGCGCACCCGTATTATTTGTCTAGCGACTGGCCGAGTTGTCGTATCCGAATGTTTAGATGTCAGACGGCGTCGTTCCCTCATACGTTGGCTATATGCCAGTTTTATAGGATTGTTGCGGGTGCTAAGTTAACATCGTTAATTGTTTCAATTTTAAAAAAATACTTACAGTAAGCATGGTTTTGCTACATAGCGAATAACTAAAACTTCCATTTTTCGACTCAAGCTGAATCAATGCTGTATGGTTTGTATTTTGATAATTTAAACCATGACACTTCTTAATTGCTTATTGTAATATCCGCGCTGTCTAATACTTACGTTAAATCATTAGGGAAATATGATGAACAAGTTATCAATTGTTGCTATCTCTTTACTATCAGCATTCGCGGCTACTCAAGTATCTGCTGCAACCGACACGACAGGATTTTATGTGGGTGGCGCATTAAATAGAGTCACAGCAGATACTTTTGGTGGTTCAGAAACCGGTACTGGTGTAGGCGTATACGGTGGCTATAACTTCAATGAGTGGTTTGGTTTAGAAGCTAACCTGTTCGCCACTGGCGACTTAGGCGATAAGGATGTTGATATTAGTGCTGGCGCATTAAGCTTCACACCTAAATTTACTGCACAAATCAATGATATTTTCTCTGCCTATGCCAAAGTGGGTATCGCATCTATGGCTGTGAATGTTGATGGCTATGGTTACGATGAAGACTTTACTGGTTTTGGTTGGACTTACGGTGTAGGTGTGAATGCCGCCGTAACAGAACACTTAAATATCCGTGTAAGCTATGATGTCACTACTGGCGATTTAGATGCAGACCGTAGCTATTTAGGATTAAAAGATATAGACACCGATATTAAGCAATTCGCTGTAGGTGTGCATTATCAATTCTAATTTTTTGATTTGGCATATTTAATTAATGCCAATGAAAATGAAATGAATTTCAAATAAAAAGGGATATGAAGATATCCCTTTTTATTATTTGGTTATGAATGAGCTTGTATTGATATAACGAGTAGTAACGTTATTTTATTTACTCAATCCATCGACAGTTCTTTTAATTTCCGCGTTAAGGTATTTCGTCCCCAGCCTAAACGTTTCGCCGCTTCTTGTTTATGGCCTTGAGTATGGCGCAGCGCAGTTTCTAGCAGTATGCGTTCGAATGCGGGTTGCACCTCAGTTAACAGATCGCTGTTTCCTTCCGAGAGTTTTTGATCTATCCACTCAGTCAGTGCCGATTGCCAATCTTGGCTGCCTTTCGCCGTGTGGGTGACACTTACAGGATCTTTCAGTAATTCTGGCGGTAAATCTTGGGGTAAAATTTCTTGCCCCGATGCCATTACGGTTAACCAACGACAGGTGTTTTCGAGTTGTCTGACATTACCGGGCCAAGGTAATTGGGAGAGTTTTACCGCGGTTTCCTTGGTCATTATTTTAGTTTCTACACCAATTTCCTTCGCTGCCGAGGCGAGGAAATGGGTGGCGAGTTGGGGAATGTCTTCCCGTCTTTGTGACAGTGGCGGTAAGTGCACGCGGATCACGTTGAGGCGATGGAATAAGTCTTCCCTAAAGCCGCCTTTTTGCACTAATAATTCAAGATCTTGATGGGTCGCCGCTATGATACGCACATCCACTTGCACCGCATTATGACCACCGACGCGGTAGAATTGACCATCGGCGAGCACTCTGAGTAACCGTGTTTGTACATCTAACGGCATATCGCCGATTTCATCTAAAAAGAGCGTGCCACCGTTTGCTTGCTCGAAGCGACCTTGGCGGACATTGGCTGCGCCAGTGAAGGCACCTTTTTCGTGGCCGAATAGCTCAGATTCGATCAAATCTTTAGGGATCGCTGCCATGTTCAGCGCGATAAACGGCTTATCTTTACGTGGGCTGTGTTTGTGTAACGCGCCAGCCACTAACTCTTTACCCGTTCCCGATTGACCATTAATCAGCACGCTGATCGACGAGCGTGAAAGCCTGCCTATGGCGCGAAACACTTCCTGCATCGCTGGCGCTTCACCTATGATTTCGGGTGTTTTTACTTGGGCTTCCTGCGCGGGTGCTGGGCTCTGTTCAGTGGCGTGTGTCAGTGCGCGCTCGACCAGAGAGATAGCCTCATCGATATCGAAGGGTTTAGGCAGATACTCAAATGCGCCCGCTTGATAGGCACTGACTGCGCTGTCTAAGTCTGAGTGCGCCGTCATAATGATCACGGGAATATGGGGGTAATGTACTTGCAATCGTTCGAGCAGGCTTAACCCGTCTGTGCCGGGCATACGGATGTCCGACACTATCACGTGCGGTTGCGATATTTCTAAGGCCTGCCACAGGGATTCGGCGGCGGCAAAGCTGGCGGTACTGAGCTTGGCACCTTGAAGTGCCTTTTCGAGTACCCAACGTATCGAGCTGTCATCGTCGAGGATCCACACTTGTTCACTAATTCGCATCTTGCTTCCTCATACGGTATGGGTAGGTACTGTCGAAATTATTTAGCGCCTAAAATCGGTAATGAAATGATGAATTCGGTGTGCCCAGCGCTGGAGAGGCAATCGATTCTTCCCGAGTGTAAACGGGCAATATTATGGGCAATTGAGAGGCCTAAACCTGAACCTTGCTCACGGCCTGTCACCATTGGATAAAATAATGTGTCCATCAGCTCAGGCGGTATGCCGGGGCCATTGTCGATAATCGATAGGGTTAACACTAGCTTGTGGCGCTGTGAACCTATAGTGACTTGGTGTTGAGTGCGAGTGCGGATCAAAATCTCGCCGCCCGTATGCTCAAGCGCCTGCACCGCATTTTGTAAAATGTTGAGCACAGCTTGCTGCATTTGGTCAGGGTCCATCTCGATATCGGGAATGGATGGATCGTAATCCCGTTTAAGCTGAATGTTAGCGGGCAGCGCCATTTCAACTAACTTATAGACCTTCTGCACCACTTGATGGATGTTGTGCAGGCTATGCTGTGTCGGTCTTTGAGGGCCGAGCAGACGGTCTACTAAATTACGCAGCCGATCGGCCTGCTCTATGATGAGGGTAGTGAATTCCTTTAGCGCCGGATCAGCCAGCTCCCGCGATAACAACTGCGCCGCACCACGCAGGCCGCCTAAAGGATTTTTGATTTCATGGGCTAAGTTGCGCACTAAAAACTGCGCCGCTTGCTGCTGTGCATCTTGGCTCAGCTGCTGATGAATGCGTCTTTGTTGATCGACTTGGCGCAGTTCGAGCAGGCTGAGTTCAGCCTCGTCATCGAGGGGAATAAGGGTTAAATCAACGGTATGGTGCTGGCCATCGAGCGTGACTAGGGCCGCCGTATTGACCGTTAAGCCTTGGCCAGCTTTTACCGCATCCCTCAATAACTGGGCTTCGACACCGAGGATTTGATAATGCTCAGGCAAAGCTTGTTCTACGAGTCTATGGCTGCCAACACCTAATAATTGCTCTGCTGCTGCGTTGGCATAACAAGGCTTAAGATCCTTATCTATGACAAGTACAGCGGTAACTAAATGATTGAGCAGTATCTCTTTATCCATCGACCGTTCCTAGAAATAGGGTTGCACCACTATGGTGCACCAATCTGGTGCAAGCTGCAACTTGTCTTCATCAAACGGTTTAGTCTGGGATGGTTAATCTAACTCTATGTATTTAAAGTTCTTATACTAACTTTATCTATGCATTGAGTGGCATTAACGCTTAGCTGCTTGATGAAGAAATATCTTTCTTGGTGAACTTGATGCAAAGACTTTGCCGCTTTGAGTCAAAGCGTCAACGACTAAGGTATGTTCACCCCGGTCGATGTTTTTGAGTTTGAAGGTACCGCCAATTTGCGGCTGACCGACGGGGGTGCCATCGAGTTTGAGGACCATTAAATACTGGCTTTTTAGCTCAGGGGTGATAGTCGCAACGACGTCGAAATCGCCATTATTATCTCTGACGGTTTCTTCTTCTGCTGGGGAAGTGATATTAACTTTATATTGAATAGATTCAATTGCTTGGTTTGCGTTATTTGAGTCTGTCTTAGGTAGGGGAAGGGCAATTTGATTTAAGGTCTTCTCTTTTAGCTCAACGACTTGGGCATTGGGCTGCGGCTCATCTGAGTAATGGACTTTACCATCTTTATCGACCCATTTATAAACCGTCGCTTGCGCTAACATGCTAAATAGCACTAAGCCGATGAGTGTGAGTGAACGCATGCTAAAGTCCCTGTAGCCTTGAGATAGAGTTAATCAAGATTAGTCTCTTTTACATCAAAAATCATGGTGTTTGTTATGCGGCGTCGCTACATGGAAGGCGTAAAGCGCGACAGGAAAGGGTGAGCTAGAAACCGGACTGGGTTGAATGAGCTGAAGTTCGGGCACACTCATGTGCCCGAACTCGAGTGGTAAATTACACGCTTGCGTCGAGTTGTTTCTCGATCTCACTCGCTTTAACCCAAGCGGCATGTTGGGATAATTGAGTGGCATAGCGTTGAATGTGTTCAAATTTTTCGAGGTCGCCACTATTAGCCAGTAGCTCCACCACGAAGGACATCATGATATCCGCACCTGTGAGCTTGTCTGCAACCAAGTAGGTTTTACCAGCCAACATATCATTGAAGTAGTGGCTTATCTTACTGACTTCTATCGCGGCATAACCTTCAAGGAAGTTGGTTTTACAGCCATCCTTTTGCACGAACATGCGCAGTAACAAAGGTAGCATGGCTGAGCTTTCGGCAAAGTGTAACCATTGCAGATAATCGACGTAGTCAGCGCTGTCTCTTGCTGGCGCTAAGGTGTCTGCCGCATATTTTTCAATCAGATACTCAGTGATCGCGCCTGACTCGGCAATCACTTGACCGTCCATTTCGATAACGGGTGATTTGCCCAACGGATGAATTTGCTTGAGTTCGGGTGGCGCGAGAAAAGTCTGGCTATCACGCTGATAACTCTTAATTTGATAAGGTTGACCGAGTTCTTCTAGCAACCAGATGATACGTTTAGAGCGTGATTTATTGAGATGGTGCAAGGTGATCATTGGCTTCCCTTTCGACTGTGAGAGTACATTTTTAGCTCTCGCACCATTATGGTGCGAGAGCTATTTCTACCGTATTTAGCACACTCGCGCTTGTCATTATGTACTTCAAGCTGAGTGTGTTACGTCATTTATCGCTTAGCCTCTGGCGTTCAATTGCGCAACGATGGCCTGCGCAACGGCTTCGGATGATCCTGGGTTTTGACCTGTGATCAAATGGCCATCTGCGACAACAAAGCTTGTCCAATCATCACCTTTGACATAAGTGCCGCCGTTTTTCTGAAGCATGTCTTCAACTAAAAATGGTACGACATGAGTGAGTTGCACGGCTTCTTCTTCAGAATTACTGAAACCGGTAACACGCTTGCCGCTGACCAATGGCTTACCATCACTGGTTTTAGGGTGCAGCAGTGCCGCAGGCGCATGACAGACGAGCCCTAGGGGTTTATTCGCTTGATAGAACTGTTCAATCAAGGCAATAGAATGTTTATCTTCGGCAAGATCCCACAGTGGGCCGTGGCCGCCTGGATAGAAAACCGCATCATAATCAGCTGCGTTAATTTCATTTAAGCGAGTGGTATTTGCTAGCAGTGCTTGTGCCTCAGGATCTTTGCTAAAGCGCGCAGTGGCTTCAGTTTGAAAGTCTGGCTCATCACTTTTTGGATCGAGCGGGGGTTGACCGCCCAATGGCGAGGCTAAGGTAATGTCAAAACCTTTATCTTTAAACACATAAAAAGGTGAGGCGAATTCTTCGAGCCAAAAGCCGGTTTTTAAACCTGTGTCGCCGAGTTTATCGTGTGAAGTTAGTACCATTAATATATTCATTTTCATACCTTTACCTAAGTTGCTCACATCAATACGTGTGAGCTTTGGGTTTAGTTCAATCAGGATACGGTTTGGCGTTATAGGGCTAAGGTCAAAATGTCACGACTCATTGCTGGGTCAATATTGCCGTGTTCGCCAAGAGCCACCATGCCGTGCAGTTCAAGCTGTTTTACTAGGGTATCAACGTGGCTGGCATCGAGATCATAGGCAGATAAATGTGTCGCTATGCCCATGGCTTCGAAGAAATCCTTGGTTTTTGCAATAGCGGCATCGATGCGCTCGTCATCGGTACCTGTGTTGATGTGCCACACACGGTCGGCGTACTGGAGTAACTTTTCGCGCTTAGCCTCTTTGGTACATTGCAGCAGAGCAGGCAGTACGATTGCCAATGTACGCGCATGGTCGATATCGTAAAGTGCAGTGAGTTCATGGCCTATCATGTGGGTTGCCCAGTCGTGCGGCACGCCTACACCAATCGTGCCGTTGAGTGCCATAGTGGCAACCCACATTAAGTTCGCGCGAATGTCGTAGTCTTCAGGTTGAGCTAGCACTTGTGGACCAAGCTCAATCAAGGTTTGTAACAGTCCTTCGGCAAATCTGTCCTGTACGGCGGCGTTAACGGGGTAAGTGAGGTATTGCTCTGTGATATGCACAAAAGCATCGACGACACCGTTGGCCACTTGGCGTTCTGGCAGGGTGAAGGTTTTCGTCGGGTCGAGTATTGAGAATTGTGGATAAACCAAGTCATTACGGAATGGCAGCTTAGCTTGCAGTGATTTACGGGTCACTACGCTGGCGTTGTTCATCTCTGAACCCGTCGCAGGTAAGGTTAATACTGAGCCAAAGGGCATAGCTTGAGTGACTTTTGCGCCCCAGCTAGTGAGAATATCCCAAGGTTCACCTTCAAATACCGCTGCAGCGGCAACAAATTTAGTGCCATCGATAACCGAACCACCGCCAACCGCGAGGAGGAAGTCGATATTCTGCTCACGCACTTGGGCGACGGCTTTCATTAAGGTTTCATAGGTTGGGTTTGGCTCAATGCCATCGAACTCGACAACGAAACGATTGCCAAGTGATTGTTTTACTTCGTCTAGCGTGCCGGTTTTTCTGGCGCTGCTGCCACCAAAGAGGATCATGACTTTAGCATCGCTCGGTACTAAAGCATCAATTTCGGCGATAGTGTTTTTACCAAAACGGATGCGGGTCGGGTTGTAATAGTTAAAATTTAGCATGGACAATTTATCCTACGATTTCATTAATAAGTGGCTCTTAAATTAGTAGACCAGTCGTCTAATTTGAGGGCTTGAAAATGTATTCTTTAAAAATCTTTGGCTGATCGATATCAGCCAATATTAGTTTTGAGTCGGTTTAGATTAAGAGGCCGTTTTAGGCGTTAAAATAGCTTTAGTCGTCACGATCGCACGTTCGAGTGCCGCGGGGCTGTGGCCTAACTTGTTCATTAAGCTGGCACCTAACCACATGTGATACAACATTTCAGCGGTCGATTGCGGATCTTGCTCGGCGATTGAGCCGTCGTTTATGCCGACTTGAACACAAGTGGTTAACCTGTCTATGATGCCGGCGGAACCTTTAAGTAAGGCAACTCGCATGGCTTCGGATAAATCGGCCACTTCAGCACTGAGTTTCACTACGAGGCATTTTTGATCTACGCAGCCATCAGCTTGTACGTGCAACCATTGTTGCCAGTACTGCATTAAGCGTTGATAGCCCGTCAGTGTCGAGTCATTGAATAATGCGTCTAAATCTAACTGATATTTCTCAAAATAATCAGTTATGAGCGCTTCACCAAATTGTTCTTTGGATTTGAAGTAATGATAAAATGAGCCTTTAGGCACTTCGGCCGCTTGCAGCAGTAGCGATAAGCCGACGCTGGAGAAGCCTTTTCGTACGATCAGCTTATAGCCGATGTCGAGAATATGCTGGCGAGTGGATTGAGTTTCAATTTTCATGTGGTCTAGGATAGATTAAAATAGACCGGTCGTCTAGCATTGTTTTTATCGGCGATATCAACACGCCCGATTTAGTCTTCTTTAAGTCGCGAGGTTTAAGCTGTCCTGAGTCAGTTTAACAAAGCGGCCAGATTGATAAAAAGCCAGACGGATAAGGCAGGCAGAGGGGGGGAAATGTGGCAAGGAGAAATGGTTCGGTAGGACAAAATACCCACAGTGCTGATATAAACCGTCACAGTGGGCATTAGATTCATCATCGATATTGAAACTTTTACTCAATCAAGATGATTAGAGATAGCTGCAACAATATTCAGCAATGGCTGTGTTACGAATTTTAAAGCTGACATTTGCAGCCAGTTCAAATTGAGTTCCTTCGCTAAATTCTTGCCAAGTTGTTGTTTCTGGCAGTAACACCTCAAAACGGCCGCTAGTCACTTCCATGATTTCGCCTTGAGAAGTCGAGAACTCATATTCTCCAGGCAGTACTACGCCTAAAGTTTGCTTGCTGCCATCGGCAAAAAATACGCTACGGCTAGCCACTTTGCCATCAAAGTAAATATTGGCTTTTTTAGATACTGACACTTGCTCGAGTAAACTCATTATTAATCCTCTTTAAATTGGCTTGAGGTGAATTTATATGCATATTTAATAATTTTCAATGCATTGTTTGTCGTGTGGATGTGCGTATTGAATATAAGTTGATGCTAACGTTCGGTTTATAACGTGTTTTCCACTATATCATTTTGTTTGAAATGGTCGGTATGGCTTGGCTGTCATTTAAAGTTATTAATCATTTTTCTATTTAAAAATAATTGGTTGGCAGCATTTCGGTGAACTTTTGATGAAAATAGTCTGCGTCGCTTTGTTTAGCTGAGATTCTTCTCCTATAGTTTTAGGGCAGATTTAATTTTGCAAAAAGTGAATGAATGGAATTAGAAGCGCGACAAGGAGTCTCACCATGGGTTTTACTCGTAAAATTCAGCTGATCAGTTTATTGATTGTCCTATTACCCCTCATATTTGCAACCGCGATAGTCACTTACATCGCTCGGGATGAGTTATTTGCCGAGGCTCAGTCTCGTTTAGTGGCGGTGCGCGAGATCAAGCAGCGACAGATTGTCGGTATGTTTCAGGACTTTTCAGATAACCTGCAGGCCGTCAGTGCGGTGATCGCCAGCCAAAAAAGCCTCGATACTATCTCCGATCTTGATGAGACCTTAAAGTCGTTAAATAAGTCTTTAGGGTTCTATGATCTGTTCATCATTCGGGATGACGGCACTGTGTTTTACACCGCCGCGAAGGAGTCGGATTTCGGCACAAATCTTCGCACTGGGCCCTACCATGATTCGGGATTAGCGCAATTATTCAATAAGGCTTTGGGGTCTACTGGTACTGTATTACTGCAAGACTTCTCCGCATACGCACCTTCTAATGGTCAACCGGCAGCATTTATTGGTCAGTCGATTCAATTCAATCAGCAAAGATTGGTGGTGGCGGCCCAAGTATCAATCGATCGCATCAACAGAGTTATGCAGATCCGCGAAGGTATGGGGCAAAGTGGTGAAACTTATCTCATTGGCCCCAATAATCGCATGCGTTCTGATTCTTTTCTCGATCCCATTAATCGAACTGTTACGGCTTCGTTTGCGGGAACGGTAGCTCAGAATGGTGTTGATACGCTGGCGGTAAAGGAGGCGCTGGCTGGTAAATCGGGTGTGATGCAAGTGAATGACTATAACAATAATCCCGTTTTATCCGCTTATTCTCCTGTCGTTGAGCTCGGTTTACGTTGGGGTTTGATGGCTGAAATTGATGTGAGTGAAATTGCTGCTCCCGCCTACCGTATGATGTTTATCGGTTTATCTGTTTGTGCAGCAGCCTTAGTGTTGGCATTCGCTGCCGCTAAGTTAGTTACAGGCTTTGTATTAAAGCCGCTCGGCGGTGAGCCTGAGGACATGTGTAACTTGACCAGTATGATCGCCTCTGGCGATTTAACTCATAATTTACCGCATGTTCAAACGGATAATCACCTGATGAGTTGGTTGGCGCGGATGCAAACTAAGCTCAAAGAAATCATCAGTCAGCTGGTGGGCGTTGGACATGAACTCGAATCCGCCGCTGAACAAAACTCGGCCGCCATGACCCAAGCCGATTGCAGTATTCAGATGCAGGCGAAAGAAACCGATATGTTAGCAACCGCAGTTGAGGAAATGAGTTATGCCGCCGCGGAAATCAGCACGAATACGCTTAAATCCTCCGATGAAGTGTCAGCCTGTACCCATTCGAGTGAAATTCTTTCGCAAAATTTAGCCAGCACACGTAAAAGCTTGAAAGTGACCTTGAGCAGTTTTGCGACCATACATCAACAGGTGGGCAGCCTTGAGGCTGACAGTCAGAAAATCGGTTCGGTATTGGCTGTGATTAATGCGATTGCTGAACAAACGAATCTGCTGTCACTTAATGCGGCGATTGAAGCGGCGAGAGCTGGTGAACATGGTCGTGGCTTTGCCGTAGTTGCCGATGAGGTGCGCCAGTTAGCAGTTAAGGTTCAGTTGGCGACTCAGGATATTGGCCAAGTGTTAAAAGGCATTCAGCAGCAGTCTGGCGTGTTGGCGCTGCATAGTGTGACTTGTACAACTGAAGCCTCTAAAACCGCAGAAGATGCCGATGGCATGCAAGCCGCAGTGGATGACATCGCTTTACGTTTAGAAACCTTAAAGGCATTAATGATCCAAACCGCCACCGCCGCGGAGGAGCAAACAACAGTTTCAGCAACGATTGCACAGGGGATTGCTGGCTTGAGCGTGGCGGCGGAAGAAAATAGCGCGGCGATCAGCCAAGTGGCGGCGAGTACGCGCAGTTTGTTAGGGTTAGCGAATCAGCTTGGTTTAACAACGGCACAGTTTAAGGTGTAGGTATTTGCGCGGTATTTGCCGTATTCAACCTTAGTTGATGCTGTAAATATGACTGAGCTGGATGTTACACATCCGCCAGAAATGGATTCCTGGCGGATATTTTTATTGAGACTTCAGCTGGTTATCCCATGAGTGACAATTAGCGCTTACGCCAAATTGTCATTTCTGAGACAGAATGTTGGAATTTGCGTTTAGTCTCGCGGATGACGAAGGGGATTTCCTTCACTGCGACTAGCTCAAATTGGCCGATCAAGGTTTCGGTCAGGCCATCTAAGGTGGTGAAGTTCTCTCCTTTGACTTTAACGCCACCGAGCCATTTATCCTTCGGCGTATAATCCTCAAGCCAAGTGTATGGCGAAGCAATCACAAGGTATCCACCTTGATTAATCCGCTGGGCAATACTGGTTAAAAAGTGCTTAGGATCGTTCAGTCGGTCAATAAGGTTCGAGGCATATACTAAGTCATAACCTGTGTAGAGCGGCTTTAAATTACAGGCATCACCTTGCATAAAGTTGACCTTTTTCGCCTCAAGCTCATATCCAAGTTTCGCGAGACTCGCACTCTTAAATTCCTGTAAGTCGCCCTCAGTACGTATGGTGTAACGTTTTTCACCTTGTTCAGTCAGCGCATAGGCCTGTTGAATAAAGCGCGCCGAAAAGTCGATACCATCAACATGATCAAACACTTTTGCCAGTTCAAAACTCGCTCGACCTACGGAGCAGCCGATATCGAGGGCTTTGGCGGTATGGGTAAGTTGAATTTCACTGAGTGCTTGCTGCACGCCATTGACGCAGAAGTTAGCAACCCCGAAATATTCGGCACCATAGTGGAATTCAAGGTATTGGGAAATCAGTTCATCAGTTTCGTACACATTGACCTCGGCCATTTGGGCGGGATTTTGCGTGGATTCCACATAGCGGAAGCCTGCGTGTTGATAAAAATGTCGACGAAACGCATAGCGTGACGAAGCAATGGCTTCATTACCTGTGGAGATCCACGAGCCACCTTTGATGAGATTATGCTTACCATCGAAGGTGGGGGTAGAAAAATCATCATAGAGTGGATGCACGGCAAAACCGTTAAAGCCGTCGATTGCGGTTTCTGTCCATTGCCAAACATTACCGACAATATCGAAAAAGCCATTATGTTCGAAGCGATTCACTGGGCAAGAAGAGGCGTAATAAGCCAAAGCAATATTACCCGGCACTTCATGCCAATCGGGCGCATCGGCGGGTACATTCTCGCGTAAGATGTACCATTCTGCTTCCGTTAATAGGCGAATATTGCTTTGCTCTTGTTCGGTTTTCCAATTACAGAAGGCCTTAGCTTCGAGTTGATTCACTTCTACAGGCCAGTTTAATGGCAGCGGGATTTCTTCCGCTAAGTTACGTTGCCACCATTTATCTTGTTTTAAGCGCCAAAAACGCGGCATTTGAGCTTGAGTATAAGCGAGCCAAGCTTGACCTTCTTCATTCCAAAATTGGGGTGAGCGATAGCCGCCAGCTTCGACGAATGCGAGGTACTCTTGATTCGAGACTAAAAATTTAGAGGCCTTAAAGTCGCCAACATTAAAGATTTTATGGCCGTATTCGTTGTCCCAGCCGTAGGTTTGATCTTGCTCAGTTTTACCTAAGGTCACTTTCTGCCCTTTTACAGCCAGTAAACTGTTGGCTTCGGCGGCGGTGAAGTCTTGGCACGCAGCCCAGAGGCTGTTGGGGGCGACATGTTCCAGTGGTAGTTGGCGGATGATCACCGATGAGGTTTCTAAGTGAATTCGCTCATGTTCAATGCCCATCAAAATGATCCAAGCTGGGCTGTCTTGAGTGATCGGCAGCTCCAGTGGCATTTCATCAATCACGCGATTGACGACAGCATTAACTTGTTGGCGATAGCTGCGCACTTCTGCCACGTTCGGCCATGGGTAATGTTGCTCGTTCAGATCGTCCCAAGACATCTCATCGACACCAATGGCAAACATGGATTCGAAGTTATCGTTTACCCGTTCGTCGAGAAATTTGCCGAGTTTGAGTTTGTTGATATAGAAAGTGGCCGTATGGCCAAAATAAAAGATCAACGGATGGCGCAGCGGCTCGGCTTTGAGGTAATAGGCACTATCTTCTTGGATCAAATCAAACAGTGACTCGTACAGAGCCCATGTCTGATTAAAGTACTGCTTAAGCTCTAGACGCTTTCCTGCCTCAGTTTCACCAATTAGCTTAAGGGTTTGAGGGGGTTGCGTTATGGGCTTATCCATAGGCAAGTAAACTCCGTATTTATCGGCCTGCGGTGCAAGCATGGGAACATGAATCTATCGTGTGTGACTCTATACGCGATTACTGGGCTCAGGATCACTTTGTCAGCTTAATGTGTCGATTTGATTTACAAACTAACAGAAACACGAATTGAGTCCAATATCAGCCACTGGCGCTAAAACATCTTGGATATGACCTGTAGAGTTAAGATTATCTTACAAAGGAAGTGAGCACTGCGTTTTGTGATGCCAGCCTTTTTAGGATCAAAATTATTTTATCCCTGAAGAGTATTTTCTCTGTCGGGGTTAAGGCAGAATGATCCCGTCCGTAAAATTATTATGCAGGATATAACGGGATGACAATTAACGCATTATGGATACCCGCCTGGTACGAACTTGATCAATCGATCGTAGTGGGTGTGACTGAGGAGTTTGTCTTTCATAAGACTGTCGCAAACGAGGCGTTAACATTTTACAGCGGTGCAAAGGGGAGTGATGCCGTCAAGGCTACGGGAACCATTTCGGCCATTAAACATAATGTCTTGGGGGACATTGAAAGTGTCGATGCACAGGGGCTCGATTATACGCTGGTATTGCAAGATGGACGGCGTTTGTTAGTGAATGCTGAGGAAAATCCAGGATTGATTTATGAGTGGGTTGATGACAGTTGGCAACCGTCAGATATGGTCATCACAGATTGGAGATTGGCAGTACAATTTGCGTCTTTATCACCATTGACGCCAATAAAGTAATTGAAGATTTATGGTTGAGTGACTAAATAGGTAAGTGCAGTTAACGTTCGGGATCCGACGTTGACTGCACTTTTACTAGATCTGCAAGTTGTTGGTATTCTTTTTTAATTTCTGCGACATACACATCGTGAAAATCTAACTCATTAAACTCATCAAGGCAGAGCTGATAACGGCGTAGCTGCTCAGCTTTTTCTTCAGCGGTATCCCATCTTTCCATTAGCATAGCGTTTGATTCCATTCATAAATTTAATTCCTTCTAAACTTCACATATTTTAACGACAGTTATTGCTATTTAACTGAGCTGGTTTGAAGTTTGTTGTATGCATTTATGCCGTTGGGCGTCATGCAATATAGAAATCTATTTTAAACAGAGGGTTGAGGTAGAATAGTTGGTTTTACCGTATGGTGATGGACTTTTTTTCCTCATCTTATTCGGGACAAATGCTTACACAGGCGTCAGCCATAGCCTGATGGTGCTGCTATCTTGATGATTGGATTGTACCAGTGAGCATTTTGCTCTAGATTGATATTTCTTTGTTTTCATCTTCTGGCCTTGAGTCTTTTTTGCCCTTTGGAGCCGCGTAATGGCGAATGTTTTGTTAGTTGCCAATCTCAACTGTGATCGGATTTTACTGCTTGATAAACCTTTAAAAACAGGTGGGCGTTTCCATTATCAAGATGGTGGACAAAGGCTCGGTGGCGGCGGGGCAAATACCGGATTAGGTTTAGTTTGGGCAGGGCATAGCGTCGCCTTGGTGAGTCAAGTTGGCCGTGATGACATGGGAGATTGGCTCATTGCAGAAGCCAGCACTCAAGGACTCGATTGCCGTTTAGTGCAGCGCCGAGCTGGTAACACTTGCGAAATGCTACTCGTAATGACGCCAGACGGTGAACGGACGATTATTCGGCCACAAAGACCCATATTTGAGTTATCAGTGCCGCCGAAATGGCAGCCATGGGACGCGCTGTATTTTAATACTTCCGCTGAGGGGTCGGTCAGTTGGGCAAAGACAGCCTTGGAACATTGCCTTGTGGTCGCGCAATTAGCCAAAGATGACAGGCAGAGACCTTGTCATATTTTACTGGCATCTATGAGTGATATCCAAGGGCGTTGTGATGGCGCCTCTTGGGAATATGGCAAAAGCATTGGCGGTGAGTGTCTGCGTTACTTTATTGTCACCGATGGCATCAATGGGGCTAAGGTTTACACGCACGATCAAGTGCAGCATGTCGCTGCTATCCCTGCCACTGTTGTTGATACCACAGGCGCTGGTGATGCCTATGCGGCGGGACTTATCCATAGTCTATGCACTGGTCAGTCGATTACCGAGGCGATGGCTGAAGGCGCGGTTTGGGCGGCATTTGCGGTGGCAACCGATAGTTCTATTCCGGGTGAGGCACTGAAACAGTATTTAGAGGCGAAGCAAATCGCATGAAAAATCTGTGGGCGAGCAGTTTGAGTCATCTTTCTGTCACACGGCCTTGCTAGAGTATGTCTTGTGGCGCATAGCTCTTGTCCCTTAACGTTTTCTTGTGCTTTTCTCCCATTTATTGGTTAGTATGTTTTTTGCCTCGTTTCCCCAACGAGGCATTTTTTTGCTCAAAATAAAGTTATTTCATCGCAGAACATTCATAAAGCTGAAATGTTGTGCGGCCATGGCGCAATTGCGTTAACATTTATTCAACTAAAATAGTTATCGTGACATTAAAATAATAAGCCACTCAAGGTGTTCTGTAGTCTTTGGAGTTGAGAATGGGCAATAACGCTTGGAATGATAAGAATAAATTTATTTGGCTGCTCTCTGTTTTGCTTTTAGTCGCCTTCTTAGTGACCAGTGGTATCAGCTACAAGGTGGCCCATGACTCACTGAGTCAACAAATCGAGAGTAATACCCTCCCGCTCACAAGTGACAATATTTACTCAGAAATTCAACAGGACCTGCTGCGACCTATCTTTATTTCATCCTTGATGGCGCAGGATACCTTTGTTCGCGATTGGACATTAAGTCACGAGCAAGAGCCAGAAAAGCTGATCCGTTACCTTAAGGAAATCCAAGAAAAATACGATACTGTCACCAGTTTTTTTGTGTCAGAAAAGAGCCGAAATTATTACCACTCCACGGGGATTTTAAAACAAATCCAAGATGTTGAGCCTGATGATGCTTGGTACTTTCGAGTGCGATCTTTACCCGAATCTGAGCATTATGAGGTTAATATCGATGCCGATACGGCGGACCGCAGTAAAACAACCGTTTTCGTGAACTATAAAGTTTTTGATTTTGAAGGCAAATTTATAGGCGTTACCGGTGTGGGTTTGGCGGTTGAAAAGGTTAAGTCCCTCATCGAACTTTATCAAAAACGTTATAACCGCCGAGTGTTCTTTACCGATAGGCAGGGCAATGTCACCTTGCATGGCGATGAATATGATGGAGCAGATTCGCTGCAAACCAGCTTAGGGCTTGAAAATTTATCGACGCGTATTTTAACGAGTCCAAGTGCGGCTTTTAGCTACCAGAGAAATGGCAAAACCGTTTATCTCAATAGCCGTCTAGTCCCCGAATTTAAGTGGTATTTGATTGTTGAGCAGGAAGATGCGCCACAGGAACGCGAGTTACTGAATACTTTTTGGGGCAACTTGGCGTTAAGCCTAATGGTGACTCTTGGGATTTTATTCATCTCTAACATGACCTTAGGTCGTTATCAACGCAAATTAGAAGTGATGGCGTCTACCGATAAGCTCACTGGCGCCGCTAACCGTCAGGTGTTTGATGGGTACTTTAGGCAGGCATTAGATAAAGCTAAGCTGACACAATCGCCGATTTCAATACTCTTGCTGGACATCGACCATTTTAAAAAAGTGAACGACAGCTATGGGCATGGGATTGGTGATTTAGTATTAAAAACCATGACGAATATGCTGCGTGGCGCGCTGCAGCAACAGGATATCTTATGTCGTTGGGGCGGTGAGGAGTTCTTGATTTTACTTCCGGGGATGGATTTAACCCGAGCGGCAGAACTGGCTGAACAGATCCGTGAGCTTATTTTTCAGCGGGAAATTAAAGTGAATGGCTTACACATTTCTATTACCGTTAGTATTGGCGTTGCTGAGCATCAGGCGCAAGAGCCTGCGGAAGATCTGATCAAGCGTGCCGATCTGGCCTTGTATCAGGCTAAAGAAGCCGGTCGAAATCAAGTGGTGTTAAATCATTCATAGATTTAGCCTCGTGCTTACTGGCGGCAAGATTGCGCCTACTTTTATGAGTTATTGAGCGAGTTGATTGTGTTACTGGCGTATCGCAGTTTACACTCTGGCGGTAATGCGAGATGGGTTATGGATTGGGAGTTGCAGATGTCAAAGTTGTTGATCAATAAGTTATCAGGATTGTACTTAGGAACCCATCTTCAAGACATGTCCGGTGTTGCTACTGGGATTGATGGCAAGCAAGCGGCTCAACAACTGCTAGTACATGTTAGCCATGTAGACGGGGACGCACAGGCCGATCCTAAACACCATGGCGGACTCGATCGCGTGTTACATCATTTTCCCCGCGAGCATTACGGCCAATATCGTCGTTGGGATTTAATCACTCAACTCGAAGATGCGCCCAGTATGGGAGAGAACATCAGTACCGTTGGGCTGAACGAAACCCAAGTTAATATTGGTGATATCTTACAAATTGGCGCCGTAACAGTGCAGATTACTCAGCCACGTTCACCTTGCTTTAAGTTGAATCTGCAATTTGGGCACAAAGAATTTGCCCTCGCCATGCAGCAGAGCCAATTATGTGGTTGGTTTTATAGAATCTTAACCCCAGGGATTATTCAGTTAAACGATAAGATTGAGTTGGTTGAGCGCCGCACGGACATCAGTGTTGCTGAGGCCATGTCACTCTATTTCTCGCCAACGTTTAATGCCAGTGCCTATGATCGTTTAGCTTCCTGCGAGGGATTAGCGCTGAGTTGGGTTAATAGCCTACAACGCCGTTTAGCATTACAGACAGTAGAAGATTGGCAAATGCGTTTATATGGGCCGAGCGGTAAATAAGTATTTATATTCATAATGATAAAACAGGGATGACCTTATGATTGAACCCGTTACAAAAAGTGATAAAGATTTTGGCTTACTGGTATACGCCTCAAGCTTTGTTGGATACCTAGTGCCGCTGGGCTCGATTCTTGGTCCTTTGATTATCTGGCTAATGAAGCGTGAAGAGTCCGCATTTGTCGATCAATGTGGCCGCAGTTGTTTGAACTTTAAATTGAGCCTGCTGATTTATGTAATCATCAGCGGCGTACTCGCTTTGGTCGGGATAGGTTTTATCTTTTTAGCCATACTCGGCATATTCGATTTGGTGTGCACTGTGCTGGCGATTATTAAGGCCAGTGAGGGTAAGGTATATAAATATCCATTAACGATTAAATTTATTGCTATGGATTAATCGCCTCTTTGAATTAAAGAAAAACGCCTTAGATGTTTCCATCTAAGGCGTTTTTTATGGTGTAAGTTTAAGGTTTTACACCTTAAACTTGGCCACTAAGGTATCTAAGCGGTGTGACAGTTGATTCAAGGCTAAACTCGCCTGTGCTGCCGCTTGTGCAGTATTGGCTGTACGCTGAGTAATATCATTGATTTCTGTGACGTTACGGTTGATGTCTTCCACTACAGTGGATTGTTCTTCCGTTGCCGCAGCAACTTGGATGTTCATGTCGCTGATAAGACCAATGCGATCGCTAATACCAATCAACGATTTGCTGGCTTCATCGACGGCCACAACACCCTCGTGGGAGCGGGTACGACTCTGGGCCATCGCATTAACCGCGCGGCTGGCTTCCGATTGCAACTTGTCGATCATGCCTTGCACTTCATTGGTCGATGCTGCGGTGCGTGATGCTAAGTTACGTACTTCATCGGCGACGACAGCAAAACCGCGTCCAGCTTCACCGGCACGTGCCGCTTCAATTGCCGCGTTGAGGGCTAACAAGTTTGTCTGTTCAGAGATAGCGCGGATCACATCTAAAATCCCACCAATGGATTTAGTGTGAGTCGCGAGGGACTCAATCACTTCACCTACTTGGCCAACGTCCTTCGACAATTGGTTAATGGTATCGCGGGCACGGGTTACCACAACTTGGCCGCTGCTGGCTTCAGTATCAGCATCTCTTGCAGCAACCGCAGCTTGGGCGGCATTACTGGCAATTTCGTTAACCGTCGCGCCCATTTCATTAATGGCTGTTACCACCATCATAGTGCGATCTTTCTGCTCGTGGCTGTCTTCTAAGGTTTGCTGTGCCTGATTCGACACATCCTTAGCGGAGAAACCGAGCTGTTCGCTGGTTTGCGCCACTTCGATGACCGAATCTTGGATCTTGCTGATAAAGCTGTTAAATCCTTTAGCGAGCTGCGCAATTTCATCTTCACCATTGACGGGTAAGCGTTGGCGTAAGTCACCTTCACCTTCGCCTATGTCGCGGAACATAGCGGCAACTTGGGCTATGGGGCGGCTCACAGAGCCCGCAACAGCGATAGCGAGGACGATAAAGCCCGCAGCAATAATCAGCGTCCAGATTAAGATCTGATAAGCGGCTTCGGTTAATAGCGCAAACACTTCGGCTTCTGGCACTTGTGCCACTAAATACCAATCCATAGATGCGATATAGCTACTGGCAACCAGCATGTTTTCGCCATTGATCTTGGTTTCGATAAGATTGAAATCGCCACGGTTGAGTAAGGCGCTTGAGTTTGCATCTTGATATAAGTTACCTAAGTTGCTCTTACCAATTTGACCCGTATCTGGGTGGAGTTTCACTTCACCTTTAGCATCAACTAAGTAAACAAATCCCGTTTCCTCAATCTTAAACGAGCTTAGTAAGCGCACCATATCATCGAGTGATTTAGCGAGCCCAACTAAGCCACGACCATTGGGTTGTTGGTAGTTGATGAAGAGTTTGACTTCGCCGTTGGCCTCAGTGAATACGTTCAACATACGTTCTTGGCCACTGTCGCGGTAACCAAAAAACCAGCCATCCTGCGCGGGGGTGAGCACGCGCAAAAATCCATCCTGAGTGTAATAGGCGGCAGTTTGTCTGTCGGCGTAGGAGGCTTGCGCTAGCTTATATTGACGCGTGATGTCTTTCAGTTGAGCAACCACTTGGGTTTCTTGGGCCTGCGGTCTGCCATCTTCGAGCCATTGCAGTAACATGCGGCTGCTGGCCAATTGCTCTGCAGCATTCATTAAAGTGGAGATGTCGAGATCGATCTTATTGCGGATCTGCATCATCAAACTCGGCAGTTCCGAACCTAACATCCGTTGTTGTACGACATTTTTAGCGCTACGTTGGCTTAATACGCCGACGAGTATGGTCGACAGCAGTACTGCAAATGTCACTGTTAGCAGAATTTTCTGCTTAATGGTGAGGTTATTAAATATCATAAATATCAATATGCCTGTGTTGGACTGTTTTGCGTTATCGGTCAACGCACTCTTGTACGGTAAAAGATTATCGGACAGGAATGTGAAAAATTAACCTTAGTCTAGGCCGAATGCCGAATAAAACAGCGTATAAAAAACTTATTTGGCTTAACCCGTTGGTCTTGCAGTAGATCTAATTATGTAGAGTATAGATGGAAATGAGATGGTGATTGAAAACGAACTCTTTTTTGTGTGGCAATTGTGGCTAATGTCGTAGCTAAGGGCAAGCAAAAAAAGTGAACTATTCGTGTAAAAGATGAAAAAAAGGCGCTCTATTGAGCGCCGTTATTAACATTTGTTGGCAACTAATTACATGTTGGGATAGTTAGGACCACCACCGCCTTCCGGCGTAACCCAAGTGATGTTTTGGCTAGGATCTTTAATATCGCAGGTTTTGCAGTGAATGCAGTTTTGCGCATTGATTACAAATTTAGGCTGACCCGCCTCTTCGACAATTTCATACACACCAGCTGGACAGTAACGTTGTGCTGGCTCATTAAACTGAGTCAGGTTGATGCCCAGTGGAATGCTGCTGTCTTTAAGACGTAAATGGCAAGGCTGGTCTTCTTCATGATAAGTGCTCGACAGATACACTGAGGACAGTTTATCGAAGCTAAGCTTGCCATCGGGTTTTGGGTAATCAATCTTGCTGTAAGCGCTCACTGAGGCCATTTGTGCATAGTCTGGGTGTTCATCACGTAGCGTGATCGGGAACTTTCCACCAAACCAGTTTTGATCTATGTAATTGAATGCGCCGCCTAAATAGGTGCCAAATTTATGCATCGCTGGGCCAAAGTTGCGCGATTTATACAGCTCCTCATGTAGCCAGCTTTCTTCGATATGAGTCTGGTAACAGTCGAGATCTTTACCGCCTTCAACACCCGCCATCATGGCTTTGCCTAAGGTTTCTGCCGCAACGATACCGCTCTTCATCGCAGTGTGAGTGCCTTTGATTTTCGCGAAATTCAAAGTCCCAGCGTTACAGCCGATGATCAGGCCGCCGGGGAAGCTCATTTTAGGAAGCGAGTTCAAGCCGCCTTTAGTGATAGCACGGGCGCCGTAACTGAGACGTTCGCCGCCGGTTAAATACTTTGCAATCACAGGATGGGTTTTATAGCGCTGGAATTCGTCAAATGGGCTCAGATGCGGATTTTTGTAGTTCAAATCGATAATGAGACCGACCGCAATCTGGTTGTCTTCCATGTGATACAGAAAGCCGCCACCCGATGCGCCCTCGGTTAGTGGCCAGCCACCGGTGTGCACCACTTTGCCTTGCTCGTGTTGCTCAGCGGGGACTTTCCAAATTTCTTTGAAGCCTAAGCCGTAATGCTGGGGTGTTTTACCATTATCTAAATGGTATTTTTCGATCAGTTGCTTGCCTAAGTGGCCGCGGCAACCCTCTGAGAAAACAGTATATTTAGCGTGTAGTTCCATGCCGGGCATAAAGCTGTCTTTAGGCTCACCATCGGCGCCCACCCCCATATCGCCAATCAAAATACCTTTAACGCTGTTATCGACGTTAAATAGCAATTCACTGGCGGCAAAGCCGGGGAATATTTCGACACCGAGTTCTTCGGCGCGATTAGCAAGCCAGCGGGATAGATTACCGACACTGATAATAAAATTGCCGTCGTTGTGCATGGTTTTTGGCACAAAGGCATTAGGCATCACTCGGCCGTCGGTGGCGGAGCTGAGTAGGTAGATTTCGTCGTGGGTGACAGCGGTTTTCACTGGGGCGTTTTTCTCACGCCAGTCGCTGAATAGCTCGTCCAGCACTTTTGGCTCGAACACTGCGCCTGACAGAATATGCGCGCCCACTTCTGAGCCTTTTTCGACCACACAGACGGTAATTTCTTTACCTGAATCCTGTGATATTTGCATTAATCGACACGCGGTGGCCAAGCCTGCTGGACCTGCGCCGACGATAACAACATCGAATTCCATTGATTCGCGTTCCATCAGTTCACCTCTTCCTTCACGTTTCCCCGATTTTTATCGAGTGTTGTAGTTTGTAAACGGGCGTTTTATTGCTTGTACCACCTTACCTGAAAATAAGATAAGGTCACAGTGGATTAAGCGGCTGTTTAGTCTAATTCAGTACAAATCTTTAGGTGAGGACTGTCACAGATTATTCACGCTAGCGTGATCTAGGTTAATAAATACCTGTTTAGGGGTATAGCTAGTGAGTACTTTCGGCCTATAATCACCGGTGACGGTTCTCCGAGCTTGCCTACCTAAGTCGAAAGATATGGAGGTGTAGCCGTGGTAATAATGCCACCGGGGTGGGATAAGAAATGCTCTCACCTCCCACACTTGGAAAGGTGATCATGTCTCAATTACAAGACAGCTTTGGTCGAAAATTTCACTATTTGCGGATGTCAGTCACTGACGTTTGTAACTTCAAATGCAGTTATTGCCTCCCCGACGGTTATCATCCTGACGGCAAGCCAAAATTTTTATCTCTCAATGAGATAGAAAACTTAGTCTCTGCATTTAGCCAGGTCGGCACCCAAAAAATCCGCATTACAGGCGGTGAACCCACCCTGCGTAAAGACTTTACCGACATCATCCGTGTCGTAGCCGATAACCCGCGCATTCACACCATAGCGACAACCACTAATGGCTATAGACTCGAAAAGCATGCCAAAGAATGGTTCGATGCGGGCTTGCGCCGTATCAATGTGTCTGTGGATAGTTTAGATCCCAAAATGTTTTACCAAATCACTGGCGAGAATAAATTCGACGAAGTGATGCGGGGGATCGATGCTGCCTTGTCGGCGGGTTTTGAGCGCGTAAAAATCAATGCTGTCCTGCTTAAAGGCCTAAACGATAAAGATTTACCGCGCTTTTTGCATTGGATTAAAAACACGCCAATTGATTTACGTTTCATCGAGTTGATGGAAACGGGTTTAGGCCGTGAGTATTTTGAAGCACATCATTTAGCGGGCGCTGACATCAAAGCGCAGTTACTGGCGGATGGTTGGCAATTAGATACGCCGAGCGCCGATGATGGTCCAGCGCAAAACTTTAGCCGCAGTGATTATCAAGGTCGTATTGGTTTGATCATGCCCTATGCGACTAACTTCTGTGCCAGCTGTAATCGCTTGCGCGTATCGGCGAAGGGCAAGTTGCACTTATGCCTCTTCACCGAATCCGGTGTCGATTTGCGTGATCTGCTGCAGCATTCCAGCCAACAAGCGGAATTAATTGAGCGTTTGCACGGTCAATTAGCCCAGAAGAAAGCCACCCATTACTTGCATCAAGGCATTACCGGTGTCACTCAGCATCTCGCCTCTATTGGTGGCTAGCCCGTATTTAGGTTCTTCGTCAGCGCCGATTTAGCGCGAGTATAAGCCCAATTTCCCTTGCACTTTGTTTTGTCCTCAAACGAAAGGATCGCTCCAATGAGCAATGTATTTACCCATATTAATGCCGATGGCAACGCCCATATGGTCGATGTCACCGAAAAAGCCGTTACCGAGCGCGAAGCCCGTGCCGAAGCGTTTATCGAGATGGCGAGCACGACACTCGAGATGATCATGAGCGGCAGCCACCATAAGGGTGATGTGTTTGCCACTGCACGTATTGCGGGTATTCAAGCAGCGAAAAAAACCTCAGATCTTATCCCGTTATGTCATCCACTAATGCTGACTAAAGTTGAAGTCGATTTAGAGGCGCAGCCTGAACATAACCGCGTGCGTATCACCAGTCTGTGTAAATTATCCGGCAAAACAGGTGTAGAGATGGAAGCCTTAACTGCGGCCTCAGTGGCGGCATTAACTATCTACGATATGTGCAAAGCCGTGCAAAAAGATATGGTGATCTCCCAAGTCCGTTTGCTAGAAAAGCGCGGCGGCAAGTCGGGACATTTTAAGGTTTAGCCTGACAGAATAGGCTTTAGCCACTCGGCAGATTACCAAGTGAGCGAAGCTGTCCAAGCTTAAGTCTGACGCGCTATTAGTGAGTCAGTTAAGCGGATCAAAAACGAGAGAAGATTATGATTAACGTGTTGTTTTTTGCTCAAGTTCGAGAATTGTTGGGCACAGCTAAATTAAGCCTAGAGGCGAGCGAGCAGACACAAACCGCCGAAGCATTACGGGCAACGCTGGCGGCCACCGACGACAAATGGGCCAAAGTATTAACCTCTGACAAATTGCTGGTGGCGGTAAATCAGACCATTAGCCAATGGGATACACCTGTAAACGATGGTGATGAAGTCGCCTTTTTCCCACCGGTTACAGGAGGTTAATATGCGCTTATTACCCGCAGTTAGAGTGCAAGAGGTCGATTTTAGTGTTTCTGACGAATATCGCCAGCTAGCTCAAGATGATAGCGATGGTGCCGTAGTCACTTTTGTCGGCAAAGTGCGTGATTTTAACGATGGTGCCGCGGTGGCAGACTTAACCTTAGAGCACTATCCGGGTATGACCGAAGCCGTGTTAGAACAAATCGTTGCCGAGGCGCGTAGCCGCTGGCCGCTCAATAAAGTGACGGTTATTCACCGTGTCGGTACTATGGCTCTGGGTGAGCAGATTGTGTTTATCGGCGTAACCAGCGCCCATCGCAAGGCCGCTTTTGCTGCTT
This sequence comes from Shewanella vaxholmensis, assembly GCF_031932135.1. NCBI lineage: Bacteria > Pseudomonadati > Pseudomonadota > Gammaproteobacteria > Alteromonadales > Shewanellaceae > Shewanella > Shewanella vaxholmensis. The sequence continues at coordinate 43,756 of NZ_JAUOEV010000024.1, forward strand.
GTGAATTCTTAATCGACTTTTTAAAAACCAAAGCGCCATTCTGGAAATTAGAAGCGGGCGAGCAAGGTAAAAGTTGGGTTGAAGCGAAAGATGCCGATGAACAAGCGGCTAAGCTATGGCAACACAAAGACTAGTCGCGTGGCAGAGATACTCGTAGTCGCAACGCAGCTTGCCAGTTTAAGACCCGCGCGAATATTGCACTAAGGTGACCCAATGCAGAGTTTGACCCGTTTCTTTCATCTTCTTGGTTTTGCATTGCTTTTTTGTTTGGCGGTCGTGCCATCGACCTGTCGTGCAGCGGATACCACGCCGATTCCTGCCATCGCCGCGGCGGCTAATATCAAGTTTGCCTTAGATGGCATTGTTAAAAATTTCACCGCAGAAACTGGTCTCAAAGTACGGGTTTCCTATGGTTCATCGGGGAATTTTGTCGCGCAAATTCAACATGGTGCGCCGTTTGAAATGCTGCTGAGCGCCGATGAGCGTTATATTACCGAGCTGAACAAAGTCGGTTTTACCCAAGGTGAGGGTGTGCAGTATGCCGTTGGCCGTTTAGCCTTAGTCGTCCCTAAAAATTCACCGCTCGCACTAGATATCGAACTCAATGGCCTAAAAGCATTACTGGCTGCGGGCCAATTAGAACGTTTTGCGATTGCCAATCCTGACCATGCGCCCTACGGCGAACGTGCCCGTGAGTTATTGAAAGAACTCGGTTTATGGGATGAGCTACAAACTAAGCTGATTTTAGGTGAAAACGCCTCCCAAGCGGCACAGTTTGCGATCAGCGGCTCGACTCAAGGCGGGATTATTCCTTTATCACTGGCAATTGCGCCGCAGTTTCAAGCCCTAGGTCATTATTTAGCTCTGCCCTCAGATCTCCACGGTCCGCTGAATCAACGTATGGCGTTAATGCCTAAGGCGAGTCCAACCGCAGAGCGTTTCTACCAATATTTACAGTCAGATGCTGCCCGTGCCGTATTTACTCAATACGGTTTTGGTTTGCCAGTAAATTAAGGATTTCAATGGATTGGCAGGCGCTTTGGTTATCGGTCAAACTCAGTAGCATTACAGTCTTGGTGCTTATCCCCCTTGCAATACTCGCGGGGAGAGCTTTGGCATACCGCCAATTTGTTGGTAAATCTTGGGTCGAGGCATTGATTATGGTGCCCTTAGTGTTACCACCGACTGTGATTGGTTATTACTTGCTGGTGGGGCTGGGTAGTCAGAGTTGGCTCGGGCAATGGATAGAACAACTGACGGGCCAGCAACTGGTGTTTCATTTTTCAGGTCTGGTTATCGCTTCTGTGTTAGTGAATATTCCCTTTGCGGTGCAGCCTATCCAGCGGGCCTTTGAAGCTATACCGAATGATGTCCGCGACGCCGCGGCGTGTTGCGGCATGAGTCGACTTAAAATTCTGCTTAAGATTGAATTACCTATGGTGTGGCCGGGTGTGCTAACCGCGCTGGTGTTGTGTTTCTCCCATGTGCTCGGCGAGTTTGGTGTCGTGCTGATGATGGGCGGCAATATCGCTGGTGAGACTAAAACAATTTCGATTTCTATCTACGATAGCGTGCAAGCCTTTGATTTTAATGCCGCTGGCACTATGTCATTAGTCTTATTGCTGTTTGCCGTGACTGCGTTAGCACTCACCACCAGTTTATCACGGCGTTTAGGAGGTCAGCGTGGCGCAAATCATCGCTGATCTGCAGTGTCAGATCCAAAACCACAAACACATTAAACTCAATGCTGATTTTCGCTGCAAGGCGGGTGAAGTGCTTGCTGTGGTAGGGCCGTCTGGCGGTGGCAAAACGACTTTGCTACGGATGATCGCAGGGTTAAATCACCCCGATGCGGGCCAAATTTATTTTGGCGATCAGCCTTGGTTTGATGATAAAGCGCGCATCGGCTTAAGCCCGCAGCAACGCCATATCGGTTATATGCCGCAGCATTTTGGCTTATTTCCGAATCTCACCGCCCTAGAGAATGTAGTCGCAGGGCTTGATCATATTCCCAAGGCGGAGCGGATAGCGCGTGCAAAAGATTGGTTAGAAAGGGTTAATCTACAAGGTCTACCCGATAGATTACCAGCGCATTTATCTGGCGGCCAGCGTCAGCGGGTCGCACTCGCCCGAGCACTTGCCCGTGAACCTTCAGTGTTATTACTCGATGAGCCTTTCTCGGCAGTTGATCGGGAAACTCGCGAGCGTTTATATCTCGAACTGGCGCGCCTCAAAGAGCAGTTACTCTGCCCAGTGATCATGGTTACCCATGACTTAAATGAAGCCTTGTTGCTGGCTGATTCGATGATTTTGATCAGCCAAGGTAAGATGTTACAGCAGGGTGCACCTTTCGAAGTGTTGTCGCGGCCACGCAATGAAGCGGTAGCGCGGCAGATGGGGCTAAGGAATATTTTCGACGGTGAAGTGGTATTTCAAGACAGCACTAAGAACATTACTTGGCTTAAGTTTGGTGAACAGTTAATTGCCTGTGACTATGGCAAAGATCGCCCTGTGGGAAGTCGAGTTCGTTGGGTTATCCCCAACCAAGGCATTCGGTTTAATTCGATTTCCAAAGGGCGTTTATGCCGCAGTTTTAATAAGTTAGATGTCACGATCGACGCCATGCTGGTGATGGGTGAGTCGGTTCGCCTTATCTGCTATGTCACGGGGACTCAGTTACAACTTAACACCGAAGTCTCGCTGCATTTTGCCCAAAAGCTTGCACTCACTAAAGGAATGCAAACCACAGTGGCACTCAAATCCGAGCAAATTCATATTTTGGAATAATGTGATATCGCACTCTAATGACGTTTTTTACCCAGTAATCCAATCCAAAATGTTCCTTCCAACAGCATGCCTAAGATGATAAATGCAGCGGCGCTTGTGGCGCTGCCGTAGGCATAGGCGCCTAATGCAGCAACGAGTAACAAGCTTAAACTTATCCATCGTATGACTGGTTTCATATTCGCTCCGATTAAAAAATGCCATTACTTGACGCTTGGTTATCAGACTGACTTTAGTTGAGTGCAGCCTAGTTGCCAATCGTACTTTTTAATGACCCAGATAGACTAAAATACCCGCTAAAATTCAATCAGCTTGATTTTAAATGGCTAAATTATGGTTTTTCACTGGAAATGTCATACTTCAAAATCCCCAGATGATCAAAGCTTAATCTTGTTTCCATCGGTGTTTCAGCTGGTATTAGGTAGACTTAACAGATTAGCCACAAGATGATTGAGTGTTTGGCTTAAAAGCTAATAACTTAGGTGATGTTCAAAGGTTTTTTTGATCCATTTATGACCCAACCTGAGTGAAGGCTTATGTAAGGTGATGCTGTATCCAGTGGTAGATTATGGGGGACTAGCTTGGAATCGCGCCCAGGGACAATTGGTCCCATCGACTTCTAACTGATTGTCTCATAAGATACAAACTTAGCTGATTTATATGGAGGAGCCATGAGACTATGGTTGCTAGGATTCATGTTGGTATCTGGCGTCGCAACTGCGGCTCAGAGCATGTATTCGATGTTTGCGGGTGGAGACTATGTACCGCCGCTGAGCGTTATGCAGCAGATCGAAAAAGGGTTCTCCGGCGTGATTGCCGAATTTAATATGGAAGAGCAAGAGGGTGAATTAGTCTACCAATTTGAGTTGATTAATCCCTTGGCCAATTCTATAACGCGGTTTGAATATCGTGCCCGCGATGGTAAGTTGCTGAAACAAAAGGCGAGTAAAGTAAGCGCGGATGATCTCGGTGAGGTTGAGGCGACACGTTTGATCGCGGCAAAAGATCAAACATTTTCAGGCTTAATCGCTAAGGCCACTAAAGATCACAAAGCCTTCTTAACCGAGGCAAAGTTAGATCACGACTTAGGTATCAGTTATTTAGAGCTTAAGCTGCTGGACGATACGGGTAAGTTTAAATTGGCTTTTGATGTCGAAAATTTACGCCCGTTACCTTTACTCAAGTGGGATTGAAACATCTAAGTCAATCGAGTGCTCAAACGAGTATTTAGGATTGAGGAGCGCAACATACAGATGAAAATACTTTTAGTTGAAGATGATGCGACGACGATTGATTACATCGTCAAAGGATTTCTTGAGCAGGGCCACAATATCGAAACGGCGAGCGATGGCCACCAAGGTTTGTCACTCGCCACGAGTAGTCAGTACGATCTCGTGATCCTCGACCGCATGTTACCCCAGCTCGATGGCTTAAAATTATTGGCCGCCTTAAGGGCAACGGGCAATCAAACCCCAGTGCTGATTTTATCTGCCTTAGCGCACGTTGATGAGCGAGTGAAAGGCTTGCGCGCGGGCGGCGACGACTATATGACTAAGCCGTTTGCCTTCTCTGAGTTATTAGTACGCGCCGAAAAACTCATGCACCGTGGCCAATCTGTGCCAGTCACCACAGATCTTGTTGTCGGTGGCTTGAAGATGGAATTACTGACCCGTAATGTGACCTTAGACGGGCAAGAGTTGATGCTGCAGCCAAAAGAGTTCCAGTTACTTAAGTATCTAATGGAACATGCGAATCAAGTGATTAGCCGCACCTTGTTGTTCGAAGCTGTGTGGGATTATCATTTCGACCCACGCACGAACGTTATCGATGTGCATATCGCAAAATTACGCCGTAAGTTTGAAGAGTTAGGCCATGGCGAGCTTATTGAAACCGTGAGGGGAGCGGGTTATCGCTTACGACAAAGGCATTAAGCCTTACCAAAGCAGCGCCTGGCGCATCACAATCGTCTTTTCGACCTTAGTGACGGTGATCATTGGGGCGCTGCTATTTGCCCTCTATCGACAGTTGATCATCGAGCAACAGTATCAAGTGACTCAATATTTAGAGTCAGAGACCCAGCGTTATCAGCAACTTGCCCTAACAGTTGACCGCCGTAGTTTTGCCGCTCAAATCCGCGCCGCCGATCCACAAACCGCCCTGATTGCTTGGCGTAATAGCTACGATATGGTCGGTGCCTTGAGCTTTATGCCCGAAGGCATGCCCATGCTGCCGCAAACGCGGGATTTCCCCATCTTAACCGGTGGCCCAGATAAGCTGCATATTCTTACCGGTGGTCTGGTGATGACACGCTACGGCCCAGTGTTGATTGCGACCCGTACCGATAACTTAGCGACGTTAATCGATAAGTTTATCAGCGCTGCGGCGACTGCCGTGATGCTTACGATAGTGTTGACCTTAGCGCTCGGCTATCTGTTTTCTAAGGCGATTTTACGTCGATTAGTGCAATACAACCGCTTGAGTGAACAGATTGAACGCGGCCACTATGACACCCGCTTGCCCTTGAGTTGGCGTCAGGATGAGTTTGATATGTTGGCGCTGCAGTTTAATAATGTGCTGGATATCCTCGAAAATAATCTGATGGCAGTGCGCGGCGCGACCGATAATATCGCCCATGATTTACGTACTCCACTGTCACATATCCGCATTGGTCTCGAAGAGCTGGCGAGTAAACCCAGCGATGAGATTAGCGAGGGTTGCGCGATTTTGACCGAGGAGCTCGACCATTGTTTAGCGACATTTGATGCCATGTTGTCACTCACGCGTATCGAAGAAGGTCAGCAGACGCTCGATTTACAGGAGTTAAGCCTAGCGCAACTGTGTACCGATTTGTTGGACATGGCCGATGCCGTGGCAGAATCCAATGAGCAAACCTTGAGTTTGTCGCTGTTGGCTGACCATAAGGTATTTGGTGATAAATACTTATTATTCCAAGCTTTATATAATCTCGTCGATAACGCGATGAAGTATTCTGGCCAAGGTGCGCGGATTGAAATTATCCAATCAGGCCCTCAAATTCAGATCCGCGATAATGGCCCCGGTATTCCCGACGACAGTAAAGAAAGAGTGTTCGAACGCTTAGTGCGCCTCGACCCTAGTCGGCATTTACAGGGTACAGGTTTAGGATTATCTATGGTCAAAGCGATTCTCTCACGGCACAATGCCAAAATTAATCTCACGGATAATCATCCCGGCTTAGTGGTCACTATTAAGTTTTAAGTCGATGATCCGCATTACAGCGTCGAGAACTCCATGTATCGAATCATAGCCGATGAGGCTGACTTCCTTGTTATCTCCAAATCAGCCAAAGTGCATTTCCACAGTCAGGACGGAACAGCGGGCGTGGTGGCGCAGGCTGAGCAAGATTTAGGGATTAAGCTTTTTGCCGTGCATAGATTAGACACACCCACGTCCGGTCTGTTGATTCTGGCCAAGAGCGCCGTCGCCGCTAAGCAATTTACTGAGCTATTTACCGCCCATAAAGTGCAGAAATATTATCTCGCCCTCGCTAAAGGCAAGCCGAAGAAGAAGCAAGGCTGGGTGATTGGTGACATGGCAAAGTCGCGGCGTAGCATGTTTAAACTGCTGCGCACTAAAGAGAATCCAGCGATTACGCAGTTTTTTTCATTAAGTGTCAGCGAGGGATTACGTTTATATTTACTGAAACCCCATTCGGGTAAAACCCATCAATTAAGAGTCGCCTTAGCAAGCTTAGGTGTGCCGATTTTAGGCGATGATTTATACGGTGGCATGGCGGCGGATCGTTGTTATCTGCATGCCTACTGTCTGCATTTTCGCTATGGCGATGAAGCGACTGGCTGGCGTGATTACGCGTATAGGGATGTGCCGACTCAAGGTGAACATTTTGCCGCTGAAGGTGTGATTGAGGCGCTGGTTGAATGGCGTGAACCCGACACTTTGGCTTGGCCGGCGAAAGGGGATTAATACTAGTCGCGTTATTTTTGCGTAAGGCTAGCAAGATTTTGCGAAAGCCTAGCAAGCTTGGCAAATACGGTCTCGGCCTTCGGATTTGGCGCGGTACATGGCTTGGTCCGCTTGAATGAGTAGCTTGTCGGGCTGGCATCCTTGATAGATAGTGGCGTAACCTAAACTGGCATGGATTTTTATCGTAACACCTTGCCAGATAAATGAATTGTCCTTAAGTACTTGATGCAATTTCTCGGCGACGGCTCTGGCTGCGGGGGCATCGGTCGCGGGTAAAATCACCAGAAACTCTTCTCCACCGTGACGACATAATGCGTCATTTTCTCGCAATACCGATCCAAACAGTCTCGCCGCCGTCAATAGGGCGAGATCGCCCGCATCGTGACTATATTGATCGTTAATCTCTTTAAAATGGTCAAGATCCAATAAAATCATACTGTAAGGCACATTATCCTTTAGCCAGCGTTGATGGATATTGTTGAGAAACTTATGCATAGCCCGCCGATTCCACAGGCCTGTGAGTTGATCCCGCTCCGCTAACATACGGATTTTGCTGACGAGTCGCGTCATGGCATTTCCTATCATCACGATATTGATTAATAGGGTTAGAAATACATAAAACCACAGTACAGGTATCGCTTCTTGGGTGTGCATGGCGATAAATATCGGGCTTTCTTCGGGGGACAACAGGGCGATAAAGATACGAATGATAAAAATACCGACCATGGCGACTAAAGGCATAACCATAGCGATGGCGACTCGATTACCTGTATCGCGTTTGATGGCCTGATAGTTATCCCGCGTCAGCATGGTAAAAATCAGTGCGGCGCAGGCGGAGAAAGCAACGGCTAAGGTGCGTTCGGAGCTGAAGTTGGGGGGAACTGAGAGCATCACACCGGCTGTGATTGCTAAGAGAATAAGGTCAGATTTAACGCTGGTACTCAGTCTGAAGAGTGCCTTAGTGCCCCAGCGTAATAGGATGAATCCAAACAAAATCGCCATATCGGAGCAGAACCAAAAAAGGTAACTAGAGGCTTCGGAGCGTTGGCTGTTGAGTATGATACCAAGGAGGACGAACAAGTTCGCCAGAGAAAAACGCATACTGGCTTGAGTCGCAATCGCTAAAGGTTTGGCAATGAGTCCCCATGCCACGGCTGCGGTGCTGGCCAGTAGGCAAATAAATTTGATGAGTAATAGGGCTTGGGGATCAAATATCATTCTTTTAGTTCATATTTTTCTTTAACTATAGATGCTTTTAGGCATTTTCGGTTGAAGTTTATAGGATATCTTAACCTGTATTTAACGGCATGAGGCGGGCTACATCTTCCTTTGAATTTATAGCGATATTAAGTGCTTTGGTTTAGAGAATCACTTGGAGTATTTATCATTCTGTAAGCTAAAAAGTTTGCAAATTCTGAGTCTTCCTGCGAAGTTAGACCTTGTTGATTTGCCTACCATCTCCGTTTTAAGGATGCCCTGTTATGGATACAAATAAATTACTCTTAGTCATTATTGCGATTCTATTGCCTCCTGTTGCTGTATTTTTGAAGGCAGGAGCGGGTAAAGATCTGTTGATAAACATAGTCTTGTGTTTACTGTTCTGGTTCCCCGGTTTATTACATGCACTCTGGGTCGTGACCAAGGCATAATTGGCTTTCTTCACAATAAAAAAGCGCAATGTAATTGCGCTTTTTTATGTTTCAAATGGGCTTTCACTTAGAAAGGCAAGGTGTAGCCTATTGTCGCAGTACGTCCCATGCCTTTGAAATAACGATCATTTGTACCCATGGTTTGTGAGTAATAATTGAAATAATCCTTATTAAACAGGTTTTGCAGACCTAAGCTCAGGGTGCCAGTGTAAAGCGGCATAGAGAAGGAAGCATCGACTGTGGTATAGCCATCAAATTCTGCATACTTGTTACCCACCGCATTTTTAAAGTCGCGGTCCATGTAGTAATTGGCTTGAACACGAGTCGACATGTCATTATCGAAGTTATGGGTCCAGAACAGGTTGATACGGTTGGGTGAAATATTTGCACCATCGAGATCGGTATCGACTTGGTTATCACCATTTGAATCGTATTCGCCCTGCTGGAAGGCGATATTCATGCCGAGATCATCATTGCTGGTGAGGTAGGCGGTGACATTGGCTTCGATCCCATCGATCACACTTTTTTCCCGCTTCACGTCGTAGAAACCATCACTATTTAAGGCTAAACGTGAACCAAAATCAGTGGCCGAACGATAGTAAGCTAGCTTGGCGCTTAAGTATTTACCTTGGTAATCGGCGCCGACTTCGACGTTATCTGTGACGATCGGCGTGAGTGCCAATGAGTCATCTATGCTGGGATTGTCGCCGGGGAAGCTTTTACCATCACGCAGAATTCGGCCGATATCCGGCATGCCAAAACCTTGGTTATAGCTGGTATAAACGCGAATGTCTGGGGTGATTTTGTAGGAGATACCGACGTTGAATAAGGTTTCATCGAAGGTGGCTGAGCCACCTGCAATTTGCTTATTACCCGCACCCCATAGGGTTTTGTAGTCGTCGACACTTAACTCGGCATGTTCGTAACGAACACCGGTCGATAAGGTTAGATTTTCAATTAGATCATAATCTAACTGTAAGTATGGCGCGACGTTGTCATAGGTGCTTTCAGGCACCCATGAGAAGCCCGTTGTCACTAAATCTTGCTCTGTGGTATCGCGGAAAAGGTCCACACCGTAGGCGGCATCAATGCCTGAGCCGGCAATATCCTTAGCAATCAATGAGCTTTTTAAACCCCATTTAACTGAAGAATTACGGGATTGCTCGTAGTACAAGCTTTCGCCTTTACTGCCGACACCGCACTGGATCACTTGGTCGCTACCTTCGAAGGAGGGGTCGTAGAAACTGTCGAAACAACCGCCACCATAAACCGCTTTAAAATCTTGATTAAAGAGTTGCAGGCTAAGTTGTTGGCCGCCAATATTGGCATGGGTATACGTTAAACTAGTCGTGGTCACTTGATTGTTGGCCGCTTCCCATGGCTGAGTTTCCTTAACTGCGCCCGTGGGCACGCCATTAGGCTTATCACCAGCGACAGGCATCCAATCGCCATTGTTGTCTGCATTGTAATGGTTAACCATTAATTCAAGGCGAGACTCATCGAAGTTATGGCCAAGCTTGATGAAGAAGTCTTTGCTTTGACTGTCCATCGACTCGCCTTGAGTCGTGTCTACGCCCACAACGTCGTGGTTGGCATCGTAGTACACACCATTATTGCGATAGCTAACCGAGCCTATCATATCGATAAATTCAGACTCGCCAGAAAACGCATAGCTGGCACCAAAGCTTAAGCCGTTGGATTTCATCGAATCAGGAACTGTCACATCGAAACTTGCAACCTGTTCGCTGTCGCCCGTCGGTTTTTTAGTTATGTAATTGATGATGCCGCCTTGGGCACCAAGACCGTGCATTGCATTGGCACCGTGAATGATTTCGATACGCTCAATCATGGCTGGATCTATGGTTTGACCCGAGCGACCCCCACTGCGAAGTGGGTTTGATTGCGGTACGCCGTCGATCATGATCAGCGGCGGACGACCACGCAGGGTTTCGCCTGTGTTACTCATCTTCTGGCGGCTTGGCGAAAAGCTTGGGGCCAAGTTACCGATAATGGTCGATAAATCTTTAGTGGTGCGGAACTGTTCTTCTAACTGGGCGCGGTCGATGATAGTGACGGTGTTGGGGATTGAGCTGGGGGATTTATCCATCCGACTCGCGGTGACTGTAATTTTTTCTATGTCTTTATTTTTGTTGTTTGAACTGCTGTCGGGGGCATCTTGGGCCGCTGCGGATTGGCTTAGCGCTGCAAATACGGCTAAAGCAACAAACGAGGTTTTGAATGTCATATAACTTCCTGCTAAGGGCGAATGAGTTTGCTACACCGGCTCCTTTGGCATAAGTCCATATTCCATTAAACGGCATTACAAATGATAACGATTTTTATTCTGTCGCGATTTTAGGGGAGGAATAACGGCTTGTCTAGTCGTGTCATACAGGAAATTGCACGATTTGGCGGCAGTATTGATAAATTGCGACACAGCACTCGGTATAGAGATTTAACCCCAAGGGTTACCTAGTGCGAGTTCATGTTGTTAAGGCAGTGCCTTATTTAGCGTTTAGCATGGCTTTCGCGATCTGATGGTTTGATCGCAGGCTTGATGACTTGGCTTGATAGCTTGGGGATTACTAACTGAGCTAGCATTAGTCGCGGGTTGGACGGTCTGACTTAGTGTTTTCGATTGTCTGGCGTGCAGGTGGAAGGCTATAATCGCGCCCCTTTATTCCGTATCTGCATTGGTGCTTTGATGAACCGCAAAAAGAAGATAAACCAAACCTTGAAGAGTAAGGCGAAAAAGGCCAATGCCAAACTGCAATCGAGCAATAAACCTAAATACATTGCGAAGGCGAATAGGGAAGCATTAGCTGCAGAGGCCGATACCGAGTCGCATGCTGCGGCAGTTAATTCTGTGACTCTTGATAGCGAGTCTGCAGAATCATGAGTCTCCGTTCATTTCTTCGTATAATGTGACGGCCATGCTGGCATTCAGTGAGCTTGCCTACATGGCGAGTTGCTGAACCCTAATTTGTAGTTGATATTGTCGCGAAGCCGCTATGTTACTCATCACCTAAGTCTTAGTGTGTTTCTAAGTAGCTGATGGGGTTTTGATAAAAGGCCTTTTTATATCCTTGGGTTGAAGTATCCATCAGCCAAGGTTTAGGCAATAAGCTCACAATGGAATAATGCAAATGTGGCGGTTTACCTTGAGCGTTACCCGTATCGCCGACAGTGCCCAGCGTTTCACCTTGGTAGGCAATTAATCCCGTGGCTGATTCAATTTGTGCTAAATGGGCAAAATAATGAATTTGCCATTTAGGACCTAGACCAACGACCACATTACCTCCTTTAAAGAAGTCGCCTCGATAGAAGATCAGCATCGGTGTTGGCGCAATCACGGCGGTGTTTTTGGCGGCGAAAATATCTATCCCCTTATGTACGCCCGACGGACCCCAAGGTTCATACCAAAAGGTTTGGCTGTTCCAATCTTTACTGCTGGCGCCTTTTACCGGGATCACAGGTGACTCAGGGATCAAGTAACCGCCAAGTAGTAGTAACGCCAGTGCTAATCCAACAGATGTTAACTTCATTTTTTATCCTGCATTAAGCCTTAGTGCTTCTTTCAAACCTTAATGGAAATCACTGAATTGCTGCCAATTTACTGGGTACTGTAAACGCTCAGCTGTTGAGAGTGATAACCAATAGGGTTGCCAAAAATAGTTGCACCAAAAATCGATATTACCTTGAAGACTGCCAAGGGAATCGGGATCGACATCGGGAAAGCTTTCCCAAGGGTGAGGTAAAGTCGATTTGAACGCAATCAGTTGTTCTAATAGTGCTTTGTCGTTGGTGACCAAGCTGACGCAGATCCCCGCAAAATCGGCATATTGATTAAGCTGCAAGCTGGTTGTTTGGCTCCTATGGATTATCAGGCCATTAAAGTTGGCGGCATGTTCGGGCAATATCCCAAAACCTGCATTGCCGATTAACGTATCTAAGGTTTGCTTGCCTTCAAAGGTCAGTAAGCAGTGAACTTGATAGGCGTAGATATCAGTCTGCACAATTGATGTCACTAGCGGATAGGCTTGGTTTGTCGGCAAGTCGATGTCTGGCATTTGCGCGGGATGAAAAATGGCGGTTAAGTTAGCCTGTTGCTCTAGTGGGCTGTTGCCATAAAAAGTGCGATGAAGTTGTTTCTTAAGCCAAGTGAGCACCGACATGAGCGCGACCTTTAGGGAAATGTTAAGTGATCATGGTGTATCCAAAGATTAAAATCACCAGTCTTGTTCCTGTGCCCGCTATTTTAATATGGTCAGTTAGAAGCATTAATACCATTAATTCAGTTGGGTATAAAAAATGACAAGGCAAGCGATCTTATGCCCAAAATCAAGCAGGCGTCTAGAATTTAGTGTTTGCAGGAGGAGGCTTAATACTGAAGTTGTAAGCTTTTGAGCGCCGACGAGTGAGACTCTGTTGAATGGTAATCCGCAGTGGCTCTCCTGTGTTGGAGAGCCAATGATTTAACGTTTTTTAGTGTATTAATAAAGCTCAGATAAGAGTTCTGACTAGAGCTTATCTGAACTCATGCGCGCCGGAATGATTTCAAACTCGGTTCTGTCTTTGGGTAAATAGGCTTTCCACCAAGCGTGATTCAAAGCTGGGCTATGGGCTAATTCACTCAGGTTGATCCCTTGACCAAATTCCGGCGTAAGCAGCGGCACGTCATAGGCCTTGGCGGCTACGGCTATGCGTTCCAATGGCTCGTACCAACTATGTAGCGCGAGATCGAAGCTGCTGTTATGTATCGGAATTAAGTGTCGTCCCCGCAGATCTAAATGCGCCCGCAGTGATTGCTCTGGCTGCATGTGGATATCTGCCCACATCTCATCGTAGGCACCTGTTTCGATTAAGGTTAAATCGAAAGGCCCAAGTCTGTCGCCAATCGTTTTGAAGCCGCTGAAGTAACCAGAATCACCGCTGAAAAACAGTTTGAGCTCAGGGGACTGAATAACCCAAGATGCCCACAGGGTTTGGTTTTTGTCCGAGATACCACGGCCTGAAAAGTGCTGTGCTGGCGTCGCAGTAAAACTCAGACCCGCATGTTGGGTTGCTTGCCACCAATCGAGCGCGACTATCTTGCTGGCAGGCACGCCCCACGCGAGCAAATGTTTATCTACGCCCAGTGGCACGATAAACTTTTGCGTGCGCTCGGCGAGGGCTAAAATGCTGTGTTTATCTAAATGATCATAATGATCGTGGGACAAAATAATTCCTGCAAGCGTTGGAATATTATCGAGTTCGATTGGTAACTCGTGGAATCGTTTTGGCCCAAACATTTGGCTTGGCGAGGCGCGTTTCGAAAAAACAGGATCGGTTAACCAATATTGACCGTTGAGTTGCAACAGCACTGTAGAATGACTGATTTTATACAGCATAGGTGTTGCATCCGCAGTGGGGTTTAGCTGCATTTTTTGGATTGGCAGTGCTTGGTTTGGACTCTTATCAGGAATGCTTTCGGTCATGTAACGCCATAGAATAGAAAGTAAATTACCTTCACCACTGTGGGTATTGGGAGCTTCATTGCTGAATGTGTCACCCTTAACATGGGCCGAAGTCTTAGTATTTGCGTCAGTTTCTGTTTGAGTGGCCATGATAAAGCTCCAGAGTCGTAGTAAGGTCAAGACAATCTTCAATCGCATTTATAATTGCATGTACAATATTAAAAAGTAAACTACACAGTGTAGTTTATATGTGGCGGTGTAAAAGTAAACTGGATAGTGTAAAATGTCGACAAATGATTTTTATGGCGTAGGAAAACATGGCAGACAACCCCATTAAATTGACAAACTCTCAGCAGAAACGTGTGGCGATTCTGCGTGCCTCGCGGGAAGAGTTTATGGTTAATGGTTTTGTGGGGGCCAGTATGGACAGGATCGCCCAGCGGGCTAATGTCTCTAAACGTACTGTGTATAACCATTTTCCGAGCAAGGAAGTGCTGTTTGATACCACAACCACAGAGTTGTGGGCGCGGACGAAAGAGGCGGCGACCTTAGTTTACAATCCTGCGCAGAGTCTTGAAGATCAGTTGCAGCAAATTGCGCATCGATGCTGGGCTTTGTATCAGCAGCCTGAGTTTCTCGATGTGGCGCGGGTGGTGATGGCAGAGTTTATTCGCTCGCCTATCCAAGCGACTGAAGCGATGGAGAAGCTTGCGAAGCAAGAAGGTGGACTCGAAGCTTGGCTTGCGGGAGCGGTAGAACACAAGGCGCTGAATATCGATGATATTGCAATGGCATCGACTCAGTTTTGGGGTATGTTTAAGGCGTTTGCATTCTGGCCTAAGCTGTTCCATATGAAAAATAATGATGATAATCAGCAAGCGATTATCGACGCCAATATCAAGATGTTTTTGACCATGTATCGGGCTTAAACCTAGCGTTTAATCCATTCAAAACAAAGGCCGCATCAGCGGCCTTTGTTATTTGTGAAATACAGCCTAGAGCAAGGCTGTCGCCAGCAGATAACCGACGATCGATGCGGTACCTACACCGATAAAGCCTGGAATAATAAAGCTGTGGTTAATAATGAACTTACCTATTTTAGTTGTGCCTGAACGGTCAAAGCCGATACAGGCCAGATCGCTTGGATAAGTAGGGAGCACAAAATAACCGTAGCTTGCAGGAAGGAAAGCAATCAAGAGTTTTGGATCGACCCCTAAGGCGAGGCCCATAGGCGCAATGGCAGTCAGCGCCGCCGCTTGGCTATTAACAAGCTTAGAGATAAGAAACAGCACTAAGGCATAGGTCCAAGGCTGGCTTTGCACCACGTGGGAGAGGTTTTCCTTAAGCACATCCATATGGCTGATAAAGTACGTATCGCTCATCCAAGCTACGCCAAATACGGAGAAAATCGCCACCATGCCGGCTTTAAAAACTGGACCATTAGCAATCTCAGTCGGTTTGACTTTGCAGGTTATCAGAATAAAAGCCCCCGCAATTAACATCATCATCTGGATGACTAAGTTCATCGATAATAAGGTTGTTTTCCCTTTAACTTCAAATGCAGGGCGCAGTTCACTAAAAGAACCTAGTAGCACCACAGCAGCAATAGCCGCAAAGAAAATCCCCGTTGCCCAGTAAGCTTCCTTAGGAAAACGTTGATTAAGCAGGGTTTCGCTCTTGTCATAGATAAAGGCTTTTTGCACAGGATCTTGAATTCGTTCTTGAAATTCTTCGTCTTTATCTAAATCTTTACCGCGACGTAGACTCCAAAGCGCTGCAGCCATGACACCGCATAGCGATGCCGGTACTGATACCATTAAAATCTCGAGCAGATTATAGGCACGGCTCACACCTTGTTGCGATGCGAGAATCGACACCATAGATACCACCGCTACCGACACAGGCGAAGCACAAATTGCCATTTGTGAGGCGACGGATGCCACCGCCATTGGGCGTTCTGGGCGAATATTTTTCTTCAACGCGATATCGGAAATAATCGGGAACATAGTGTAAACCACATGGCCTGTACCGCACAAAAAGGTGAGTGTCCAAGTGGTTAGCGGCGCTAGAATGGTGATGTATTGTGGATGGCGGCGCAGTAGGCGCTCGGCAAACTGCATCATCACATCTAATCCGCCCGCGGTTTGCAATACGGCCGCACAGCCGATCACCGCAAGAATCGTTAGCATAACTTGTACTGGCGGTTGTCCCGGCGCTAAACCGAAGACAAATATCAGTAAAAATAATCCAATACCACTTATCAGTCCGAGTCCCATACCACCGTAGCGGGTACCCAGCAGCAAGCAGCCGAGTACGACAATAAATTCCATTAAAATCATTTTGATTTACCCCTGCGGAACCTGCCGCGCTATTTGTATTAGGACTATCTGTATTTGGCGTTATTTTGCGAGGCGATTGATTTTGATAACTTGCGCTGGAGCAAGGTGTAAATAAAAAGTGGCATTAGAATTTTCATAAATTTGAGCTAGCGCTAGAAACGCATGGCGATAAGTTGCATTCTGGTTAACGAGTTTTACGGAAAGGGCTAAGAATTAGCGCTCGCTCCGTTTACAAGAACGATAACAATACTCAAGGATAAGCCCGTGAAACCTGCCACCTTTAATACCGAAGCCTTCGATGATTGGATCCGCAGTCGCTTTGTGGAACTCAACTCAGAGCTAGAACAGCTTTATTATCAACAAACGGACCGAGCCAATGTGCTCGATATCGGCGCAGAAGCTAAGTTGGCGCTAGAGAGCGAAGGCCAAGGATTGATTAAGGCCTTGCTCGATGAGGGGAATACCGATGAAGGGTTCGACAGTGCCTTCGATTTACTCGGTAACGTGGGCCTATACATGGCAGCTTGTCGACGCCATGAAATTACTGAGCCCTCACGGGAAACCACCTCACCATTAGCCGAAGCCTCCGCGCTAGCCATGCACATCGGTGCTTCAATAGGTGTCACGCCGCGCTTTGCCACCGCGCATTTAACTACCCATAATCGTGCCCACAATGGCATTTATAAGCGCTTTACCGATCTGAGCGCCGAAAAGCTGTTTGTGGATTACAACACTAAAGGCATTTTGGCCTATAAACGCGCTGCCGATGCGTTATTGAAAATCCAGCCTTTGGGCATTTCCCATCCTATCAGTCACGATTTACTGCGAGTCGCCAAACAGGCATTGCAGGATGTGATTGAGTCGAACACTCAATTATTCAATCGATTAGATACTGACCGTTTCTTTTACTGTGTTCGCCCTTACTACAAACCTTATCGGGTGGGCTCGGTTATTTATCGCGGCGCCAATGCGGGGGATTTCGCTGGGATTAATGTGATCGATTTAACACTAGGTCTTTGTTTCGCTAATGAAGCTTCCTATTCACAAATGCTGGTGGACAAGTTTTTGTACATGATGCCAGAGGATCAACAGATATTGCGTGAATGCATGCGTCGGCCGAATTTGATGGATGACTTCCTGCAGGCAAAAGACTGCTCAACCCAAGATTGGTATCAAGAAAACTTGCGACTCTTTATTGAAGTCTGCGAATTACATGGCGAGACTGCGATTCAGCACCATAATGAGTTAGTGACTAAATATATTGCCGAGCCTTCGACAACGATGGAGCAGCAGCATTTAGCTAAGGTCACCGCCAGTGGTCCGCCACTGCATGTGCTACTCGGTTCATTGGAGCGACTCAGAGATAGGCGTGCCGCCGCTCAGCGCAGCGACATCCGGACGCGTTATGATGAGATTAAGAAACTGAAAGAGAGTTTGAGATAACACTATGTTTGCAGACTATAAAAAGGACTTTTACCTCGCGGGTCCAGGATATCTATTGAACCATTCCGTCGGTCGACCGTTAAAATCGACCGAACAGGTCTTCAAAGAAGCCTTTTTTGCGCCTTGGCAGGAATCGGGACGCGAACCTTGGGGTCAGTGGTTGGGTGTGATTGATGATTTTACGTTCGCCTTATCTAAATTGTTTAACGGCCATCAAAAGGACTTTTGTCCTCAGGTGAATCTCTCCAGTGCGCTGACTAAAATCGTGATGTCACTTGACCGATTAAATCGCGAACACGCCGTTGTGTTAATGAGTGAGATTGATTTCCCCAGCATGGGTTTCGCCCTTAAAAAAGCACTGCCAGCCAGCTGCGAAGTACGTTTTATTCCTAAGGGGCTCGATGTCACTGACCCTAATGTGTGGGACGCGCATATCAGTCGTGATGTGGATCTGGTGTTTGTTAGTCATGCTTACTCGAATACTGGGCAGCAAGCGCCATTAGCCAATATTTTCACCATAGCCCGTGAGCGAGGCTGTTTGAGCTTAGTGGATGTGGCGCAATCGGCGGGGATTATTCCGCTAGATCTCGCTAGCCTACAACCTGACTTTTTAATCGGGTCGAGTGTTAAATGGCTTTGCGGCGGCCCTGGTGCAGCCTATCTTTGGATTAACCCTGCCATTTTGGATCGTTGCCAACCTAAGGATGTGGGGTGGTTTAGCCATGAGAATCCGTTCGAATTTGATATCCACGACTTTCGTTATCAGCACTCCGCAATGCGCTTCTGGGGTGGAACGCCTTCAATCGCCCCCTATGCCATTGCCGCTCACAGTATTCATTACCTTGCGGGTTTAGGTGTCCCCTTGCTGCGTAAATGTAATCAGCAGTTGATTGATGCTGTGGCGCAGGAGCTTGAGCATGAGTTTGTATCGCCACGTGATGTTGAAAAGCGCAGCGGTACACTGATCTTACAGTTTGGTGAGCAACAACATAAAATCATGACGGCATTAGCGAACGCGAATATTAGTGTCGACGCCCGCAGCATGGGTATCCGGATTTCGCCGCATATCTATAACAATATGGCCGATATCAAGCTGTTACTTGATGTGATAAAAGCCAATCGCTAACTAATCGCTAAACGGATGAATAACTATGCCCAATCCTCAGTGTTTGGGCATTTTGTTAGAGTTGTTTGCGATTGAGTCGTTCGATGATCTGGCAGGCGTTTAAGTCGTGAACCACGTTAATGACCGTCGATGGTGCATCGGTAATCGCCCCTATCACCACTAAAATCGGGATGGTTTCCATCGGCAAGCCTAATGTCGTGACGATAAAAATCTCTCCGAGGAAAGCGCCGCCCGGTACGCCGCCTATGATAAAGGCCGATAAAACCGAAATCAGTATGGTCACCATAAACACATCGACGGTGAAATCTAATCCGAGTAACGAGTAGATAAACACGATTTTTAGGGCTGTGATGATTGAGGCGCCGCCCTTATTTAAATTGACCAATAATGGCAGGCTGATGTCGGCAATTTCGGGTTTGATGCCCATCTTTAGCGCGGTTCTTAAGGTGACGGGTAAGGTGGCAAGCGATGATGTGGTGCCCAGTGCGGTCACTGCGGGTTCGAGGGCGAAGCGCCAGAATTGTTTAACCCCTTGAGTGCCACCGCCAAGCCAAGCGTAAAAGGTAGAACCCACTGTTAGATAAATAAAACAGGCGACCATAAACAGACCAACGGCGCGGGCAAAGGTGATAACAAGCTGCGGATCTTGGCTTGCCATTGTTGAGGCGAAATAGGCGCCCAGTCCTACGGGCGCTGCCACCATAATGATCGACACTATCTTCATGATGACGGTATTAAAACTGTCGAGTAATGCCGAGACTTTTCTGCCATCTTCCCCCGATTGACCTATCGCAATTCCTGCAATAACCGACATGATGATCAGGGCTAAGATATTGGATTTTGATAATAAACCTGAAAAGTCATTGGTGGTCAGCAGGCCGACAAAATCCATCGTCCCCGCAGTATCGCTGATAGTTTGATTGAGATCTAAGGTAACACCTTGGGCTGGGTCGAAAAACAAGGCCAGCCCGATAATGCCCACGGCGGGGATAATCGCCATCACAATCGACATTGCCATGATTGACACTAACAGAGCGCCGAGTTTCTTCAAATCCGTCATGCGAGCAATGGAGGAGGTCACGCTAATGGCGACCAGCGGCACGATAATCATAAACAACAGATTAAGGAAAATTTGCCCTAAAGGTTTGAACTTGAGCGCAAGTTCTGGCAAACCGACACCGAGCAGGCCGCCCAGTAATAACGCGGTGAGCAGCACGATGGAATCTTTATAAGGTTTTATCTTTTGCCACATAGGTAAACGCCTATTGTTATTTTTATGAATAAGATGCGCCCAAGTGATCAGGATTAATCGTGCTGCATGGACATTCTCAAGCTAGCGATTGCATTGAGTGAGTGCAAGGTGTGATTGATTTTAAATCGAAAAGGTTTGAAATCTAGGTGTGATGGATTTTGATTTTTTATGATTAATGGATTTGGCTTTATAGCTAGTCAGAGCTTCATCTACAAAAAAGCCCCGACAATTCGGGGCTTAATCAATTTGCGAGTAAGGATTACAAACTGTAGTACATTTCAAACTCAAGTGGGTGAGTTGTACGCGCTACACGCTCAGCTTCAGCTGTTTTCAGTACGATATAAGATTGGATGAAATCTTCACTGAACACGCCGCCTTTAGTCAGGAACTCATGGTCAGCTTGCAGGTTTTCAAGGGCGTTTTCTAATGACGTTGCCACTTGTGGGATTTCAGCCGCTTCTTCTGGAGGCAGATCGTACAGATCTTTGTCCATCGCTTCACCTGGGTGGATCTTGTTTTGGATACCGTCAAGACCCGCCATCAGCAGCGCTGCGAAACCTAAGTATGGGTTTGCATGTGGATCTGGGAAACGCGCTTCGATACGACGGCCTTTAGGGCTTGGTACCACAGGAATGCGGATTGATGCAGAGCGGTTACGGGCAGAGTAGGCCAACATAACAGGTGCTTCAAAGTGTGGCACTAAACGCTTGTAAGAGTTAGTGCTTGGGTTAGTGAAAGCGTTCAGCGCGCGAGCGTGCTTGATGATACCACCTATGTAGTACAGCGCCGTTTCACTTAAACCCGCGTATTTGTCGCCAGCGAACAAGTTAACACCGTCTTTCGCCAGAGATTGGTGAACGTGCATGCCGCTACCGTTGTCGCCAACGATGGGTTTAGGCATGAAAGTCGCCGTCTTACCGTAAGCGTGTGCCATGTTGTGCACTACGTACTTCAGAATTTGGATTTCATCCGCTTTTTTAGTTAACGTGTTGAAGCGAGTTGCGATTTCGTTTTGACCCGCAGTCGCCACTTCGTGGTGATGCGCTTCAACCACTTGACCCATTTCTTCAAGCACTAAACACATAGCGCTACGTAGGTCTTGTGATGAGTCAACCGGTGCAACTGGGAAGTAACCGCCTTTAGTGAATGGACGGTGACCTGTGTTGCCGCCTTCGTAGCTAGTGCCTGAGTTCCAAGCCGCTTCTTTAGCGTCGATCTTAACGAAACAACCTGACATGTCAGTACCGAAACGGACATCATCAAATAGGAAGAATTCTGGTTCTGGGCCAATCAAAACAGTATCAGCGATACCAGTAGAGATTAGGTAAGCTTCTGCTTTTTTAGCAATTGAACGTGGGTCACGGTCATAACCCGTCATAGTACCTGGTTCAAGAATGTCACAACGGATCAGCGCTGTGGTTTCTTCGGTGAAAGGATCCAGTACGAATGTCGTTGGATCTGGCATCAGTACCATGTCTGATTCGTTAATGCCCTTCCAACCTGCGATAGAAGAACCGTCAAACATTTTGCCGTCTTCGAAGAAATCAGCATCTACCTGATGAGAAGGAATAGATACGTGCTGCTCTTTACCTTTAGTGTCGGTAAAACGTAAATCAACGAACTTAACTTCTAATTCTTCAAGTTGCTTTAAAACTGATTCAACTGACATTCTCAAGCCTCCGGTAGGGTAAAGGGATGCCCCTTCTATAATCTTTTAACTCAAGTGATTTATCTTGAGCCAAACTTACAAGCGATAAAGCGATATCCATGCCAATAATTTAACTAGCTGATTAACATGGTTTAAAATCTTTTCTGCACTTAATTGGATTCGTG
Source organism: Shewanella vaxholmensis (assembly GCF_031932135.1). Taxonomy (NCBI): domain Bacteria; kingdom Pseudomonadati; phylum Pseudomonadota; class Gammaproteobacteria; order Alteromonadales; family Shewanellaceae; genus Shewanella; species Shewanella vaxholmensis. The sequence goes on from NZ_JAUOEV010000024.1 coordinate 65,601, forward strand.
TTTGCACCACTATGGTGCTTTTAGCTGTGGCATTTTGGTGCATCAATCCATTTTGGTGCGCACTGAATTGATTCATGCAAAGCTAAGGTTCAAAGCATAAGGTTCAAAGCACTAGTATGCATCGCTTATGTGGCAGTGAGATGGCAATCGCGCCTTGGCTCACAGTGACTACATAAGGATAGCGGCACTGAATCCAGTAACTATTTCAGCACTATTCTGGACTATTTTCTCTGGGCGATTTCACCGCCGCATAGTTGTCATAAAACCACTCTAGTCTGTTCAACTATGCCATGCATTCTCAATTCAATAGTGGTTTATTATCATATTATTAGGAAAGAGTTCGTTCTCATGTGCAAAATGTCTTTGCTGTTCACAGGCCAAGTGAAATAAGTGATGCGTAATAAAGGTATTGCGTGACAATGAAGTGAGTCTTAAAGGCATTCAGTTTTCGCGGTCATAAATGCCAATATCAACGCCCAGTTAAATCTGCGCTAGAAATTATTGCTGTTTCACGTCGAGATGATTTTGTCACGTGAACATCAATTTGATTGATGTTTAAATCAGCAGAAATACTTTGCGTCTAGATTATGAAAAATAGTAAATTCAGCTGTTTAACTCGGATTTTTCCTACGAATATGGCAATTGAACAGTGCTTTAACTGTGACATTAGCGGATTTCACTCAATGGAATATTGGCAGGAATTAGCCAAGGATCGGCGGATTGTTTTATAAGTGTTCAAAAATAATCCTGTGCGCCAAGGCCGCTCTGGAGTAGAATGGCACGCTTTTTATTATGGTGGGTCGAGTTAGGACACTATAACGAATTACTGAAATATCCCTATTTTTGTTTGATGGTAAGAGGTTTATCCGTGCTAGAGAATTTACGTAACATCGCCATTATTGCACACGTTGACCATGGCAAAACGACCCTGGTAGACAAGTTGCTGTCACAGTCAGGCACCCTTGCAACCCGAGGAGAAGCTACTGAGCGGGTGATGGACTCCAACGATCTTGAAAAGGAACGTGGGATCACGATTCTGGCAAAAAATACTGCCATCAAGTGGAACGACTACCGTATCAACATCGTTGATACCCCTGGCCACGCCGATTTCGGTGGTGAGGTTGAGCGTGTTCTGTCTATGGTTGACTCAGTATTATTGCTAGTTGATGCCGTTGACGGTCCAATGCCACAAACTCGCTTCGTAACGAAGAAAGCGTTTGCTCAAGGCTTAAAGCCAATCGTTGTTATCAACAAAATTGACCGCCCAGGCGCGCGCCCTGATTGGGTTATCGACCAAGTATTCGATCTGTTCGATAACTTAGGCGCAACTGACGAGCAGTTAGATTTCCCAATCGTTTACGCTTCAGCGTTAAACGGTTTTGCAACTTTAGATCCAGATGTTGCAAGTGAAGACATGACGCCGCTGTTCCAAACTATCGTTGAAAAAGTATCATTCCCTGATGCTGACTCAGAAGGTAGTTTCCAGATGCAAATTTCGCAGCTGGATTACAACTCATACGTGGGTGTTATCGGTATCGGCCGTATCAAGCGTGGTAGCATCAAAACTAACCAACAAGTCACTATTGTTGGTGCTGATGGCAAAACCCGTAACGGTAAAATGGGCCAAGTATTAGGTTACATGGGTCTAGAGCGTACTGAAGTTGAAGTTGCCAACGCAGGCGATATCGTTGCTATCACTGGTTTAGGTGAGTTGAAAATTTCTGACACTGTCTGTGCTGCTGGTGCTGTAGAAGCGTTACCGCCATTATCAGTTGATGAACCAACTCTGACCATGACGTTCCAAGTCAACACTTCACCTTTTGCGGGTAAAGAAGGTAAGTATGTGACTTCACGTAACATTCTTGAGCGTTTACAACAAGAATTGGTCCACAATGTGGCACTGCGTGTTGAAGAAACTGAAAGTCCAGATCGCTTCCGCGTATCAGGCCGTGGTGAATTGCATTTATCAATCTTGATTGAAAACATGCGTCGTGAAGGTTATGAGTTAGCTGTATCACGTCCAGAAGTTATTCTGAAAACCATCGACGGTGAATTGTGTGAGCCATTCGAAACGTTAACTGTTGACGTTGAAGAAGAAGATCAAGGCACAGTGATCGAGAAGTTAGGTACCCGTAAAGCTGAAATGAAAGACATGCAGCTTGATGGTAAAGGTCGTGTACGTATCGACTTTATTATCCCAAGCCGCGGTTTAATTGGTTTCCAAACTGAATTCTTAACAGCGACTTCTGGTACAGGTCTAATTTACCACTCGTTCGACCATTACGGTCCACACAAAGGTGGCGATATCGGTCAACGCGCTAACGGCGTATTGATTTCTAACGCGACAGGTAAGGCTCTGACATTCGCACTGTTCGGTCTACAAGACCGCGGCCGTCTCTTTATTGGCCACGCTGCTGAAGTGTACGAAGGCCAAGTTGTTGGTATCCATGCTCGCTCAAACGATCTGACAGTTAACTGTCTGAAAGGAAAGCAGCTGACCAACATGCGTGCTTCAGGTACTGACGAAGCGCAAGTGCTGACTACGCCAATCACAATGACACTTGAGCAAGCGCTTGAGTTCATCGATGATGACGAATTGGTTGAAGTAACACCTAAGAGCATTCGTGTTCGTAAGAGACACTTGACTGAAAACGATCGTAAGCGCTTTAACCGCGGTTAATGCCAGTCTGTTGATTCAGGTGGCACACCCTTAAGGTGAGTCAATCGGTTTAAAAAGCCCTGCATAGGAAACTATGCGGGGCTTTTTGTTGGGACTGATTTGGTCATGGGCATATCGATAGTTTGCACTATGGATCAGATGTGGCGTTTTCTTCGTTATACAGCATATCTTCTCTATGGCACTGCGGGCTCAGCTCAACGTTGTAACTCTGTCGCTCTGTAATAAGAAGATTGGGTATGCCGGCGATTAATTCAAACTGCTGAATCTTGAGATCCTGTATTACTCCTCATCCATCACCCGTATGCAATTGCGGCCTGCTGATTTTGCACGGTAAAGCGCGACATCGGCTTGGCGAACTAACTCTAAATGGCTTTGTTGGTTTGAGGGTTGCAGATAAGCGACTCCTGCACTGACGGTCACAATACCAAGGTCGGTATCCGCATGTGGAATGGCAATGGCTTGGATTAACTGATGAATATGCTGCGCTGTGTCGAGTACCGTTTGTTTGTCGATATTGGGCAACAGAATGACAAATTCCTCACCACCGTAGCGAGCCACGAGTTCGCCGGCTCTGCGGCCCGATTGGGATAAAGTACTGGCCAGTTGTTTAAGGCAATCATCGCCGGCGAGGTGGCCATAGTGATCGTTAAATTGTTTGAAGTGGTCAATATCGAGCATGATGAGGGCCAGTGAGGAATTGCTCCTTTGTCCTCGGCTCCACTCAGTTTGTAACATCATGTCAAATAGGCGGCGGTTGCCGATATTGGTTAAACCATCGGTATTGCTGAGTATTTCGAGTTGCCTATTGGTTTCTGCCAGCTCACAGGTGCGTGCCTTGATCATGGTCTCAAGTTCGACATTACGCTCTTCTAATCGTGCTATCGGGTAAATCTCCCCTTTGTGGGCTAAGCCGTAGGGGATGGATATGCCACTGTGGGCAATCATCCAGTCTTTGTGTTCTAGACGAAATATCAACACTAGCCGTGCTGTCTCGCGGGAAAGCATAGGATTAGGGATAGGTAAGTGGATATGGAAAAAGGCAGTCACAACCACTAGGTTGTCGGCAAGATCTTGTAAGGAGAGATCTAACATTTCGATATGGATCCGCTCAGGCACTTGTGCAAAGTCCTGCCGAGTGATCCGCACCCATTCTTCCCTGTCGGTGACAAGCTGGTCACTACTGCCAGCATAGCCGCTAAAGTTCTCACTAAAGCGGCGGGTTAGCCTGTCATCACGGGAGGCATACATCTCAATATATTCGTCAAATAACGAACGGATCAGTTGCTGTCGGTTGGGTCGCATAGGCTAGCTCCATGTTAGGGAACATAAAACCACTTTTCTAGTATCCGTATAGGAATAGTATCTGCGATAAAATCGAGTCGTTGCCTGATTGTAATCAATGTTATGACTTATATATTAAGAAATACTGCAGATAGTGATGTAAGCCATTATCTGCAGTGTATTTTGGAGTATTAGCTAATGCCCCACTCTATCTATCACTTGGATCAATTCCATGCGGATATTGTCGGGTGTTTGGCTGTGCCAGAAGCCAGCTAAGTAAGCGCCAAGCGGTAGGATAAATAATGCGATAAGCACTAATGCGAGTAATCCCTTATGGCCGAGTCTGTGGCCAGATTTAAGCCCTAGACCAAGGGCGGCTGATTTTGGGCAAGCGGCAACGCAGCGCATACAGGCCTGGCATTCATCGCTGCGCACCGTGGTTTTGGTGTGTACTATGATGTTTGCTGGGCAGGCGCGGCTGCACTTGTCGCATTTCATTCCTTTTGCTTCGATAAGGCAGTGCTGTGTATCGCGGCGAATTTTTAAGGGGCTCGCAAAACTTAAGATCCCGAGTATGGCACCATAAGGGCACAAGTAACGGCAGAATCCCTGACGGCGCCATGCGGCTAAGGCAAGGATCAGCGCAAACACAAACAGGGTAATCAGGCTCGGCGTCAGAAAGAACAGTGCCATTTTTAAGTCGGCAATCTTGTGATAATTACCTTCGAGATAATAAGGAATCGACTCACTTGGCATGCCAATCACTATGTAGCAAAGGCCAAGCAGCAATAGATACTTGAGCATACGCAGTGGCCAATCGAGCCAAGCGGGTGGTGTTAGTTCTGATTTAATAAAGCGTTTTCTAACAGCATACAAATATTCCCCTGCCAAACCTAATGGGCAAGCCCAACCACAAAATGCCCGCTTACAGAGTAATCCTGTGAGCAATACCGCCGCTAACATCACCGCGGCAGCAGGATGGGTTTGATCCCACAAATTTAGACTGACAATGGCCTTCAGTTCAATGCCGCCGGCAATCGGCAGGAAAGCATCGACCACATCGGGGCGCATTAGCCAAGGTGTAATTCCTTGCTTAAGCAATACGGTATTGATTGTGTATTGCACGGCAACCAGTAAAAGCGATAGAGCTAAGACATGTTGAGTGCCTTCCCGCAGAGTATTGATCTTAATCTCACCTTTGAAGGAGTCTGGCGCAAATTTATGCCCCAATAATGCCAACGGCAGCGCAATAATCAGTCCGAGTGCCAATGGCCAGTAAAGGCTAATCGCGACGGCGCTGACACTGAGTAACAGTGTTACGACAGCGCCCCATTTCTGGCCGCTCCAATAGCTGAGCGAGGCGAGATACATGAGTGCCAACATCAGGGTGAGTGATTCGATAAAAGTCATAGTGATGAATACAGCGAATGAGTAACGAGTACAGTGTCTGAGTGATGAACTGATGATAAGTTTTTGAGTACTAAGTGAAATTGTGCGACAGGTCTAAGATTGGCGCTATCAATCCACTAAAGCGCGCCATAGCTCACAAAGCTAAGTGTTTTGGGCTTGCACAAATAAAGTATGACTTGCAGGGACAGCGAACGAGGTCACACAAAGCATAAAAAGCCCCAGCACTTTATTGTGCTAGGGCTTAGGAGTTAAGTAGCAGCTTTGGTTCAACTTTTTGATTTTTCGAGTGACTCGATAAACTTGTTCGACTCATTAATCGATTTATTCATCTCTTTAATCAGGCCCGAAATGTCGGTTTGCAGACTAGTAAATTCGCCTTTGATCGCGCCAATGGCTTGGGCGTTCAAGTTATGCTTGAGATACAGCATATTGTCTTTCATGGCGGTGAGGATGGGCGGCATTTTTGATTCGGCGCGGTGCATGCTTTTGATCAATTGTTCGTAGGCGCGTCGCGTTTCTTTGAGCTTAGCTTCACTGTTACGGCGCAGGCTGGCTTTGCTGATCTCGCCAATTTCATCTTGCCACTCATCGAATAACGCTTCGGCTACATCTTCAACTTTCTTGATGCGGTTGCTAACGTTGTCTGCGGCGCTTTGGGCCGACTCGTATTCATCCTTGGCCTTGTTATAGGCTTTTTCTAGGTTGCCGCCATCGTGATTGAGCAGGGCTTGCATTTCTTCGAGGGCCGAGCTGAACTCTTTTTGGGCGTCCTCTTGGGATTCTTTCGCGTCTTTAACTCTGTCGACCATAATATCGCGTTTATGGTAACCGACCTTTTCCATCGCGCCGTAATAGGCACTTTGGCAACCACTGAGCAGGAGGCTTGCGGCAATCAGGCCTGAAGTTATCAGTCTTTTCATTGGGTATTCCGTCACTGAGTGAATTGAAATTAATCGGCCTTAAATCGGGCCGCATCGATAATGCTCCACAGATGAAAGATAGCACCTATTACCGCGGGCACAATTAGCCACCAGAGGGCATAACCCACCACTGTGATAATGAAAAATAACAGTGCGGCCATAATGCGGCCTTGCAATAGTTGGCCTAACCCAGGGAAAAATAGGCTAGCAATAGCGGAAATAACGTTACCCGCAGATCCTTGTTGAGACATCAATTCACTCCTTAGACTTGTAAATTAAGTGTTTATTGTACGAAGATAACGAGTCTATACCAACAGAATCAAGAGAAACCCGTGACTAAGAAGATAGAACTGGCACAAATTCGCGTCTTATTCCTCGGGATCTGGCACTTCCTGCTGCATTTGCAGCGGCGTTTAGTGGAAGATCAGATCAATATCCGCGCCGGACATTTGGCCTATGTCACGCTATTGTCACTTGTGCCTATGGTGGCCGTGACTATGTCTATGCTGTCCGCTTTTCCTGTGTTTAAAGGCATTCGTGGGCAGATAGAAGGCTTTGTTTATCAGAACTTTTTACCCGCCGCCGGCGATACAGTGCAAGTGTATATCAATGAGTTTGTAGCTAATGCCTCTAAGGGCACAGCTGTCGGGATTGCCGCTTTAGTGGTGGTCGCTATTTTGCTGATTTCCGCCATCGACAAATCCCTTAATAACATTTGGCGTACTAAAGAGAAGCGTTCCGTGGTGGTCGCATTTTCTATGTATTGGATGGTCATCACTTTGGGTCCTGTTTTGGTGGGGGCCAGTTTGGTGGCGACTTCCTACGTAGTGTCATTGAAGGTTTTTGACGGTCAGTTGTCGGGTGTGGTGCCCGTGTTTCTTGAGCGTTTGCCCATGCTGTTTTCAGTTGCTGCATTCTTGCTGTTGTATATGGTGGTGCCTAATCAAAAGGTGAAGTTTCTACATGCATTATTAGGGGCGATTGTCGCCGCAATCTTGTTTGAGTTAGGTAAAAAAGCCTTTGCCTTGTATGTGACTCAGTTTCCGAGCTATGAAGCTATTTATGGGGCTTTAGCCGTGATCCCTATTATCTTTGTCTGGGTGTATTTATCGTGGATGATAGTATTACTCGGCGCGGAAATTACCGCGGCTATGCCAGAGTATTTAGATTATGAGTCGAGCTCCGATGAGGATGAAACGGATCTAGATGGTAAGCCTTTACAAGACTGCCAAGATAATCAGCCTGTAACCTTAACTTCGGCAGAAGTAGATGCACTCAAGGCCGTGGCGAAATCGGAATGACATCCCTAAACGGTTAAGTAATGGCGATGACACCTAATGCCTGAATCAGTGCCCGAATCCTTTCCCCCTTTTATCCGTCGCGACTGGTTTAACGTTGGCAATGGTCAGCAATTGCATCTGGCGCAATACGGTAATCCACAAGGTATCCCACTGCTGTATTTGCACGGCGGTCCGGGAGCGGGTTGTGATATCGGTGATTTAGCTTTATTTAATGGCGATCAATATTGGATTTTGCTTTTAGATCAACGCGGGTCTGGGCAATCTTTACCCTTTGGCGATTTAGCCCATAATCATCTTAATGGTTTGATCTGCGATATGGAGGCTATTCGCCTCGCGTTAGGTATTGAGCGCTGGTGTTTAGCGGGCGGCTCCTTTGGGGCCACATTAGGCTTAATTTACAGCGGATTATTTCCCGAACGGGTGATAGCGCAAGTGCTGTGGGCGTTATTTATTCCGTCTAAAGAAGGCATAGATTGGCTCTATGGCGCTGACGGCGCGGCAAAATTGCAACCAGCGGCTTATCGACTCTTCAGTGGTAATGCGCCTGTTGCGCCATCGCTGACTGAACTGCTGGATTTGTACCATCAAGGTTTGACATCGGCCGATGAAAACCTGCGGCACCATTTTGCGCGGCGTTGGGTTCAGTGGGAGCTAAAGCTCGCGGGGGCGAGATTGGTGTTGCCAAGACAGTTACCCGACCCAGTATTAGCGTTAGCGGATATCGAATTGCACTTTGCTCGGCATGATTACTTCAATGCCATGAGTGTGTTGCAACGCGTGACGCCTAGGGTGAAGGCGCGTAGTGTGTTATTGCAAGGAATGCAGGATGCGATTTGCCCAGCGGCGCTATTGCGCGATTTTTTGGCTGGGTTAGAGCATGCTATTACGATTCAATCTGTTGCCGACGGCGGACATATGCTCAATAGCGAGCCGTTGTTTTTGGCGGTCACAGCAGAAATCCATGCTATGTGGTCGTGGATACATCAAAGGGAAATACAATGAAAACATTGCTCATCAGTGCCAGTTTACTCGGATTAACTGCCTGTGCCGCCACGGCGCCCTCGCAAACCAGCGCGATTGACCCAGTGGTGGCTCAGGAGAACGTGAGTGCACCCGTCGCGCCCAAAGTCGTTGAACTGGGTGGATTGACCAATGAAGCTGCCGCTGAGCGCTTGTATCAAGCGTTGATTAACGCTAACTACTTGGCCACCAAAGTTGCGCCAACTAAAGTCGCGGTGCAGTTTGGCGATAACCAGTTTTTGCTTGAGCCGAGTATTAATTCTGCGGGCATTGACCGTATTTTAATGAATCGTTTCTATGCCGTGCATCCGCAATTACAGGCTAGTCAAGAGCTGCCTGTGGTGATTGGCACTTTGAATCAAAAGCTTAATTTTGCCAAGTTCGTGTTGCTGGACCAAGGCGCTGTGATCCAAATACAAGGCACAGTCACCTTTGCCGACCGTGTTGAAATCGAAGAGTTACGTCGCTTTATGTTATGGACCAATGGCGGTTTGGCGCAAGTCGCACAATCCCTGCCAGATGGTATCGATCAATATATTCGTCCTATCCCGCTCATGCAGCAAATGGTTCCCGTTAAGCCTTAATCTAAAAAGGAAAAGTTGTGATTGCGTTAATTCAAAGAGTGAGCCGCGCCAGTGTGGTTGTCGATAATCAAACCATAGGTGCGATCGATAAGGGCTTGTTGGTTCTGCTGGGCGTTGAGCAGGAAGATACCCGCGAGAAGATGGAAAAACTGGCAACTAAAGTGATGAGTTATCGCGTGTTTTCCGATGAAAATGGCAAGATGAATCTCAACCTAGAGCAAGTCGGTGGCTCTTTGTTAGTGGTGTCGCAATTTACCTTGGCTGCCGATACGGGCCGTGGCTTGAGGCCGAGTTTTTCGGGCGCAGGTACGCCGGATCAAGCCTTGGCACTCTATGAAGAGTTTGTCGCATTTTGCCGCGCTAAGGGCGTGACCACAGAAACCGGACAATTCGGCGCCGATATGCAAGTGTCCTTAGTTAATGATGGCCCTGTGACTTTTAATCTGCAGGTGTAGCTTCTTATCGCGCGAGTGATTGCGTTAGTTATCGTGTTAGCTATTACGTTAGCTATTACATTAGTCAACGCGTGGTTTTTCTGGGGGATAGAGTGTTGAACTTATTCGGTGTTAGCTGTGAAGAGGGTTGTATCGAGGTAAATGCACATGGATGAATTACTTACTCAACTACTCATTCAATTACGCCAGACGTGGCACAGTACTATTCCTGTTAGTGAATTTATGCAGATTGCGCCACTCGATTACTGTGAAGGTGAATTTCGAGTCACAGCGCCGATAGCGCCCAATATTAATCTGCATCAGACCATGTTTGCCGGCAGTATTTATACCTTGATGACCTTAACTGGCTGGGGCTCTGTGTGGCTGAACCAGCAGTTAGCTGGCGTTGCGGGTGACATTGTGCTCGCCGATGCCCATATTCGTTATCTCGCTCCAGTGACTTGTGATCCTGTGGTAACAGTGCAATGGCCAACTGTGGATCTTAGTCCGTTGCAAAGAGGTCGCAGAGTGAAAGTGAAGTTAGCTGTGCAATTGTATTGTGATGTTAAGCTTTGTGCGGTATTCGAAGGTCTGTATGTCAGTGCGCCGAAAGCGAGTTAATTTATAGCGCGTCGCAACAACCTATAACCTTTCTAAAAAATCGAAGTGAATCTCAAATTTTATCCACTTTATTTCTTTTTTATGGGCGAATACACTAGCGTCATAGAGTTGAGATATTCCATCTGACTCTCAGTCATTTACCTATTTTCGGAGCAGATTATGTCTAAAGTCTTAATTTTAAAATCAAGCATTCTTGGCGGTTATTCACAATCTGCCGTGTTAATTGACCACTTAGCTAGCCACTGGGAAACCCAAGGCGCCGCTATCACAGTACGTGATTTAGGCGGTAAAGACGTGCTGCCTATGGTAGACGGTGAAATCGCTTCTGGTTTACGTGGTGGTGCAGAATTATCGGCACGTCAGCAAGAAATGCTCGCATTATCAGATACCTTAGTTGCTGAATTAAAAGCGAACGACACTATTGTTATCGCAGCGCCTATGTATAACTTCACTATTCCGACTCAACTTAAAAACTGGATCGATTTCATTGCCCGCGCTGGTGTGACTTTTACTTACACAGAAACAGGTCCAAAAGGATTAGTGGAAGGTAAACGCGCTGTGTTAGTGACGACCCGTGGCGGCGCTCACAAAGATGGCCCAACGGATCACGTTGTACCTTACTTGAAAACGGTTTTAGGCTTTATTGGTATCACTAATGTTGAAGTGGTTTACGCCGAAGCGCTGAACATGGGTCCTGAAGCACACGACAAAGGCATGAGCGAAGCAAAACACAGTATCGATCAGCTGAAAGCTTAATTGTCCCATTGATTAGCTGAGTCATCTGATTTAGCTGAATAAATAATGCCAGCCGTTAATGGGCTGGCATTTTTGTATGTCCATTTAAGCTAAGCACGCTTGGCTTAAATGGTTAGGTTTGAGCTACTAGGTTTAAGTCGCACGCTAAGCTGTTTATTCGCAAAGGCTGCAGCCTTTAGCAAGGGCGCTAGTCTCAACATAACGCACCTTAGTGCTGGCTTGGTCGCGGTTACGACTGATGCTAAAGCGTGCAGGGCGTTCAGTTTCATGCGGCTTTTCAGCAGGGTTAACCTGTGCGGCTTCAAGCTGTAACGCTTTGGCATGATTCGTTTTATGCATACATCACCTCGCAGATATCTAAACTATCACTACATGCAGATTGTTGCCGAACAACCAAGGCTTAAATTAGCTCGGTTGGCAGCAGACTAAATCTTTAAGCGAACCGCCATTCACCACGCAGCCAAAACCATTGGCCTTGAGGATATCGCAGCCTTTCTGCGCTCGAATCCCCGCGCCACAGTAGAGCACGAAGGGATGCTGTTTATTGTCGACTTGATGCAACCATTGGTCGAGCGTTGGCAATGGCACATTAATGGCTTGGGGCAAATGACCGGAGGCAAATTCCTCCGGTGAACGCACATCAATCACCCGCGCGCCTTGCTCAATCAATTGCCAACACTTTTCGCCCGAGTGACTGCCGGATAACTTAGCCAGTAAAGATTGAAACATAGCATTGCCCCTACCATTAGAAAATTTTCAATAAGTTTATTCTAATGGATTGGCGAGTGCAAGCGTTGCAAATTATCGGTAGTAATGGTTTGGTCTTTGGCGTTGTTGGTACTCGAACTCTGCATTACTGGCGTTAGATAAGCTGCTACAAGCTAGATTCACTGCCTCGTTGATAGTGAATGATGTCGTGGAAGACCACGGCTTGGTCGTTGAGATTGCGATAGCCATGGGGTTTGTCGGCCGCAAATCGTACCGCTTCACCTTGTTTGAGCGTTTGCCACTGTCCATCGACTAACACTTCCATAGTGCCGCTTAATACAATGACATGTTCAGTGACGCCAGCTTCATGGGGTTCAGAAAGCCGCTCATAGTTTGGCAGCAGAGTGAGTTCAAACATCTCAAAACCAAAGCGATCTTCAAAGGGAAACAGTGACGCGACTAACATACCGTCGGTGGCGGGTTGTTGGCGTAACTCGTCGGGCTTACGGAATACAGCGCCTTGGCTCTGGGGAGTGGGCTCGAGAAAGGTCGAAAGCGAGAAATTGAATCCGCTGGCAATTTTCCACAGCGTCGCAATGGTTGGGCTCGATTCACCGCGCTCGATTTGTCCTATCATGGCCTTGCTGACGCCCGTCTCTTGGGCGGCCTTATCTAAACTCCATCCCTTTTGGTTGCGAAGTGCTTTGAGTGTGGTGGCGAGATAGCTGTTTATCGTCTGCACAATGGCCCCATCATTTTTATAAAAATTTAGTTTGTACGTTATAACGCACAGATGCTATCTTGTCCATCTCGTACGTTATAGCGCACAACATGGTGGCGACATCAATTGCAGAGGAAGGGAGTGAGTATGTGGCGAGATGCATGGAGTTTGTCAAAAATATCAGCGGGTTTTATTGCGGTATTGGTGGGTTATAGCAGCTCGGCTGTGATTATCTTTCAAGCGGCGGAAGCTGTGGGGGCGACACCTGCACAGATTAGTTCGTGGCTGTGGGCTTTAGGTGTGGGCATGGGCGTGACCAGCATAGGGCTATCGCTTTACTACAAGAATCCTATTCTAACGGCTTGGTCGACACCGGGCGCGGCGCTTATGGTGACCAGCCTAGCGGGATTGAGCGTCAACCAAGCCATAGGCGCGTTTCTGGTGAGTTCGATGTTAATCACCCTTTGCGGGGTGGCGGGTTGGATGGATAAGCTTATTCGCATCATGCCGCAGTCAGTCGCTTCAGCCATGTTGGCGGGGATCCTGCTGCAATTTGGCCTAGGGCTATTTCAAGCGATGCAAACCCAGCTGAGCCTCATATTAATCATGCTGTTGGTGTTTGTCGTTGTTAAGCCTTTTGCGCCGCGCTACATCATCTTGCTGACATTGCTGGTGGGCATAGGCATGAGTTTTCAATTAGATTTGCTCAAGCTAGATGCCGTTCAGTTGCAACTGGCGATGCCGGTGTGGACTACGCCTGAGTTTTCGCTGGCGAGTGTTATTGGCGTGGCGCTACCGCTGTTTGTGGTGACTATGGCCTCGCAAAATATGCCGGGCGTTGCTGCGCTACATGGTAATGGCTACAGGCCGCCTATTTCGCCTTTGATCACGACGACAGGATTCATCGGGGTTATCCTCGCGCCCTTTGGCGGTTTTGCTTTCAACTTATCCGCCATTACAGCCGCTATTTGCATGGGTAAAGAAGCAGACCCGAATCCTGCGACCCGTTACTGGGCGGCGGTGTGGGGCGGGGTGTTTTACTTTATCACTGGGTTACTCGGCGCCACTGTGGTCGGCCTGTTTTCCGCTTTCCCTAAGGAATTAGTCCTGGCCATCGCCGGATTAGCGCTACTTGGCACTATCGCCAATAGCCTTACCGCCGCATTAGCTAAAACCGAAGATCGCGAGGTAGCAGTGATCACTTTCTTGGTCACGGCATCAGGTTTTAGTGTGCTGGGTATCGGCAGCGCATTTTGGGGGCTGTTGCTTGGGTTTATTATCCATTGGTGGAACGGGCACAGAACTGCAGCTGTGGTGAAGCGAGCGAATACTTAGCTGCAGCAAAGCGCCTTAGTAGATGAATTTCAAAGACTAAGGCGCATGTGTTTTAGATTTTCTTCGTCATAAACACGCTATTGGGGTCGAGTTGGTAGCAGTCGAAGGGGCCACAGATTTCAAAACCAAATTTGCTGTAGAGCATACGTGCAGGGTTGAAGAAGTCCATCGAGCCTGTCTCTAGACTCAGGCGTTTGACGCCAGCACTTTTGGCATCGTTAATTAAGTGCTGCAATATTTTAGACGCTATACCTTGCTGCTTATAGGGCGCGGCGGTGCGCATGGATTTGATCTCGGCGTGCTCAGCATCTAACCATTTTAGTGCACCGCAGCCCGCTAAATTGTTGCCATCCCATAGGGTCCAAAAACGGATATTGGGCTGACGCAGGCCATCAAGATCTAATGCGTGAACGCTTTCGGGCGGTGAAGTTGCCCGCATATCGTCGAGGTGTTCCTGCAGCAATGCCGCTATCTCAGGCCCTTTAAGGTCATCTAAGGTGATTTTCATCGTGGCTTTCATGGTGAGTCTTATGGTGGTTCTCATGGCGGATCGGGTGCTCCCTATTATTGTGGCTTATCCATAATGGCGGCATCGCTTTGTTATCTGTTTGCCAATGCGCCGTGGTGGATAAGCAAATCCTAAGCCACAAAATGTTAATCAAAGCAAAAGTCGTAGGGCTTCACCCCCCCTGCTTTTTGATCATGAGTCGACCAAGGAGGACTGCTCGTCCTATCAAAAACGTCCATGTTAAATTGCCAGCTCGATATCCCTATCTCGCGCTAAAAACGGCCGTTGGCCTTCGTCCTTGGATGCTCCAAGACGCCCCCAACGGAGTTGAAAGCCCCTTGTGGGCATTAAGCGCCCTTATGCGATCGCGTCAGACGCTCGTCCCTGATTCGACTGACGCTATCTCGGCCTCTGATAGGCAGGATGCCAGAATGTCGTGAAGTGCATGGATGCACGAGAACGACCATGCCTCGATCAAGCAACGAACGCAAATGCCCTGCGGCAACTCCGAGGGGGTGGTGTATTCCTTAGGCTCAGGTGTTATTGGTCGAATTTTTAATGAATAAAAGTTATAACTGTCCGATCTTTTGCCCTAACTTTTGTTTTACTGTCTTCACTGCCCTACAGGATAACCAATTCCCCAGTTTGGGTTATACCACATGGCCACACACCGTTTTTATATAATGCTAAGATTGCTAACCACTTTCCAGGCTGATTGGAAAGGACCTCTTTGGCTGCGTGTTTACAAGCGAACAGCGCGCTACCTTTCATTGACTCTGTGTAGTTATGAGGGCCATCGACGAGTTTAGGATGAGCGTTACCAACGCTTCGCAACGATCTCAACGCGGCTTTATAAACCATTTTCTCAGCCTCTTTGTCGTAGATCTGTTCGTCTGGTTTAGCTGTATATGTTCCTTCGAAAGGATCGGGTTGATCTCTGCTGGTCGGCAACCAATCCCATTCAATTTGTAATTGAGAAATCGCTAAGATGTGTTCAGCTTGGCTTAGCCAGTCAGTATTCTCTATTTGTTCAATCAGTGCTTCGATGTTCATTAGCAGTTAATGCCTTAGGTGATTCTGGGGGGCGATTACCATTCCTCGTTAGCTTTATTTTGATTCACTAATCAATACTTTTAGCTTGCCCCAAAAGTCTTTGGCGGTATCTAAGTTCTTATGACCAGCTTGGCTTAGCACGAGATCTGTAGATTGTCTTTCTATGCACACTATCGCTCGTTCTTTGAGCTGTTTGCCAATTTTGTCGTCCACCAATAATGCTGAGAGGGCCATGCTAATAGTGGCCACATCATTAATCGACAATGTCGTGTAGCTATTTGTGATCATTTTCTTGAGAACGGCGGGTGGATATTCGGGAATCCAATGTTTTATCCCCCAATCCTTTAATAGCCGTTCTAAGAAACCTTTTGGATTTTTTGTTCTAGGTCTCCACTCGATATAAATTCCTAGAACATCCATAAACGAATTAAAATACCAATCTTGGAATTGCGCCACTAATTTATAATCTTGAGGTTTCGTGCTCTTAAATTTTTCCAATACTACAGATGTTGGCAATTCTTTCATAATCTTCCTCAAAGTCCGTTTAAATGGTGAGCAACGCAATGCGATATTTAAGTACACCACCTTAATCACTAAAATCAACACATAGTATAAATGTCATGTGTCGCTAATTCGCCTTAAAGTGTTTGTTGAACGAAGCCGCTTTGCGGCAGGAACAAGATAAA
>NZ_JAUOEV010000025.1:0-73536 GCF_031932135.1 Shewanella vaxholmensis
ATTTCCCGTTTCGCGTCAAGGAGTATTTTCAACTTCTTGCTGCGATTGAATTAAGTGGTTAAAAGCCATTCAATTCAACCTAACTCGTCAGCTCGCTTTCGCTGTCTGCCGTGTCAGTGGATGCGCATTATAGGGAGATTGAGAAAGTGCGCAACCCCTATTTTTAAGATAATTGTCATTTTCTCACTGTTCGTTGGATATTTGACCTGACCAGCTAGTTTTTAACCTTTATAATGCAAAAAACCACTCAATTAGGGACTTTTCTATGTCAGGGCCACTCAGAACTTACCAAGGTATTCATCCTCAATTAGGCAATAATGTGTATGTAGATGAAGCTTCGGTGCTTGTTGGCGATATTGCGTTAGATACTGATGCCAGTATTTGGCCTATGGTGGCGGCGCGTGGTGATGTTAACCATATTCGTATTGGTAAGCGCTCTAATGTGCAAGACGGTAGCATATTGCATGTGACGCGTAAGTCAGCTGCTCGTCCCGATGGTCATCCACTGATTATTGGTGATGATGTGACTATTGGTCACAAGGCGATGCTTCACGGTTGCAAAGTCGGTAACCGAGTATTAGTGGGCATGGGCGCGATTATTCTTGACGGTGCGATTTTAGAAGATGATGTGATCTTAGGTGCGGGCTCTTTAGTGCCACCGGGCAAGGTATTACAGAGCGGCTATTTATATGTAGGCAGCCCAGCTAAGCAGGCTCGTCCATTAACACCTGCCGAAATTGCCTTTTTGCCAGAATCTGCCGACAACTATGTCAGACTGAAAAACGAGTACTTAGTTGAGTTACAAAACATCTAGTCAGTTAGCGTTAGTCGCTTAGTATCGCTATATAAGAAAGGCGGCAGAGACTCATTCAGTCTCTGTCGTCTTTTGCTATTTATTGATTCAAAATCTATCCACTGAAACTCGCGATGAAGCTAGCCTAGGCGTACTGCGCCAAACTCATCAAACTCTTCGGCTTCGATTAAGTCTTCTGCCATTTCTTCGGCGTCAAATCTCACCGCATCAAATAATGCCAGCATAGCAGCAGCTTCATCGGTACTCGGCTGTTCAGAAAAATCATTCAGCTCACGTAATTTGGCGGCACTGATATAGCACTTGATGTTCATCCCCTGCGACTGCGCCATAAAACAGATTTGCCCTTGGGCATCGTCCCAATATTGCAGATCGGGGAAAAGAATACTTTGATTCATGCTTCCTACTTAGGCTCTGCCATTAGGTTGTCCCGCAAAAGCGTCAACACCACTTGGGTGTCGGGCTCAATACCTCGCCATAAGGTAAAACTCTTGGCCGCTTGTCCGACTAACATACCTAGCCCATCAATGACTTTTGCTGCACCTTGGGAGAGTGCCCATTGGTTAAACGCGGTGACCGAGGCGCCATACATCATGTCATAACAAACGGTTTGGGTGGTGATGATATGTGCTGGCAAAGGTGGCAACTCGCCCGCAAGGCTAGCAGAGGTTGAATTAATAATGATATCGAACTCGCCCGCAAGCTCACTCATTTCTACGGCGGTGACTTTACTCGCGTAAGCGCCGTTATCCACAGAAGTAAAGATATCGACTAAAAGCTGCGCCTTAGTGTGGGTGCGATTGCTGATGGTCAGTTGTGCAATCTCCGCATTTAATAACGGCAGAATACAACCGCGCGCCGCGCCACCAGCGCCAATAAGTAACACGCGCTGATCTTGCAAGCTACCTAAGTTAGCGATGAGATCGGCCACCAGCCCTAAGCCATCGGTGTTATCACCGCGAATAGTGCCATCGGCCAATAAACTTAAGGTGTTGACTGCGCCAGCGAGTTTGGCTTCGGGGCTGATACTGTCACAGAGCGTAAAAGCTTGCTCCTTAAAAGGCACAGTCACATTTGCGCCCTTGCCGCCCGCATTGAAAAACGCCGTCAATGAGGCTTCAAAACCATCGACCGGAGCGAGAATGGCTTCATAGGTTAATGACTCTTGGGTGGGCGCGGCAAATTGTCCATGGATGAACGGCGATTTACTGTGGCTAATTGGATTGCCAAACACTGCGTATCTGTCTGTCATAGCGATATGAAATTTTAGGTTCAATGGCTTTGCAGTCTACCGCGCTTTTGAGCCCACGCAAGACGAATTATGCTCAACTAAATTTCACGCTAGGTTTCACGCTATAATGCGCCATCGGCTCAATACACTCTATTTAGTGAACGACTATTCCAATGAACTGGCTTAAAAAGATTTTTAGTAAACACACTCCGCAGGATGATCGCGATCCGAGTCAATCTAACGCCTATGACTTAATCGGCGGCGAAAAAGTGATCCGCGCGATCACTAAATGTTTTTATCAGAAGATGGCAAGCTCAACAGAAACGACAACACTGCTTGCCATTCATAGGGCGCCCATTGCGGAATCAGAGCAGAAGTTGTTTGAATTTTTAAGTGGTTGGCTAGGCGGGCCGCAGCTTTATCAGCAAAAATATGGTCATCCGGCATTGCGAGCACGACACATGCATGTCGATATTGATGAGGCGATGCGCGATCAATGGCTGTTTTGTATGAAGTTTGCGATTGAAGAGAACATTAAAAAGCCAGAGCATCGAGCCGCCATCTTTGAGGCGATTTCAACTCTGGCCGATCATATGCGTAATCAATAACGTGGATATGGCATCCACTTTTTATGATTAACGGCTAAACCCAATCGCGGGGTTTGAGGTAATTATCGTACAAATCTGCCTCTGGGCTTCCCGCCTCTGGTGTATAAGCATATTGCCAACGCACTAATGGCGGCATCGACATTAAGATAGACTCGGTACGTCCACCTGTCTGCAGACCAAACAACGTGCCTCTGTCGTAGACTAAGTTGAACTCAACATAACGACCACGGCGATAGAGTTGGAACTGACGCTCACGCTCACCGAACTCAGTATCCTTACGACGCTCAACAATCGGCGCATAGGCCGTTAAGAAGCCATTGCCCACGGCTTGCATAAAGCTAAAGCTTTGCTCGAATCCTGCTTGATTCAAGTCATCGAAAAAAAGTCCGCCCACACCGCGGGTTTCATTACGATGCGGCAGGAAGAAATACTCATCGCACCATTTCTTATACTTGGGATAAACCTCATCCCCGAAAGGCGCACAAATATCCTTAGACGTCTGGTGCCACTCGCGCACATCTTCTTCAAATGGATAATAAGGCGTTAAGTCAAAACCACCGCCAAACCACCACACAGGATCGGCACCTTCTTTTTGCGCGATAAAGAAGCGCACATTGGCGTGAGTCGTCGGGATATAAGGATTGTTAGGATGGATCACTAAAGACACACCCATAGCCTCAAAACTGCGACCCGCCAATTCTGGGCGATGCGCCGTAGCTGACGCCGGCATAGCGGCGCCAGTCACATGGGAAAAGTTAACTCCAGCTTGCTCGAATACTGCACCTTGGGTTAATACTCGGCTCGTGCCACCACCGCCTTCGGCGCGGGTCCATGAATCGGCGGCAAACGTTGCTTGGCCATCCAGAGCCTGTAAACCGGCACAAATTCGGTTTTGTAAATCGAGTAAAAACGCTTTTACCACTGCAGCATCAGGCACACTCATCTTGTTATCCTTATTATTGGTTTGCTCATTGTCCATTTCGTAAAATTTTGCCGCTTCGCGCATCGATAATGGTCGAGGGCTGACGTTGTTCGCCGAGTTCGCCTAATACCAGTGCATCGATTTTACCGGTAAAATCAGCGAGGATTTCAGCGGCAGTTAATGCGGGATCTTCACCCGCAAGGTTAGCGCTGGTCGACACTAAAGGTTTATTAAGTGCGCGGCACAGGGCTTGTACTCCAGCATGGGCCGACACTCGCACTGCGATAGAGTCAAATTCGCCACAGAGGTATTTTGAAACATGTGCTTTGATTGGCATGACAAAGGTAAAAGGCCCCGGCCACTTGGAAAATGCAAATTCAAGCTGCTCAGCCGTCAATTGCGATTCATCAACATAGGCTAAAAGCTGCTGAAAATCACTGGCGACTAAGATCAGTCCTTTCTGCCATGGGCGCTGTTTTACCGCCAATAACTTTTGGATAGCAGTGTCGTTATCAGGGTCACAACCTAGGCCATAAACCGCCTCGGTTGGATAAGCAATAACGCCACCGTCAAGAATGATGTCTTTTATATCGGATGGGTGTAGCTGCAACATTATCAAATCACCTTATGCGTCTTATCAGTTTTTGTCATTACCCGAATCTTCGCCGCCCCATCTAACGATCGGTTGGGGATTATACTCAAGCCGCACTAAGGCAACAAATATTATGCAATGGCCTCGCTACAAGGGGCGCTTGTACTTGCAGGTTTTTTGCGGACATTCTAAACGCATCCCCGCCGCACCTTTACGCTCGACTAAGATCCCAAAACCACAACTTGGGCAATCTTCAGCAACCGGAGGATAATTCACAATAAACTTGCACTTAGGGTAAGCGCTACAGGCATAAAAACTCTTTCCGAAGCGACTCGTTCTGTGCTCCAGTTTACCCGTTTTACATTCTGGGCAAGGGATATCAGGCTTGTCACTCGCTTGATCCTGTTTTTCAATATGCGTGCAGCTAGGGTATTGAGTGCAACCGATAAAGATCCCAAATCGCCCAGACTTTACCGCCAGTTCGTGGCCGCATTCAGGACATACAGAACCTTCAATCACTTGAGTTTCAATGGATTCGTGCTGCACTAAGGGACGAGTGTAATTACAGCTAGGGTAATTATTGCAGCCAATAAAACCGCCGTGCTTACTGTGTTTGACCGATAACTCGCTGCCACATTCAGGGCAAAGTTCGTATTCTTTTTCCAGTGCGTGTTCGTGGGCACTAAATAATTGTTCATCAATCTTAGACATAATCATTCACCACCTGTCGTAGCGCATTAGAATATCAAGCGCAGTGCCATCAAGGAATTTATGGCATCAAAAAAGGAGGTCTTAGCCTCCTTTCTCTCATAATTCATCTTTCACAACGATTAAGAATGTAGTCGGCCTTCTGGCTGTTCGAAGATTAAATCTTCCATTTGCTCATAAGCGGACTCATGACCAGGAGCGTTAAACAACACCATTAAGATAACCCATTTGAGATCTTCTAAAATCAGGGTTGGCTCATCCAACTCCATGACTCTATCGATCACCATTTCACGGGTTTCGACATTCAGCACTTTAACTTGCTCTAAAAACAGCAAGAAACCGCGGGATTCCACATCCAGCTTGTCCATTTCGTCCTTTGTATAGATACGAAACGAATGCTGATCGTGATTACAAAGATAAGGTTTATCCCCTTCTTGTAATTCTGCTAAGCGCTCTAACCAAGTTAACGCTTTTAAAATCTCGGATTGATGAAATCCGGCACGAGTGAGTTCCTTGGTTAACTCGTCTTCATCAACTAGTAGTTCAACTTCACTGTGAACATAGTTTTCAAATAGATACATGAGGATATCAAACATGGCTAGCTCCTCTTTACTCTGACGTAACCACCGGGTACTGCAATCACCCAACCTTGCAACTCAAGTTCAAGCATTTGTTCTAACACCAGATCTATCGTTTTCCCACTATGTTCAACTACTGCATCAATGGATGTAGTTTCATAACCTACACTAGCTAACAGAGACGAAAATGGCAAATTACAAATCTCGCCTTGCTGTATATGGTGGCATAACTTCAATTCTTCAAGGTGGTAAGCGGTTAAACTTGCCAACTCCTCCACTATATCGGCGGCTGTTTCCACAAGTTTTGCCCCATCACGTAATAAATCATGACAGCCTTGATGGTAACCACCCAAGATTGAGCCCGGAACGGCAAACACCTCACGCCCTTGCTCCATCGCCAACCTCGCTGTGATTAAAGAACCGCTTTTACGACAGGCTTCAACCACAAGTGTCCCTAAAGAAAGACCGCTAATAATCCGATTTCGTTTCGGGAAATTACCCGCAAAGGGACCAGTATCAGGCCAAAACTCGCTAAGTATACAGCCTTGCCGCTGAATATCATGATAAAGCTGTCGATGTTTTCGTGGATAAATGATCTCTATGCCCGTTCCTAGTACGGCAATAGTGCGCCCTTGATGGTCAACACAGGCTTTATGGGCCGCCCCATCAATCCCCATCGCCATGCCGCTACAGATACCAAATCCCATTGAGGACATCTCAGCAGCCAGTTGGTAAGCGACCTGCAATCCGCCTGGAGAAGCATTACGACTGCCAACAATAGCAAGATAAGGAAGGGCTAACGCCTCTAAGCAACCTTTAACGAACAGGACGGCGGGCGGATCTGAGAGTTGTTTTAATAATGGTGGATAAAGCGGATCAGAGAAACAAAGCAGATGATGATCGGCGGCTTGCTGTTGCCATTCGAGGGCGACATCCACTTTTTGATAATCAATAACAAGGCTATGGAGCAGATGATCAGATAAAGGTAGCGCTTGTCTCTCATGCTCTAACCTTTGTCTGAGGTCGTCCACTTCCATGTGCGTTAATAATTGTTGGATCCGAGCGGGTCCTAGCCCAGATACAGCACAAACAACTAACCAATCGACCAAATTTTCAGAGATTATAGACCTCTTAAGGCTAAAGATTCTGGGGCGATTAACTTATCGTCGACACGCACAGGACGCTCGGTGGAAACAATCAAACCTAAGCTCGCTTTGTCAAATACTTTGAAAACTAACAGCTTGCCATGATAGATATCCGGCATTTGAATAGCACGATCCGATGAGACAGATGCCATCAGGTTATCGTAGGCGGTGCGCTCAGTGGCAGGCACTGGCATACCATCATTGTTGATGACAATGACTTCACCATCACGGTAAATAGAGAACACGACTCCGGGCTCAACCCCATCTTGGGTGCCTTTATCTAAGTACACCACATCCAACTTACCCGCTTCACGCATCTTCGATTCGATAGCAAGCACAACAGCTGGTGTCTTTAACTCTGCAGGCTTTGGGGTGAAATAAGCTGACATCAAGGAATCACTTTCCATCGGCATGACTCTGAAACCTGCTTTGGTTTCACGAAAGCTGGTTAACAACTTAATTTTTGACACCTTACCAGACTCAACCACTTGCCCAGTTGAGGCTAAAATAGCTTCTTGTCCTATCGCCTCGCCAGACTCCTTATTGAAAAACTCGCGACCACGTTCGTAAACACCGTACTTTTGATTCATCGGCAGTTCAGCATCGATATAAATGACATCACCCACAATATGATGACGCGATGGGCTTTCACCTGCTAATACCATAGGTTGCTCGGCAAGCCAGTCGGTTGCGACAACGCGATTCTGCACTAAATACTGTTCAATCAAGGCCAAGTCGACGGCAGGAATGGCATTGCTCTTCGCAATGATCCGTCCTTCAGGGCTCTTCTTTACATGGGGTTTAGCAGTATCGAGTATGTCGCCGTTGCGCACGAGTCGAGGCTGACCATCAACAAACACTAGGGTGAGTTGATCGCCAGGGTAAATAAGATGGGGATTGGCAATCTGCGGGTTTACATCCCAAAGACGTGGCCATTTCCATGGATCATTCAGAAACGCTGCGGAGATATCCCAAAGAGTATCGCCCTTTTTCACTACATATGACTCAGGATGCCCCGCTTTCAGCGTAAGGGTATCGGCGGCAACAAACGTGCAATTGAATGTCATTAACGCGAGTAAAATTAACCGTTTCATGGGTATTTCCATGTTGTTTGGCTCTTAGTTTGAGCTTTTACTGTTATTGATAGGCACTAAAGATTAAAATTAACCCATTAGCATCAGTCAGTATAACTAACTGGCAGAGATTTGACAGACTTGTTAAGAGTTTATGTATGGCACAATTAAAAGTATTACAATTTCCTGACGAAAGATTGCGGACACAAGCCACACCCATCACAGAGTTTAATGCCGAGCTGCAAACTCAAATTGATGATATGTTCGAAACCATGTACCAAGAAAAAGGTATCGGTCTGGCCGCGACCCAAGTGGATTACCATAAACGACTTATTGTCATGGACTTACAAGATGAAGTCGAACGACCGAAAGTGTTTATTAATCCCGAAATTATCGCCAGCCGCGGCGACTTCTGCAATGAAGAAGGTTGCCTGTCGGTGCCGGGCATTTATGCCAAAGTCGATCGCGCCGAATTTGTTACGGTAAAAGCCTTAGACAGGCACGGCAACGAATTTATTGTTGAGGCCGATGAGCTTTTTGCTATCTGTATTCAACACGAAATGGATCACCTCAAAGGCAAATTGTTTGTCGATTATCTGTCGCCGCTAAAACGTCAGCGGATCAAACAAAAACTTGAAAAAGCGGCCCGATTGGACGCCAAAGAAGCATAGGATCAGATTTGAAACCACTCAACATCATCTTTGCCGGAACACCGGATTTTGCCGCTCGCCACTTACAAGCACTGTTGAACTCACACCACAATGTGATTGGCGTTTACACTCAGCCCGATAGACCCGCTGGCCGCGGCAAGAAGCTGACCGCCAGCCCAGTAAAAGAACTCGCCGTCGCCAACAATATTCCTGTGTATCAACCTGGTTCATTACGTAAAGAACCCGCGCAACAAGAACTTGCCGCGCTGAATGCCGATATTATGGTGGTAGTTGCCTACGGCCTTATCCTGCCAAAAGTCGTATTAGATACGCCACGTTTAGGTTGTATTAACGTTCACGGTTCTATTTTGCCACGCTGGCGCGGTGCCGCACCGATCCAACGCGCACTTTGGGCCGGCGACAAAGAAACCGGCGTGACCGTTATGCAGATGGATGTGGGTTTAGATACCGGCGATATGCTACTGAAAACCACTCTGCCGATTGAAGATAGCGACACCTCAGCCAGCCTTTACGAGAAATTGGCAGAACAAGGTCCTGTTGCCCTATTGCAAGCCCTCGAAGGTCTAGCAAACGGCACCTTAGCCGCTGAAAAACAAGATGAAGCCTTAGCGAACTACGCAGAAAAACTCAGTAAAGAAGAAGCCAGACTCGATTGGAATAAATCTGCCCAGCAACTCTGGCAAGAAGTCCGTGCCTTTAATCCTTGGCCAGTGAGTTACTTTGAGCACCAAGGCAATACCATTAAAGTGTGGCAGACCCAAGTTAGCGAAACCACCAGCACAGCCGCTCCCGGCACTATTATCAGCGCCAGCAAAAAAGGCATAGAAGTCGCCACCGCCGACGGCGTATTAACCCTGCTGAGTATGCAGCTGCCGGGGAAAAAGCCGCTCAATGTTGCCGATATACTCAATGCACGAGGTGAATGGTTTAGCCCGAATACTCGCCTCGCAAACGAGGCACAATAGTATGAACTTGCGCGCGCTGGCTGCGAAAGCCATCTTCGAAGTATTAGAAAAAGGCGTGTCACTCTCAGTGGCATTGCCCGATCAACAAAAGCACCTTGCCAGCGGCAAAGATAAAGCCCTACTCGCCGAACTCTGTTACGGCGTGATGCGCACTCTGCCACAAATAGAGAAACGCATCAGTGAATGCCTAGCGAAACCACTCAAAGGTAAGCAAAGGATTATCCACCAGTTGCTGATCATAGGTTGCTATCAACTTTACTTCACTCGCATTCCAAGCCACGCCGCGATTTCAGAAACCGCCGAAGCCTGTCGCCAGTTAAAATTTGAAGGCATGGTTAAGGTCGTTAACGGTGTACTGCGCAACATTCAGCGTCAGCTTTCGCCGCTCAGCACTGAATCAGATACCTTAAGCTACAACACACCCGCTTGGTTGATTAAGCGCTTAAAAGAAGCCTATCCCGAGCAGTGGCAAGACATCATTCAACAAAGCCATGAACGCCCACCTATGTGGCTGCGTAATAATCGCTTATCCCAAGGCCGTACCGAATACCTCGCCGCTTTAGCCGACCTCGAAATTGAAGCGAGTGAAGGCTGCAGTGCAGATGCCATTCTTTTAGCGCATCCAAAGGATGTTGCCACACTGCCGCGCTTCCATGAAGGTGCAGCCTCAGTGCAAGATGGCGCGGCGCAGTGGGCGGCGACATTACTGGCACCACAAGCGAATGAATTAATCCTCGATGCCTGCGCTGCGCCCGGTGGCAAAAGCTGTCATCTACTCGAACTTGAGCCAAGCATCAAACTGGTTGCCGTCGACTTTGATGCTAAACGTCTCGAGCGGGTGCAACAGAACCTTGACCGCTTGTCATTAAAAGCGGAGCTTATCCATGGCGATGCGGCCAATATTGACTCATGGTGGCAAGGTGGACAATTTGATCGTATCTTACTGGACGCGCCATGCTCGGCCACGGGAGTGATCCGCCGCCATCCCGATATCAAATGGTTACGTAAAAACCATGACATCGAAGAACTGGCAGAGCTACAACAGCAAATTCTCGATCATTGCTGGAAGTGGCTCAAACCCGGTGGCACGCTACTTTATGCTACTTGCTCGATTTTACCGCAGGAAAACCGCGACCAGATCAGTGCATTTTTGGCCAGAACCACAGATGCTAAGCTAGACACACTCTCCCAGCAACATTCGCCACAGGATATAGGTTGGCAAATCACGCCAGGACAAGACAATATGGATGGGTTCTATTACGCCCGTTTATTAAAAGCGACCGATTAGGAAGTAAGCAAGGCCATGAAAATTATCATATTAGGTGCGGGTCAAGTCGGGGGAACCTTGGCCGAGAACTTGGTCGGTGAGAATAATGACATCACTATTGTAGATAGTGACAAATCCAGACTACGCGCCCTGCAAGATAAATATGACCTTCGCGTTGTGGCGGGCCATGCAGCCCATCCAGACGTACTTAGAGAAGCAGGCGCAGAAGATGCCGACATGCTGATCGCGGTAACCAATAGCGATGAATGCAACATGGCCGCCTGCCAAATTGCTTACACCCTCTTCGGCACACCAACAAAAATTGCCCGTATTCGCTCAGAACCTTATCTGGCGATGCGCGATAAACTCTTTATCGACAGTGAAACCAAAAATAGCGATGGCCGCCCCCGTGGCGGCTTCGTGATCGATGAGTTAATTGCCCCTGAACAGTTAGTGACCGCTTACATCCAACGACTCGTTGAATATCCCGGCGCACTGCAAGTGCTCGAATTTGCCGAAGGACGGCTAAGTCTAGTGGCCGTTCGTGCCTATTATGGTGGTCCACTGGTAGGTAATGCGTTAGCGGCACTGCGCGAACACATGCCAAATATTGATACCCGGGTTGCGGCAATTTTCCGCCAAGGCCGCCCTATCATGCCTCGCGGTACCACGATTATCGAAGCCGATGATGAAGTATTCTTCGTCGCCGACAGTCGCCATATTCGCGCTGTGATGAGCGAAATGCAGAAGCTCGATAACTCCTACCGCAACATTATGATCGCCGGTGGCGGTAACATAGGCTTAGGTTTAGCCAAACGCCTTGAGCGTACCCACTCAGTTAAACTGATTGAGCACAAGTATGAGCGCGCTGAAGCACTATCGGAGCAACTGGAAAATACTACCGTGTTCTGCGGTGACGCTTCGGATCAAGAATTACTGCTCGAAGAACACATAGATCAAACCGACGTATTTATTGCGGTGACCAATGACGATGAAGCCAATATTATGTCGGCATTGCTGGCAAAACGTATGGGCGCGAAAAAGGTCATGGTGCTGATCCAGCGCGAAGCCTATGTGGATATCGTCCAAGAAGCCAATATCGACATTGCTATCTCACCCCAGCAAGCGACCATTTCGGCACTGTTAACCCATATCCGTCAGGGTGATATCTGTAACGTTTACTCCCTACGTCGCGGCGCCGCCGAGGCAATTGAAGCGATTGCCCACGGGGATGCCAGCACGTCTAAAGTGGTTGGCAAAGCCATTGGTGATATTAAGTTGCCACCGGGAACCACCATTGGTGCTATTGTCCGCAACGACGAAGTATTAATGGCCCACGACAAAACCGTGATAGAGCAAGGGGATCACGTGATCTTATTCCTAGTGAATAAAAAGTTTGTCGGCGAAGTCGAGAAGCTTTTCCAACCAAGTGCTTTCTTCTTCTAAGAACCTAAGTAAGCCAACTTATGCTGAACTTTAGACCACTATTGTTTATTTTGGGGCTGTTTTTGTCCATGCTGACAGCCTTCATGTTGATCCCACTGCTCCTCGCCGTGTTCAATGCCGAGGAAACCGTGGGCTCTTTCATGCTGTCGGCGTTAGTGACAGGCATTAGTGCCAGCTTGTGTTTACACAATGGCCAGAGCAAGACTATTAACCTCAATATCCGCGATATGTTCCTGTTAACCAGCTTGACGTGGTTGATCGTGAGCCTGTTTGCGGCCATGCCCTTTACCCTGTATCACGGGATTGGCTATACCGACGCCTTCTTTGAGACTATGTCCGGCATCACGACCACAGGTTCTACTGTGCTCTCGGGGTTGGATACCATGGATCACAGTATCTTAATCTGGCGCTCTTTATTGCAGTGGCTTGGCGGAATTGGTTTTATCGTGATGGCGGTGGCCATTCTGCCCTTCTTGAACGTCGGTGGTATGCGGCTGTTCCGCACTGAATCTTCAGATTGGAGCGATAAAGCCGTACCACGTACCCAGAGCATGGCTAAGTACTTATTCTTTATTTATATTTTGCTGACTGTTGCCTGCTGCGTTGCCTATCATCTGGCGGGAATGACGTGGTTTCAAGCCATAAACCATGCCATGACCACCCTATCGACCGGCGGCTACTCAACATCTGATAGCTCAATGGCCGCGTTTTCGCACTCAGCTCACTGGGTTGGCGTGTTCTTTATGGCGGCGGGTGGCTTACCACTACTCATGTTTGTGCACACCATACAGCAAAGGGATCTGCGCATTTGGAACGATGCTCAGGTCAAAGGCTTCTTGTTTTTCCTGACCTTCGTGTCTTGTTCTATTGGCTTTTGGCTGTGGCAAACCCGCGACATTGAACTCCTCGATGCACTGCGTTTATCTAGCTTTAACGTGGTTTCTGTGGTGACCACCACAGGTTATGGCTTAACGGATTACGGTGCTTGGGGCGCCTTTGCCAACATCGCTTTCCTGTTTTTAATGTTTGTCGGTAGCTGCTCAGGCTCAACCTCGGGCGGGATTAAAATCTTCCGTTTTCAAATCGCTGGCGCCATTATGCGCGAGCAATTGAAACAGCAATGTCATCCAAACGGTATCTTTAGGGAACGCTACAACAATCGCATCATCAGTGAAGATATCGTGCGCTCGCTGATCACTTTCGTGCTGTTGTTTGTGATGGTGATTGTTGGCTTGTCGGTAATTTTAGTGCTCACAGGGCTCGACCCTATGACCAGTTTTACTGGCGCTATCACGGCGGTCACCAACGTAGGCCCAGGTTTAGGCCCAATTATTGGCCCTGCGGGTAACTTTTCAACTCTGCCCGACGTAGCAAAATGGGCCTTGTCACTCGGTATGCTCCTCGGCCGTTTAGAGATTCTGACCGTAGCAGTGTTATTCCACCCGAGTTTTTGGAAGTATTAATGCAGTAGAGCTTGAATACTAAAAAGGCGCTTAACTTAACTCGTTAAGCGCCTTTTTTATTAAGCCTGACTCGTCCTAAATAGCGGTAACTTCGGCCAATTCCAACAGATGATCGGCATAGACCTTCACATCTGCCCAGTCGGTGTAATCAATAACCGACTTAGGATCGGTTGGACCTTTGGTCATCTTCATAATCAACTGGATCATCCACCTGTCGTACCAAGGCCATGAAGGATAATCCACTTTCCCCGCAATAATTTTAAGATCGGCTGGCGTCCACGGCGATAAGGCGATGAACTTTTGCAGATATTTATTATTCTCAGGAATACGTTTTTCTGGATTTCTCGCTACCACGTTGACGCAGAAGAAACTGTTTGGCAATGCACCCAAAGCCTCTGCATTCTGCTCGATAAACTTGAATACACTCTTATCATAGGTGCCATAGAGTACGCAGGCACCTAAGGCGACGACCTCGTAATCGGGCCAATTGATACAAGTTGCGGCAGCACTGTTGATATCGACAAGGTCGACCTTAGCGCCACGAAAGGTTAATTGGTCGGCAATTGCATTGGCAATCTTGGCCGTGTGGCCACCACGGGTAAAATAAAGTACGAGAACGCGTGTCATAGGGAATTACCGATCCACTGAGTTAATGTCACCATTGTGGCAAAATTACGTTAAATAAACCTCTGATAGGATCACAAATCAGCCGTATCTCATATTCTGAGATGCAAAAATTGAGATCTGCATGGCTGAGCAGTATGATTGCGTAAACACAGGTGTTCAATTAGAATTATCTAATTAAAAGCGATGAAGTGAGTGACCTTATGCAAAATGACATAGATGTAGCTGCAATGGTAACTAATGCGGAAAGTGCGGCTAAATGGCTTAAGGCCATAGCGAACCCTTATCGCCTAATGATTTTATGCCTATTACTAGACAAAGAGTTGAGCGTAACTGAACTCAATGCCACTGTGCCATTAAGCCAGTCGGCACTATCCCAGCATTTAGCCGTATTACGCGCTGAAGATCTGGTGGATACCCGTAAGAGCTCGCAAATTGTTTACTACAAGCTCAAGAACGAACAAGTCACCCAAGTGATTTCGATTCTGCATAGCCGCTACTGCGCAGTGTAACACGGTAAAGCTAGCTTAAATTTAAGCCCTAATCGCTTGCAAGTGATTAGGGCTTAATGGTTTTTAGTGCTGGCTAAAGCGGTTACCGAAGGCGTCGACTTTTCCCCAATCGGTAAACTCAAAGGTGCCTGTGATATCGGTTGGCCCTTTAGTCATCCACATAATGAAACGTATCATAGTGCGATCGAAGAAACCGTATTTAGGATAATCAATCTTGCCCGCAAACACTTCAAGCAACTGTGGCTGCCATAGTGAAAGCTGCAGAAACTTTTGCATATAAGGATTGGTTTCAGGCGTATTCTTTAAGGGTTTACGCGCCACGACATTAACGGTAAAAAAGCCATTAATCTTAGTATCGAGCACCGCATGGTGGCGGTTCACAAACTGGTAAAGTTCAGGTCTATGCTTACCATAACGAATACTGGCGCCAATCAGCACTTTATCAAAATCAGCTAAGCTCAACGCTTCAGCCTGCTCTAATGTGACCAGAGCAACCTGTTCTCCCGCCTGCTCTGCAATCGTCTTCATTTTTTGGCAAATTGCCAATGTTTGGCCATCAATCGTCGAATAGATTATTAACGTCTGCATGATTAATTCTTCCAAAAAGTTGGCGTAAACAAAATCAGTAAGGTAAATACTTCGAGGCGACCAAACAGCATAGCCACGACCAATACCCATTTGGCGCCATCGCCAATACTGGCGTAGTTACTGGCTACCGCACCTAAGCCTGGGCCTAGATTGTTTAAGCAAGCCGCGGTAGCACTAAAGGCGGTAATATCATCTAATCCCATAGCCATGAGTGCAAGCATACAGATCACAAACACCAGCGCATAGGCAGAGAAGAATCCCCACACGGCATCGACAACGCGATCGGGCAAGGCTTTAGAACCGATACGGATGGAGAACATCGCCTTAGGATGAACCAGTCGCTTTAATTCACGCGAGCCCTGTAACAGCAGCAAAATAACCCGAATCACCTTAATCCCACCCGCCGTAGAGCCACCACAGCCACCGATAAAGCTCGAAAATATCAATAGAATAGGTAAAAACAGCGGCCACATGTGGAAGCTTTCAGTACCAAACCCTGCGGTAGTGGCCACGGAAACAGCCTGAAATAAGGCATGATCTAAGGTTTCTTCCGGCGAATCATAAATGCCCGAATGATAAAGCGTGAGGAAACAAATCGCGGTAAGAATGAGTTGAATCGCCACCAGCATCTTAAATTCGGCATCTTTAAAATACACTCTAACGTTAATTCCTCGCCGCGAAAATGCCGCAAAATGCACGCTAAAGTTAACCGCAGAAACGATTAAAAAGAATACACAAATAAGGTTAATCACTGAACTATCGAAATACCCCATGCTAGCATCGTGGGTCGAAAAACCGCCAATAGCGATAGTAGAAAATGAATGACAAACCGCATCGAACACACTCATGCCCGCCAGCCAATAGGCGGTTGCACAGGAAATAGTTAACAGTAAATAGATATACCACAGTGCCTTAGCGGTTTCGGCGATCCGCGGGGTCATCTTACTGTCTTTCACTGGGCCCGGAATTTCAGCGCGATATAGCTGCATTCCCCCTACGCCAAGCACAGGTAAAATCGCCACGGCGAGCACAATAATCCCCATACCGCCGAGCCATTGCAGCATATGACGATAAAACAGAATGGCTTTAGGTAAGAAGTCGAGCCCGACAATCACTGTGGCTCCGGTGGTGGTTAACGCAGAGAAAGATTCGAAGAAACTATCGGTCCAACTGAGGTCGGGTTGACTCGAGAAGATAAACGGTAAAGCACCGATAGAACCCAGTACGGTCCAGAACAGGACCACAATCAAGAAACCCTCTCGGGTACGCAATTCTTCTTTACAGTGGCGATTGGGATACCAGAGCCAGAAACCAATAAATAGGCTGACAAAAAATGCCTGCATAAACGCCGTGCCGCCGCCATCGTTATACCAAACTGCGATCAGTGCTGGTGGCAGCATAGTGATTGAAAATAAACCAATCAGCAGGCCTATGATTCGTATTATGGTTTTATATTGCATTAAGCGAGTTCAATCATTCCATTGGCTGCAAAGGTATTTTCAGCATTTGGGCTATTTTGGCATAATTTACGCAGGCATCACAGCTCAAACTCAGGTCTCAAACTTCCCTGACTGAGCGTCGCCAGCGACTCACACAGTAATGCCTGTTGCTGCCTCCCTATCTCGAACACAATATCGACCGCTTCAGCAAATTGCTTATCGATAATCACGGCATCGACTTGCTGTAATAGATGTTCCACATCGCGCAGCTGCGCATAATCACAATGCAACTTGGCAGGATAACGTAACTGTTTTAGTCGCGTTGGCAATTGAACCAAACCTTGCCTTAAGCCCGACGTATAAGCCCGAACCAGTCCACCTACGCCTAGCTTAGTTCCGCCATAAAAACGCACCACAACAGCGCCCACTTCGCCAATATTTGCCCCTTGCAACACAGCTAACATAGGGCGACCAGCACTGCCTGCTGGCTCACCATCATCACTCGAACCAATCAAGACGCTATCATCCGGTGCGCCAGCCACAAAAGCAGAGCAATAATGGCTGGCGCCGGGATAGTCACGCTTTATGTCAGTGAGTACTAACTTAAATTTTTCAAAGCTATCGCAATGAAAGAGAAAAGAGATAAAGCGGCTATGCTTTATCTCTTCTTCGACCACGATATCTTCACAGGGAACGCTATAACTTTCGAGCACACATCCGCCCTAATCTTTACCCTATGATCAATCGGTCAAACCGAGTTCACGGGTCATGTTCTCGTTTCTATCTTGATGCACTATGACGTTATCTTCGATGCGAATACCACCAAAAGGTCTTAACTCATCAACCGTTTGCCAGTTGATCTGTTGGCCACGACTATCTTGTTTAAGCTCATTGAGCAGAGTATCGATGATGTATAACCCAGGTTCCATGGTCAGCACTTGGTTTGGCGCTAAAATGCGGGTGCAACGTAGGAATGGATGGGCTTCTGGCGCCGCGATATGAGTACCGCGTTCATCGTGGGAGAAGCCGCCAACATCATGTACTTGTAGGCCTAACATGTGACCTAAGCCATGGGGAAAGAAAGCACTGGTTATGCCTTGATCGACCAAACCTTGGGCATCACCTGTGGCTAAATTAAAATCCAATAGCATTTGCGCGACTTTAGCATGGGTGGCCAAGTGTAAATCGGGATAACGCACGCCCGGACGCATCATGTCGATAAGCTCTAGCTGCGCCTTGTTCATCGCAGTGATCAATTCATCGAAACGATTCTTCTCAAATGCGTAGGTTCTGGTGATATCAGAGGCATAGCCAAAGTAACTCGCGCCGGCATCGATAAGAAATGACAAACGTTTCGCAGGGCTTTGGTGTTCAAGTGCGGTGTAATGCAAAATCGCCGCATTTTGGTTAAGGGCGATGATATTGCCATAGGGCACCTCATTCTCGCTCTGGCCAACTGCAGATAAATAGTGCTGCTGGATTTCGAACTCGCTCGCACCATTATAAAAGGCATTTTTAGCAGCCAAATGTCCCTGCACCGCAATTTGATTCGCGCGGCGCATGCATTCTAGCTCATATTCGGTTTTAGTGGTTCTGTGGTAATGCAGATAACTCATCACAGCATCGGGATTACGACTGGTAAAACCCAACACTTCGGCCACATCTAAATGCTCACCTAAATAGGCCCAATTAGCGATATCTGTCGGTAAAAACTCAGCGACCTTATCAGCCTTGGTCAGCAGCTTAATATCGAAATACTCAGTCCAAAACATATCAGGCACATCAGACACTTTGTGCCAAAAATCCACAGGACGATAAAAAATCAGCTGCGGCTTATCACGGCCGTTAACCACCAACCAGCAATTCGGATTATCCAACACAGGCAACCATGCCTTGAAGTGCGGGTTTGCCTTAAAGGGATAATTGATATCATCCAAAAACATCCGATGCGGCTGACCCGAATGGATCACTAAACCAGACAAGGCTTCTCGAGACAAAATCTCTGCGACTCGACGGTTTAACTCGGCAATATGGGCACGATAGTGATGAGCCAACTGATCCATTTGTCATCTCCTGCAATGAATAAAAGTTAATAATATGAGCCGAATTTGCTCACATAATCTTAATCTGATCATGAACAACAGATTCAATCAAAACGCTAAACTGTCACTCAATCTAAAATACATGGCCACTGAACAAACAACATTAAAGCGATAACATCATGATTATCTTTAAGAGTTATGTTCAACCCTAGCATGGCTGCAGCGTTTAAACGTCTAAGGTAAACAGCCACAAAGACCTATTTATCCGCAAAGTGATTTAACGCATTCTAGGTGTTCTACACTCTGTGCAGTGTATCACAAAGGTGAAAAATCACTCTAGCCGACAAGAAATTAAACAGTCGTTTAAATTGGGTGTTGTAATTTATCGAATTTCGAAGCACACTGGCACACAACTGGTCAAATGATGGCCGAAGCTGCTGTGAGATAGAGAGTCGTACTAGCACCAACACATAATGGTGGGTATCACTTTTAAGCCAAAAGGAAGCAAGCAATGATCTACCAAAGTCCTACTATTCAGGTTGAGTTACTCGAGGATAATATTGCCAAGCTGTGCTTTAACGCACCCGGTTCGGTGAACAAATTCGACAGAGAAACCCTCGCCTCGCTCGATGCGGCATTAGACAGCATCAAGCAAGATTCCAATATCAAAGCGTTAGTGCTGACCTCAAGTAAAGATACCTTTATTGTGGGCGCCGACATTACCGAATTTTTAGGCCTGTTCGCACAAGATGACGCCGTATTGCTCTCTTGGGTTGAACAAGCCAACGCAGTCTTCAACAAACTCGAAGATTTGCCTTTCCCAACTGCATCAGCAATCAAAGGCTTTGCCTTAGGTGGCGGCTGTGAAACCATTCTGGCAACCGATTTCCGTATCGCAGACACCACAGCCAAAATCGGTTTACCTGAAACTAAACTCGGCATCATCCCAGGTTTTGGCGGCACAGTTCGTCTGCCACGTGTGATTGGTGCAGATAACGCACTTGAGTGGATTACCACAGGTAAAGACCAACGCGCTGAAGATGCACTGAAAGTCGGCGCTGTTGATGCCGTGGTTGCACCACAAGCGTTAGAAGCTGCTGCGATTCAAATGCTGAAAGATGCTGTTGCTGAAAAGCTGAATTGGCAAGCACGTCGTAACCGTAAACTGTCTGCGCTAACACTGCCAAAACTTGAAGCTATGATGTCATTCACCACAGCCAAAGGCATGGTGTTTGCGGTTGCGGGTAAACACTACCCTGCACCAATGGCTGCTGTAAGCGTGATTGAGCAAGCATCGACTAAAGGTCGTGCTGAAGCATTACAAATCGAACATCAAGCCTTTATCAAGCTGGCTAAAACTGACGTAGCTAAAGCACTTATCGGTATTTTCCTTAATGATCAATTTGTTAAAGGTAAAGCGAAGAAAGCCGGCAAGTTAGCGAAAGAAGTCAACTACGCGGCCGTATTAGGCGCAGGCATTATGGGCGGCGGCATCGCTTACCAAAGCGCCAGCAAAGGCACACCGATTGTCATGAAAGACATTGCCCAGCCAGCATTAGATTTGGGTCTCAATGAAGCCGCTAAACTGCTGTCTGCCCAAGTCGCCCGTGGCCGTTCAACGCCAGAAAAAATGGCCAAAGTACTGAACAACATCACGCCTTCATTAGATTATGCCGCGATTAAACACAGTGATGTTGTCGTTGAAGCTGTTGTTGAACATCCAAAAATCAAAGCACAGGTTTTAGCCGAAGTTGAAGGCTATGTAAGTGAAGATGCAATTATCGCCTCAAACACCTCAACGATTTCAATCAACTTGCTCGCTAAGAGCATGAAGAAACCTGAGCGTTTCTGCGGTATGCATTTCTTCAACCCAGTGCACAAAATGCCTTTGGTCGAAGTTATCCGTGGCGAGCATAGCTCTGAAGAAACCATCGCCTCTGTTGTGGCTTATGCCAGCAAAATGGGCAAGACCCCAATCGTTGTTAATGATTGCCCAGGCTTCTTCGTTAACCGCGTACTCTTCCCTTACTTTGCAGGCTTTAACGGCTTACTTGCCGAAGGTGGCGACTTTGCTGCAATAGACAAAGTGATGGAAAAACAATTCGGTTGGCCAATGGGTCCAGCTTACCTGCTCGACGTAGTCGGTTTAGACACAGGTCATCACGCCCAAGCTGTTATGGCTGAAGGTTTCCCTGATCGCATGGGTAAATCAGGCACTGACGCGATTGATGTGATGTTTGAGAACAAACGTCTTGGCCAGAAAAATGGTAAAGGTTTCTATGTCTATTCAGTCGATAGCCGTGGCAAGCCGAGGAAAGATGTCGATCCAACGAGCTACGGCCTATTGAAAGATGCCTTTGGCGAGTTAAAAGCCTTTGAAGCCGATGACATTATTGCCCGTACTATGATCCCTATGATCATCGAAACCGTGCGCTGTTTAGAAGAAGGTATTGTCGCATCGCCTGCCGAAGCGGATATGGGCCTAGTTTATGGCTTAGGTTTCCCGCCATTCAGAGGCGGCGTGTTCCGTTACTTGGATACCATGGGTGTCGCAAATTTTGTGGCCTTAGCAGACAAATACGCTCACTTGGGCGGTCTGTATCAAGTCACAGATGCGATGCGCACATTAGCAGCCAATAACGGTAGCTACTACCAAGCCTAATTAGCGGGAAAGGAATTTAATCATGAAACAAGCTGTTATCGTAGACTGCATCCGTACTCCGATGGGCCGCTCAAAGGCTGGCGTATTTCGTAATGTGCGTGCAGAAACTCTGTCTGCCGAATTAATGAAAGGTCTGTTGCTGCGTAACCCACAACTCGACCCAAACCTAATTGAAGACGTGATTTGGGGTTGTGTGCAACAAACCCTAGAGCAAGGCTTCAACATCGCCCGTAACGCTTCGCTATTAGCGGGCATTCCAAAGACCGCTGGCGCTGTGACAGTTAACCGCCTATGTGGTTCATCAATGGATGCAATCCATCAAGCTGCGCGTGCGATTATGACTGGCATGGGCGACACCTTTATTATTGGTGGCGTAGAGCACATGGGCCATGTGCCGATGAGCCATGGTGTCGACTTCCACCCAGGTCTTGCTAACAACGTGGCAAAAGCCTCTGGCATGATGGGTTTAACGGCTGAAATGCTGGGTAAACTGCACGGCATTACCCGTGAGCAGCAAGATGCTTTTGCGGTACGTTCACACCAACGTGCCTATGCAGCAACAGTTGAAGGCCGCTTTGCCAAAGAAATTTATGGCATTGAAGGTCACGATGCTAACGGCGCGCTAATCAAGGTCCTGCAAGACGAAGTGATCCGCCCAGAAACCACCATGGAATCTTTGGCTGCACTGCGCCCCGTATTTGATCCAGTCAACGGTACAGTGACTGCGGGTACGTCTTCAGCCCTGTCTGACGGCGCTTCGGCCATGTTAATCATGGAAGAATCTAAAGCGCGCGCACTTGGCTTGCCAATTCGAGCACGCATTCGCTCCATGGCGGTTGCAGGTTGTGACGCGGCGATTATGGGTTACGGTCCTGTGCCAGCCACGCAAAAAGCACTGGCTCGCGCCGGTATTACCGTTGCCGATTTAGATGTGATTGAACTTAACGAAGCATTCGCTGCTCAGTCTTTACCTTGCGTGAAAGACTTAGGTTTAGCGGATGTGGTTGATGACAAAATCAACCTCAACGGCGGCGCGATTGCACTCGGTCACCCACTGGGTTGTTCAGGCGCTCGTATCTCTACGACGCTGATCAACTTGATGGAAGACAAAGACGCGACCTTAGGTTTAGCGACCATGTGTATTGGTTTAGGCCAAGGTATCGCAACCGTGTTCGAACGCGTTTAATTCATTACTCGAATAATTTCAAAGCCGGAACTCGTTCCGGCTTTTTTATGCCAAATATTCTGCCAGCGTAAATATTAATATTTCTCATTTCTTCTGCTGTTCATTTGAAAATCAGTCCGTTATCAACTTAACTACAAGGGCATCACTGGCTATTGTGTCAACCACAGACAAGTAATCATCAGCCAAATCTAGGCAGTGTAGTGCAAGGATGCAATTCGTTGTTTTACCAGAGGAATGCCTGATGCTACAAACGGAACAGACCCTTTTCGAACAAATGCGGATCACTGAGCTGGAGATCGAGTCTCGTAAGGCGCTCTTCTCTTTTACTGCGGCGGACGTAAAGGCCCTGCAATCCTTTAAACCCATCATTGAAGAAAACATAGATAAAATCGTCGATGACTTTTACGGGTTACAAACCAGCGTGTCAGAAATTGCGCTACTGATCGGAGACTCAGACACCCTTGCCCGCTTGCGTACCGCACAGAGAAGATATGTACTCGATTTATTTAATGGTGTTTATGACCTTGAATACGTAAACAATCGCCTGCGGATTGGTTTAGTGCATAAACGTATTGGTGTTGAACCCAAACTTTACCTGTCTGCGGTGCACACACTCAAGGAGTTGATCTATGCAGTGATCAACAGCTCAGTAGAAGATGTACATCATGGCGAACGTATTCGAGCCGCAATTGATAAACTGGTGCTGTTTGATGTCACGTTAGTATTCGATACTTATATTCGCAGCTTAGTATCCGAAATTGAGAACGCTAAGGATAAAGCCGAAAAATATGCCCAAAGCATGGAAAGCAAAGTCAAAGAGCGGACACAGCAGTTAGAAGAACTGTCGCAAACCGATCCCTTAACAGGCATGCTCAACGTTAGGCATTTACAAGAAACGGCAACGCGCATACTCAGGGCTGCCCAAAGGCGTGCCGAACCCGTCAGCGTGATCTACTTAGACGTAGATGATTTTAAGTCATTCAACGACACCCAAGGCCATAGATCTGGGGATGAAGTACTGCGCGCTGTAGCAAAAGCGATTAAAGAAATCACTCGGGCCGAGGATCATTGCTTTCGATATGGTGGAGATGAGTTCTGTATCATCATGCCTAACTGCCGTGAAGAACAAGCTCGGGATAATTTCATCACTCGATTCAATCAAAAAATAAAACTCAGTTTAAACAATATTTCCTTAAGCTTTGGCATTATTGATACAGGGCCCTACGAATACGAAGAAGCCAATAGCTTAATTCATAAAGCCGATCAGCGAATGTATAGCTACAAACGTGCGTCCAAACAGCAGCAACAAACTATGGCGGCAGCAAATGATTTAGTACCTGAGAATAGTACCGCTGATGTCCATTCAATCTCTCAATCTCAAAGCGTTAATAAAGCCGTCGAGTAATTTTTAAACCCATTCGTCATCATGTTCCACGTGGAACATTAAATATCTAACATTCGTATTGATAGAACATCTCAATGAAACCAGATCACAAATTGAAACCGCCAACTTGGTTTATCATGGGGGCTAGAGTAACATTAGCTAATTCTGCTTAACCGTTCAGTAGAGGTAATATGAACGACGCTTTCTCAACCGCGCAGCATAGACTCGATGCTCTTGGTTTACGCTGCCCAGAGCCTGTAATGATGGTGCGTAAAACCGTAAGACAAATGGCTACCGGCGAGACACTGCTGATCATTGCCGATGACCCTGCAACGACGCGCGATATTCCGAGCTTTTGTGAGTTTATGGATCACACCTTAATTGCCAGTGAAACCACACAAACGCCATATCAATATTTGATCAAAAAAGGACTTTAAGTCGTATTCGTTAACGACTTAATCATGAACAAAGGATGTGAGAAACTATGCCAAAACTGCTGGCGATTGCCTATAAAACTGTAAAGCGCGGCCCAATGAATGAAGTTCTCTGTGCCAATGTCACCCAACTCAGTGGCGTAGAGAAAGATGTGTTTGGTCGTCCAGGCAAACGCCAAGTCACTGTGCTTTCTAAACTTCAGTGGCAACAGGCCTGCCATAGTATCGAGGCAGATTTACCTTGGACGACTCGCAGAGCAAATCTGCTGGTTGATGATCTCGTATTTAGCAGTGCCGATGTTGGTAAACATTTACAGATCGGCGAGTTGCGACTTGAAATCACGGGTGAGACCGACCCCTGTAAAAAAATGGAAATAGCACATGTCGGTTTAGAAGCCGCGCTCACGCCAGATTGGCGAGGCGGTGTAACCTGCCGAGTATTGAATGATGCCATGATCCATTTAGGCGATGAGATCACTCTGGTTAATCCAAGCTAATTTTATTCCCAGCTAGTCGGCTCTCTTAGTTAATTCTCCATACTCCTCAGTAAATAGAACCAAGTGACTTGGTTCTACTTCTGCTATGCCAGCTCTCTTATCCATATCGCCATGACTTATCCTTCACTCGGTCATCAATTGAAACAGTATTTACGTTTTCCTTCTTATCTATTTATGCGATAACTAGACTGAGTATTAACAAAAGTTCATCTTAAAATTAATACCACTCAAGCAGTCCATAAGAACGATAACAGGAAGTGACATGTTGAAATCTAAACTTACCCCGCTTTATATCGCCCTCGCTCTAGGTATGAATACCCTCGCCGTTAACGCAGCAGAAACGAAGGAGGCCGAATGGAATGTTAACGCTCCAGCAAATGCTCCCTTAGAGCAAGTCAAAATTGATGTTAATGAAGGCACTTGGATGAACCTTAGTGTCAGTCCAGATGGCAAGCATATTGTCTTCGACTTGCTCGGCGACATTTACCAAATCCCAGTAACCGGCGGTGAAGCTAAGCCATTAGCCCAAGGCATTGCTTGGCAGATGCAGCCCGTCTATAGCCCAGATGGCAAACACATCGCATTTACCTCGGATGGCGATGGTGGTGATAACATTTGGATCATGGATGCCGATGGTAGCAATCCACGAACTGTCACCCAAGAAACATTCAGGTTGCTAAACAGTCCCGCTTGGAGCCCTGACTCTCAGTATCTTGTTGCACGTAAGCATTTTACCGCCAGCCGCAGTTTAGGTGCGGGTGAAGTGTGGCTATACCACGTAGCGGGCGGCGAAGGCGTCAAACTAACTGAACGCCCAAATGATCAGAAAGATTTAGGCGAACCCGCGTACTCGCCCGATGGCCGTTATATCTACTTTAGCCAAGATGATACGCCAGGCAAAACATTCCACTATTCAAAGGACTCAGTTAACGGTATCTACAAAATCAAACGTTATGATACCCAAACCGGTGACATTGAAATTTTGATTGAAGGTACCGGTGGCGCAATTCGACCAACACCAAGTCCTGATGGCACTAAGCTCGCCTATATAAAGCGCGATAATTTTAATTCATCACTCTACCTACTCGACCTTAAGTCGGGAGAGACGACTAAACTGTTTGGCGAACTTGACCGTGATATGCAAGAGACTTGGGCCATTCATGGCGTCTATCCAACAATGGCATGGACACAAGATAACAAGGATATTTTCTTCTGGGCTAAGGGAAAAATTAATCGTCTGAATGTTGCCAATAAAACACTCACAGATATCCCCTTTAGTGTAAAAACTGAGTTAGCCATACAACCCTCGGTGCGCTTTAAGCCAGATATCGATAAAGACGTTTTCGATGTAAAAATGCTACGTATGGCGCAAGTCTCACCGGATGGTAGCAAAGTCGCCTTCGAAGCACTGGGGAAAATTTGGTTAAAATCCTTACCCGATGGCAGAATGTCGCGCTTAACTGATCTAGACAAAAATATTGCAGAACTTTATCCCCAATGGTCGCGCGATGGTAAAAATATTGTTTTCACCACTTGGAATGACCAAGACCAAGGCACAGTACAAGTGATTAGCGCCAAAGGTGGCAAACCTAAGCAGCTAACATCTGAACCAGGAAAGTATGTCGAACCCACCTTTTCACCCAATGGTGAACTCGTAGTGTATCGTAAAACTCAAGGCGGTAACCTCACACCAAGAACTTGGTCGCAGGAGCCCGGGCTATATAAAGTCGATATTAAAGGTAAACAAAATAGCAAGATCAGTACCGATGGCTATCAAGC
This sequence comes from Shewanella vaxholmensis, assembly GCF_031932135.1. Lineage (NCBI taxonomy): Bacteria > Pseudomonadati > Pseudomonadota > Gammaproteobacteria > Alteromonadales > Shewanellaceae > Shewanella > Shewanella vaxholmensis. Next base: position 26,628 of record NZ_JAUOEV010000025.1, read on the forward strand.
TCAATTCGGTGCCAATGCCGATCGCATCTTTTTTATGAATAGCAGCGAAGATGAAACGCCGCAATTATCATCGATCAACTTAGACGGCTTCGATAAGCGGGTTCATTACAGCAGCAAACATGCAACTGAATTTAGGGTTTCACCCGATGGTGAGCAACTCGCCTTTGCTGAACGCTTTAAAGTTTGGGTAACACCTTTTGCTAAACACGGCGAGACAGTTGAGATTGGCCCCAATGCCAGCAATCTACCTGTAAGCCAATTGAGTGCCCGTGCGGGCGAAAGTATCAGTTGGAACAGTAAAAGCGACCAACTCTATTGGACTCTTGGCCCCGAACTTTATCAAGCCAAGGTTGATACTCGATATCTCAATAAAGATGAAATGACTCAGCCAAGTATTATCAATTTGGGCTTTACCGAAAAGGCCGATGTTCCACGTGGAACAATCGCCTTCGTCGGTGGCAAAGTGATTACGATGGAAAATAACCAGGTGATTGATAATGGTGTGGTCATAGTCAAAGACAATCATATTGTCGCCGTAGGCGATGCCAATGTTGCGATTCCTAAGGATGCGCAGATCATCGACATCAAAGGCAAATCCATTATGCCAGGACTATTCGATGCCCACGCCCATGGACCGCAAGCAGATGATGAAATTGTGCCACAACAGAACTGGGCGCTGTATTCCGGTTTATCTTTGGGTATCACCACTATTCACGATCCCTCGAATGACACGACAGAGATTTTTGCCGCTTCCGAACAACAAAAAGCAGGACACATAGTTGGCCCACGTATTTTCTCTACTGGTACCATATTGTATGGTGCCAATGCGCCGGGCTACACATCACACATAGACTCCCTCGATGACGCTAAATTCCATCTTGAACGTCTGAAAAAAGTCGGGGCGTTTAGCGTAAAAAGCTATAACCAACCACGCCGAAATCAGAGGCAGCAAGTCATCGCAGCCGCTCGTGAACTCGAAATGATGGTCGTGCCTGAGGGTGGCAGTTTGCTGCAACACAATCTCACTATGGTCGCCGATGGCCATACAACGGTTGAGCACTCACTGCCAGTGGCAGCGATTTATAACGATATCAAACAATTCTGGAGCCAAACTAAAGTCGGTTACACTCCAACCTTAGTGGTCGCCTATGGCGGTATTTCAGGCGAAAACTACTGGTACGATAAAACCGATGTGTGGGCGCATCCACGTCTGTCTATGTATGTCCCCGCCGATATCTTGCAGGCGAGATCCATGCGACGCCCGCATGCTCCAGATGGCCACTATAATCATTTCAATGTTGCAAAAGTCGCTAACGAGCTCAATAAGTTAGGGGTTCACCCAAATATTGGCGCCCACGGTCAGCGTGAAGGTTTAGCGGCACATTGGGAAATGTGGATGTTCGCCCAAGGCGGCATGAGCAATATGGAGGTATTGAAAACGGCCACCATTAATCCTGCGACAACCTTTGGTATGGAACAACAGCTAGGTTCGATTAAAGCAGGTAAGCTCGCAGACTTAATCGTTATTGATGGTGATCCATTAACCGATATTCGCGTTACAGATAAAGTCACTTATACCATGGTCAACGGTAAGCTTTTTAATGCTGAGACGATGAATGAGCTTAATGGGGATAAGGAAAAACGTAAGCCATTTTTCTTTGAAAAAATCTAATCTCAATCAAGATTAGAATGGCTGATTCGCTTTCCTGTTTTAATTATTTGCTTTAACCAGATATCACTCATAAAAATAAAAAGCATGTTCCACGTGGAACATGCTTTTTTATCTCTAGGCTTCTAATACCACAAGCCCCCAACCCTACTTCAATATCGGCAAGCTCTGCGATTAATGTTAATCGTGGTTATGCTGAACGGTACAGGAATCAACACAGGCCTGGTAGGAAATACACTCTACAAGGTGGTCATTCACCATACCCACCGCCTGCATAAAGGCATAACAAATTGTTGGGCCGACGAAATTAAATCCAAGCTTCTTTAACGCTTTTGACATGGCTTCAGATTCTGGCGTTTGCGCTGGAACCTGCGATATAGCAGTAAACTGATTAACTATGGGCTTACCCCCAACAAAGCTCCATAAGAATGCAGAGAAATCCTTCCCATCGGCAGTATAGGCCAAATATCCTTTGGCATTCTTGATAATAGAGTTCACCTTCAAGCGATTGCGCACTATGCCGGGATTCAACATAAGTTCCTCGACTTTCGCCTCATCAAAGCCAGCAATCACTTCTGGTTCAAAATTGGCAAAGGCCTGCTCATAGTTTTGTTGTTTCTTCAGGATCGTAATCCACGATAATCCGGCCTGTTGACCGTCTAAACACAACTTAGCAAACAGCTCCTTAGGATCATAAACTGGCCGCCCCCACACTTTGTCATGATACTCACGATACAAGGGATCATCACTTACCCAGCCACAACGGATCTCTTCCATGGTATATAACCTTATTGTTTTAATTAAGAAGGTAAAAAATAACCTACATAAGCAGATATCTACAAGGTATAATCGAACCCATTTTCTATTCAGGCTGACGGCAGTAGACAAGTAGACATGACGACAAAACACGACGTAAAAACATTTCAGGGTTTCATTCTCACCCTGCAGGAATATTGGGCACAGCAAGGCTGTGCAATCGTTCAACCTCTTGATATGGAAGTCGGCGCGGGAACATTCCACCCACAAACTTTCCTGCGTTCTTTAGGGCCAGAACCTATGAGCAGTGCCTATGTGCAGCCATCGCGCCGCCCTACGGACGGTCGTTACGGTGAAAACCCTAACCGTCTGCAGCACTACTACCAATTCCAAGTCGTGTTGAAGCCTTCACCTGACAATATTCAAGAGCTGTATTTAGGCTCACTGCAAGCGTTGGGTATCGATACTCAAATCCACGATATCCGCTTTGTGGAAGATAACTGGGAATCACCAACACTAGGTGCTTGGGGCTTAGGCTGGGAAGTCTGGCTTAACGGTATGGAAGTAACTCAGTTTACTTACTTCCAACAGGTTGGCGGCATCGAATGCAGCCCAGTCACAGGTGAAATCACCTATGGCCTAGAACGTCTGGCTATGTATATCCAAGGTGTTGATAGTGTTTATGATCTCGTTTGGACCGATGGTCCGCTGGGGCGCATCACCTATGGCGATGTGTTTCATCAAAACGAAGTCGAGCAATCGACCTATAACTTCGAGCACGCCGATGTGGACTTTATGTTCACCCTGTTCGATCAGTGCGAAAAAATGTGTCAGCATTTATTGTCACTGGAAAAACCTTTACCTCTGCCCGCCTACGAGCAAGTGATGAAAGCCTCACACGCCTTCAACCTGCTCGATGCCCGCCACGCCATTTCAGTGACTGAACGTCAGCGTTATATTCTGCGCGTTCGTACTATGGCGAAAGCGGTTGCTGAATCCTATTATCAGGCACGCGAAGCGCTTGGCTTCCCAATGTGTAAGTAGAGGTAAAAAAATGAATTTTGAAAACTTACTCATAGAGTTAGGCACGGAAGAATTACCACCTAAGTCACTGCGTAAACTGGCTGAATCCTTTTTAGCTAACTTTACCGAAGAACTCACCAAAGCCGATTTAGCCTTTAGCTCAGCCGTTTGGTACGCAGCGCCACGTCGTCTGGCGATTAACGTTACCGAACTGGCCCTTGCACAAGCCGATAAAGTGGTTGAAAAACGCGGCCCCGCAGTGAGTTCAGCCTTTGATGCAGAAGGTAAGCCGACGAAAGCCGCCGAAGGTTGGGCACGTGGGAATGGCATTACTGTTGAACAAGCCGAACGTTTAGTGACAGATAAAGGCGAATGGTTAGTCCATAACGCTAAAGTTGAAGGCGTCGAAACCAAAAGTTTGATCGCTGCTATGGCTCAACGTGCACTCGATAAATTGCCCATTCCTAAGCCAATGCGTTGGGGTAATAATAAAACCCAATTTATTCGCCCTGTGCACACCGCGACTATGTTGTTAGGCAGTGAGTTGATTGAAGGGGAATTGCTGGGTATCAAATCGGCACGCACTGTTCGCGGTCACCGCTTTATGGGACTCAAGCAGTTTGAATTAGCCCATGCTGATCACTACCTTGCCGACCTGAAAGAAAAAGGCAAAGTCATCGCCGATTACGAAAGCCGTAAAGCATTGATCAAAGCCGATGCCGAAAAAGCCGCCGCTAAGATTGGTGGTACAGCCGATATCGAAGATAGCCTACTTGAAGAAGTCGCCTCTTTGGTTGAATGGCCAGTGGTATTGACCGCCAGCTTCGAAGAAAAATTCTTAAGTGTACCGTCTGAAGCTTTGGTCTACACCATGAAGGGCGATCAAAAATACTTCCCAGTCTTTGATGACGCGGGCAAGTTACTGCCAAACTTTATCTTTGTGACCAACATAGAATCTAAAGATCCTGCGCAAATTATCTCTGGTAACGAGAAAGTCGTTCGTCCACGTCTTGCCGACGCCGAATTCTTCTTTAATACCGATAAAAAACACACGCTGGAATCACGTTTACCTAGCTTAGAAACAGTCTTGTTCCAACAGCAGCTGGGTACATTAAAAGACAAAGTAAATCGTATCTCTGCCCTAGCCGCCTTTATTGCCGAGCAAACTGGCGCGAATGCGGTTGATGCAGCCCGTGCAGGTTTGTTATCTAAAACCGATTTGATGACCAATATGGTGATGGAATTTACTGATACTCAAGGCACTATGGGCATGCATTACGCCCGCCTCGATGGTGAAACCGAAGCCGTTGCAGTTGCGATGGAAGAGCAATACAAGCCTAAGTTCTCTGGCGATACAGTGCCAAGTGCAGGTGTATCTTGCGCAGTTGCATTAGCAGACAAGCTAGATACTTTAGTCGGTATCTTTGGTATTGGCCAAGCTCCTAAAGGTGCAGCCGATCCCTTTGCCCTACGCCGCGCAGCAATTGGCGTGCTACGTATCATAGTAGAAAACAAGCTACCACTTGATTTAGTTGATCTTATCGCTAAAGCACAAGCACTGCATGGCACTAACTTAAGCAACGCCAATGCAAGCGATGAAGTGTTAGAGTTCTTAATGGCACGCTTCCGCGCTTGGTATCAAGATAAAGGCATTGGTGTTGATGTGATCTTAGCAGTGCTAGCACGTCGCCCAACACGCCCAGCTGATTTTGATAGCCGTATCAATGCGGTATCACACTTTAGAAGCCTAGAAGCTTCTAGCGCACTTGCGGCAGCGAACAAACGTGTATCGAACATTCTGGCTAAGGTTGAAGGTGCTTTACCGACAACGATCAATGCGAGTCTGTTAACCGAAGCCGCAGAACAAGCATTAGCGGCCAAGTTGAACGAGCTACAACCACTGCTGGCACCATTGTTTACCAATGCCAATTACCAACAAGCCTTAACCTTGTTAGCTGGCCTACGTGAAAGCGTGGATCAGTTCTTCGAAGATGTGATGGTAATGGCAGATGATGAAGCGTTGAAAAACAATCGTTTAGCATTGTTGAATAATCTACGCGAGCAGTTCCTGCACGTCGCGGATATCTCACTACTGCAATAACGATACTAACGTTTTTAAATTATCGCTTTATAAAAAACGCGCTCATTAGCGCGTTTTTTATTGCCCTGATTTCTTATATCCAACGTATTACATGGCCTAATCAAAACTGCAGTAGTTTTTGATGTAAGCCATCAAATTGTGTTTGATCTAAGTTAACTTGCTGCAGTAAATTCGCCAGAATCTCAGGGGACAATTGCCCTGCTTGATGCAGCATAGAAATCTCGCTGATCACATTCGCCCGCCATACCACAGCAGCTAGCCCAGCTTGCGGGCGCGAGTTCACACTGGCAAGCTTGTCTAATTCTGTTTCAAAGGTATTGGGTAACTGCCAATGCTTAGCGAGCAATGAACTTAAGGCTAACGATTTCGTCGTCATCACTTGTCTAAATAAACCAGAATTAGGCTGTTCTCCCGGCTCTGCCTGTACAAATGCATCGAGAAGCATTTTAAAAATGGCCAACTTGCCGACATCGTGTAATAAGCCCAATAAAAAAGCCGTATCTTGATCTTCATCGCTTAACTCACTGGCAAGAAAAGCAACCTGCATCGAATGGCGCCAAATTTCAGCCCCAAAACGACGGAAATAGATTGGCTTGATATCCAACATTTCACGCACTAGACAAGTGGTAACAAACTTTCTCAACTGTTCACGACCAAGCTGTACCAAAGCCTGCTGCAAACTGGTGATATCCCTATCGCTACGTTTAAATGCAGGGGAATTACATAACTTAAGCACCTCAATACTCAGTAAAGGATCTTGCTCGATGAGCGCTAATAGGTCCTTAATATCAAATTGTGGATCGGCCAGTTTACGATCTAATTCCAATACTTTTGACGGTAGCTTTAACACTTTCTCGGCGATCACTTGTGGTGATGCCAAGGCCTGCTCTATCTCCGCCATGACTCGACGTTCAAGATTATTGGCTACGCCGCCAGTGTCCTTAACCCGTGTCGGAAATAACAAACTATAAAAGAGAGCAGATAAATCAACAGATACCACGCTAATATCTTCGAGAGGTTTAGCTGGCTTTCGCGCAGGTTCAAACGACTTACCTAAGTCCGTCGTTGAAAAACTTTTGGGTCTCTCTACCGTCGCCGAATCACGAATATTAAACAGCTTATTAAAAAGTGATTTAATCAAGAAGCATCAACCTGTCATTATAAATAATTGTTAAAAAGTCAGTTAAATATTGCCCATCATAAATCCATTTTGATCCGCTAAAGCTATATATAAACACGTTGCAGACATGCTAATGGCTTGCTTAAGTGTAACATATTCAATTCATTTCTGACGTCTACAATCCCGCTATTGCTGCCTTTATAAAGACAATCTTGGTTACAACTTGAAACCTCAAAAAACTTACATTCTGGCATCATTTAGCTGACAATATGTCCACCCTTCATAAAGTGATACGTATTTCGTCTCCCTTTAAGTCATTCACGACATACTCGCCAGCTAACGACGGAATATTTGATGATCGAGGTAATAAAAGCGGGTGCACTAACCACAGTTCAAGATCTCGGACGCATGGGATACCGACATTTAGGTGTAACCCAAGCTGGCGCCTTAGATAGACCTGCCCTGTGTTTAGCAAACCGCCTATTATCAAACCCAGATAACACACCCGTATTAGAATTGACCTTCGGCCAATCGATTTTTTTGTTTAAACGCGACGCTTGGATTGCCTTAACCGGTGCCGATTTCGATGCTCGTATAGACAATAAGCCCATAGTTTGCGGCTGGCGTTACTCCATTAAGGCAGGGCAAAAACTCAGTCTTAGAGGGGGAAATAAAGGCATGCGTGCTTATATTGCCGTTGATGGCGGCGTTAAAGTACCGCTAGTGATGAATTCTGCCGCTACCGATTTAACCTCAGGTATCGGTGGATTTCATGGCCGCGCATTAGAAGCGGGCGATCGCCTGACCTTAGGTTCAGCTCATCCACTAAGAAGGCAAGTTGGCGCAATTCAAAAAAGTTGGGATGGGCATATTCGCGCACTCGCGACCAAGCACACTCAAGCCTTCTCGTTGAAATCTCAGCAAACATTCTGGCAAACACAGTGGCAACTTTCAGCTGAAAGTGATCGTGCGAGTGCAATACTCAAAGGTGATACGTTAACATTGGCGAAGCCATTCCCTGTGCAATCACACACAGTCACGCCCGGAGTGGTTCAAGTGTCCGCTTCAGGGCAACCACTCGTGCTCCTTGCCGATGCGCAAACCACCAGCAGTCATCCTCAAATCGCCGTGATTATTGAAGCCGATCTGTGGAAACTCGCGCAAACTCGCCCAGGACAAACAGTTAAATTCGAATTAGTTGACGATGAACAAGCGGCAACGGCACAAGCGGAATGGCATGACTACTTCTATCGCTTACAACGCAGTCTAGGTTAACGAGCCGCTTAATCATCGCGGCCAAGAAGCATCATCCCGCATTCCTAGCAAGCCGCATTCGACTTCATTCAAATAGTCCCCCCACAATAATGCTAATTCGCACTTAAGTTTGGTGTAACTTGCTGGCTATAAAACAGCGCCACATCTTGCAATTGATCAGAGCTTAACGCGCTGACTTGCGCCTGCATCAAAGGATCGACTCGCAAACCAGTTTTAAAATCAACAAGCTGTTTATTGAGATAAGCTATTTTCTGTCCCTTCAAGTTTGGGAATTGTTTAGCCATAGTGATCACCACATTGCCATGGCATGACTCACATTGAGCCGTAGCCAGCACCTGACCACGTTCAATATCTGCTTGATAACCTTCTGCATAAACCGCTGTGGATAAGCCGCACAAGACAAGCAAACTGACGATAAACGCTTTCATTGAGATTCCTTAACGGCAGGCTTAACAGGTGGAGGCAACTGGCTTGATTCAATGGGCAGACGCCTAAAGATAGTCATATCCATTTCAACTTGGCCATAATAAGTACTGAGATAGCTCAATGTCGGCTCCCAAGTATCCGACAAGTCCCATAAGCCTTGAGTATCCACCATCCATTGCAAGGTTTCTTGCCAAAACGCTTTATCACCGCGATTTTGGGTAACAATCATGCTGGTGTGACAGGCATTGCATTGATAATTAACCAACTCCCAACCGGGTGCCATAATGAGGCCCGATTGAGGGTCCACGGGATACTCTGCAGCGAACGTCGCCCCAGTGAAAAGTAACCCGCACACTATCAATTGATTGATATGCGATTTCATCACACCACCCTCACGGCAATACGGTGGCAGCCGTTAAACATATATCCCTTAGGATTCCATTGCGGTTGTACGACTGGCTGACTATCACCTTCACTATCGGTCGCTTTGGCCCAGATTTCATAATAGCCCTGCGACGGTAATTGCAATTCAATCTTCCACTGCTGCCATGCCGCTACGTTTTTAGGTTTTTCTAACTCAGCGGTATACCAGCGGGTGCCATAGTCATAACTCACTTCCACTTTAAGGACTTCCCGTAATCCCGCCCAAGCGTGGCCTGCGATGGCTATCTTCTGGCCCACAGCTAATTCTGTTCCCGATTGAGGATCGGTAATCAAGGACTTCACTATCATTTCTTCTATGATTTTATAGTCTTTATCATCAACGGACTCACCTGGCGCTATCGGATATTTAGGGAGTTGATACGCTGGCGCTGCCATTTTATGTCCATCATGCACTTTATTGCGCACACTGATCCCCGTAGCGGCTTTTTGCGAAACGGAGCCCGGCCGTCCACCAAACACAATACGCAAGGGATATCCATGTAGATAAGGAATGTCCTCGCCGTTCATCGACCATGCAATGAGTCCCAGCTCTTCGAGCGCCGCCTTTATTGGCACACCGCGTGAAATCGCCTCACCTTTACCGCTCAAATGCCGATCAACACCGTGATGACCCGTATAAACAGCATCGGCTTTAATACCGCAATCCTTAAGCACGTCACTCACTAACACACCCGTCCACTCGGAGCAAAATACGCCGGCATTATTCCATTGATTGCCTTTAGTGCTAGGGAAGAAGCCTGAACGACTATTGCCACCACATTCAATCAGTAACTGTAATGTGTAATGCTTAAAACGGCGCTTAAGTTCATCGATTGTGTAGGTTTTTGGAGTGATAACAGACTCGCCATCCACTTTAAAAGTCCAAGTCTTAGCATCCAGCGCCTTAAAATCGGGCACTATGCCATTCCAACGGATAAATGAGGCATCAGCAGGCGTCACAGCTGGAGCGAGTTTATACTCAGGCGGAAACGCATTCAGTGGATGAGTGTTTAACACTTTGAAGTAACTCGGTAAATCCTCAGCCTTAGTCCAAGTTAATGCTGATATATCCAGAGGAGTGACGGCTGCGGGAAGCTGATCGGCAAATACCCACTTAACGGGTAAGGCAGATAACACAGACGTCGCTACCGCCCCTTTAATAAAAACCCGACGATTAAGATCCATGTTATTTATCCTTTCCGAGGTAAAAGTAATCCGCCATCAGCTGCATATCAGCCTCACTCAACAATTGAGCGACTTTAGTCATTGTGGGATCTTGGCGATTTTCCGCCTTAAAGGCTCGCAGTTGCTTCAACAGGTAATCCGAGTTTTGCCATCCGATATTAGGGATATGCTCAAAACGACTCACACCGGACTCGCCATGACAGGCCTTACACATATTCAATAACTTATTTGCCTCATCGGCGTTTGCCACCACTGGTAACATTAACATCAGCACGCTCACCGGATAGATCACTCGCTGCCACATCCATTTATCTCGCCAGTTAGTCTTCATCCCGACGAGTTCCATCGAACGAAGTAATTAAGATATGGTTAAATTATCTCAATGCGGTTAGTGGTTTAAATTCAATAAAAGTGATTCGAAAGCTCAAGAGAAATGACGCGTATTAGCGGATATAGAATGGGTAAAATATTCATTAGTCATAGGTGAAATGAGCCCATATAGTAGCTTTGCAGAAACACTCGGCATTTCACTCAAGGACAAACAATGGATCTTTATATTGGCAATAAAAACTACTCTAGCTGGTCACTACGGGCTTGGTTAATGGCCGCGAAATCTGGCGTGCAGTTCAACGAAATATTACTGCAACTCGATACCGACAGCTTTTATCAGCAACTCAAAGCCATTTCGCCGACGTTAAAAGTACCGACATTAGTCGATGGCGATATCACGATATGGGATTCACTCTCAATTTGTGAATACCTCAACGACACCTATCTTGCCGGTAGCGCGTGGCCGCAAGATCCTAAACAAAAAGCCAAGGCTAGATCGATAGCCAGTGAAATGCATTCTGGCTTTAATGCCGTGCGTAACGCTCTACCAATGAACATACGCGCGAGCCGTTATGTTGAGCTCACTGATGCAGTCCGCAAAGACATTGAGCGCATCGATGCGATTTGGTCAGCACAAATGGCCGAGTTTGCCCCATCAAATGCCGAAGGTACTTGGTTATTTGGCGAGTGGTCGATTGCCGACATGATGTTTGCCCCTGTGGTCATGCGCTTTATCACCTACGGTGTTGAAGTCTCGCAGGCAAGCCGTGCCTATATTCAGCATGTGATCAGCTGTCCGGAAATGCAGGCGTGGATGAGTGCGGCTAAAGCTGAGACTGAAATTGTTGCAGCGGATGAAGCGGGTATTGAACGATAAAGGGATAAATCATAGAAATAAAAAAGGGAAAGCCTTGGCTTTCCCTTAATCATTTACGTACTGCTAATCACTTAACGCGCATTAAACGTCTAAGTTAGCCACGTTCAATGCGTTCGCTTCGATGAACTCACGACGAGGTTCAACTTGATCACCCATCAAACAAGTGAACAACTGATCGGCACCCACGGCATCATCAATCGTGACTTGCAACATACGGCGTGATTCAGGATCCATTGTAGTTTCCCACAATTGCTCAGGGTTCATCTCACCCAATCCTTTATAACGTTGAATGTATAAGCCGCGTTTGGCTTCAGAAATCGTCCAATCTAGCGCTTCAAGGAAGCTGCCGACTTCTTTCACACGTTCACCGCGTTGCACATAACCGCCTTCTTCAATCATGCCATCTAACGCCGCACCTAACTTACCGATGCGTTGATAGTCACTTGATTGGAAGAAGTCATAAGTAAACAGATAGTTAGTATCGATACCGTGTTTACGAATAGTGATCTTAGGCAAATACACTTTACGTTCAGGATCGAGAATCGGCTCAGCAGAATACAGTACGCCACTGCTTTCCATTTCCACCAGCTCATGGATAAAGGCATCGATCCAGTCCTTCATCTTGCCTTCATCGGCCAACATCTCGTTGGTGATCATTGGGTGGTAAAGCATACGGTTAGTAATGTGCGTTGGGTAGCGTTGCTCTAAACGGGCAACAATCGCTTCCACTTCACGATACTGAGTCACTAAACGCTCTAACGGCTCACCTGACATACCAATCGCACCTTGCGTTGGGTACACAATAGTGCCATCCAACGCTTGAGTCGTAAGATATTGAGTCAATGCAGGCTCGTCTTTCAAATACTGTTCTTGCTTGCCCTTTTTCACTTTAAATAGTGGTGGCTGAGCAATATACACATAACCACGTTCAATCAATTCAGGCATTTGACGGAAGAAGAAGGTCAACAGCAAGGTACGAATGTGCGAGCCGTCGACGTCAGCATCCGTCATGATGATGATGTTGTGATAACGCGTCTTATCTGGATTGTATTCGTCACGACCAATACCACAGCCAAGAGCGGTGATCAGTGTGGCCACTTCTTGAGAAGACAACATCTTATCGAAGCGGGCCTTCTCAACGTTTAGAATTTTACCTTTCAGTGGCAGAATCGCTTGGTTCTTACGGTTACGTCCCTGCTTAGCGCTACCGCCAGCAGAGTCACCTTCCACTATGTAAATTTCGGAAAGACCAGGGTCCTTCTCTTGGCAATCGGCCAGCTTACCTGGCAAACCACCTAAATCGAGCGCGCCTTTTCGACGAGTCATTTCACGGGCTTTACGCGCCGCTTCACGGGCACGGGCCGCATCGACAATTTTACCGACAATCAACTTAGCATCGGCTGGGTTTTCCAGCAGATAATCGTTCAGCTTCTCACCCATGGTTTGTTCAACCGCAGATTTCACTTCACTCGAAACTAACTTATCTTTAGTTTGTGAGCTGAACTTAGGATCGGGCACTTTAACAGAGATAACGGCGGTCAAACCTTCACGGGCGTCATCGCCTGTCGCGTTAGTTTTGCCTTTCTTGTTATAGCCTTCGTTTTCCATGTAGTTGTTTAAGTTACGCGTTAAGGCGCCACGGAAACCCGCTAGGTGAGTACCACCATCACGCTGTGGAATATTGTTGGTAAAACAGAAAATATTTTCTTGATAACCATCATTCCACTGCATCGCCACTTCAACGGTAATACCATCCTCACGCTCTTGCATAAAGTGGAATACGTCTTTATTGACGGGAGTTTTATTACGGTTCAAATAATCAACGAATGCGCTAATACCGCCTTCGTATTTGAAGAATTCATTCTTGTTGTCACGTTCATCAACTAAACGAATACCGACGCCTGAGTTCAGGAATGACAGTTCACGTACGCGTTTTGCCAAAATTTCAAAGTGAAACTCAACATCGCTGAAGGTATCTTCACTTGGCCAAAAACGGATTTCAGTACCGGTTTTAGTCGCATCACCAATCTCTTTGATTGGCGCATCAGGCACACCGTGGGTATAAAACTGCTCGTACACTTTGCCCGCACGGCGAATAGTCATTTGCAGCTTTTTAGATAAAGCGTTTACAACCGAGACCCCCACGCCGTGGAGGCCGCCAGACACTTTATAAGAGTTATCGTCGAACTTACCACCGGCATGCAATACCGTCATGATAACTTCAGCAGCCGATACGCCTTCTTCCTCATGGATAGAAACCGGAATACCACGGCCGTCATCTTTAACAGAAACCGAACCATCGACATGGATAGTAATGGTAATATCGCTGCAGTGGCCGGCTAAGGCTTCATCGATAGAGTTATCGACTACTTCGAACACCATATGATGTAGACCCGTACCGTCGTCGGTGTCACCAATATACATCCCAGGTCTCTTACGTACTGCATCAAGGCCCTTAAGGACCTTAATACTCGAAGAATCGTAACTATTCTCTGACATATTATTCTCTCAATGGTTATTCAATTACCGTTACACGTCCCTGTTCCACATGAAACATCCTACTGGGAGGTGTGTGTAACGAATCGACTATTGCTGCAGGCTCAATGGCAGTGACAAACACTTGTGCACCTGTATCCACTAACTGCTTTAGCAATAGCTGCCTATGCTGTGCATCCAACTCGGATGGAAGATCATCCACAAGATAAATACTGTGTTTATCTATTTGTTGTTTGAGCAACTTTCCCTGTGCAATACGCAGTGCACAGACTAATAATTTCAATTGACCACGGGACAGGGCATCCTGCGCCGGCAAAGTGCCTACACGAAGTCTAAGGTCAGCTTTATGGGGACCGCTGACGGTATGACCTGTGGCCAAATCTCTGGAATATTGGTTTTCGAGTAGTTCTGCAAAATCCGTTTTACTATCCCAGCCGCGGGTAAATGAAACCTTCACATCTACACTCGGTAAAAACTCCCCGATTATACCCTTAAGTAGCTCATTTAACGAGTCTACATAATGGTTTCGTATTTCAGTAACCTGCTCGGCATAACGCACAAACTCTTGGTCCCAAAATTGAATATGGCTATAAGCTGAACCATTCCTAAGTAATTGATTTCTTTGTTTAAGAACGCGGCGAACATTCGTCCAAGCGCCATAAAACTGTGGGTCAGCATGAAATGCGCCCCAATCGATAAATTGTCGACGTGATTTTGGGCCTTCAAACAGCAGCGAAAAGCTTTCAGGCGTGATCACTTGGATAGGTAAGGTTTCGGCTAAAGTCGACAGACGTTTGACTTTTTCACCATCGATTCTTACTTCAGTCTCACCACTGCGAAATCGGCGTAAACCGATTTTACTGTCACCGCGCGCTAAATTTAAGGTCGCAAACAGGGTTAACTTATCGTCGTCGTTATTAATCACTCGCTGGGATAAATGGCTGCGAAACGAACGCCCCATACCGAGGAAATATATCGCCTCAAGAATACTGGTTTTGCCGCTACCATTTTGGCCATAAATCAAGTTAATCCCAGGTGCAGGGATTAACTGTGCAGACTGAATGTTGCGAAACGCTTCGATATTGAGACGGGTTAGGCTCATGCATTACTCATTAAGCCGCGTAAACGGCGAAGGCAAGGATTCATAACACTTAACAGGCAACTTAATCGCTGCCACAGGCTAAGGCTATCGGTAAATGAGTGAAGGAATGGCCAATACTGCGTATTAAACACTGTGCCGCGGTTAAGCGGCATAGCTATCGGAGACTGAGCTACAGACACGGGTAACGTAAAAGTCGATGGTTTATAAGCGCATCGGCATAACCACATACATGGAATCTTCTTCCAAATGGTTTTCGATTAAGGCGCTGGAGTTACCATCAATGAGCGTAATACGCACATCATCGGACTTTAGGTTGTTGAGCACGTCGAGCAAATAACTGACGTTAAAACCAATTTCTAAGGCTTGATTGTTGTATTCCACATCGATGATCTCCTCCGCCTCTTCCTGTTCAGGATTGTTAGCGGTGATCTTGAGCAAACCATTTTCGAGTTGAATACGCACGCCGCGAAACTTCTCGTTCGACAAAATAGAAGCGCGGTTTAACGCTTGTTTCAAATGGTTGCGACTGGCAATCACTATTTTATCACCGCCCTTTGGCAATACACGGCGATAATCAGGGAAGCGGCCATCAACTAACTTACTGGTAAATACAGTGTTAGCCGTTGTGGCACGAATGGCATTATCACCAATGGCAATCGCAATATCGAGATCGTCCGACTCCAATAAACGCGCCATTTCCATTACGCCTTTGCGCGGAACAATGACTTGTTTTTCAGGTAATTGTGCTTCAATCGTGCGGTGGCTTAACGCTAAACGGTGGCCGTCGGTCGCAATAGCGCGCAACACATTACCTTCAGTTTCAAACAATAAACCGTTGAGGTAATAACGCACATCTTGGTTAGCCATAGAAAATTGCGTTGAGTCGATAATCGACTTCAATACGCCCTGCTTCAAACTAAATTCAATCTCAGCTTGGAAGGCTTCAACGTTAGGATATTCTTCTGCAGGCAAGGTCGCTAAGGAAAAACGGCTACGGCCTGAACGCAGTAACCATTTATTATCTTGTTGTTCGACTTTCAGTTCGCTTTGTTCTGGCAAAGACTTAACAATATCGAGCAGCTTTTTAGCCGGGACCGTAGTACGACCTTCTTCAATATCACCGTGAACCACAGCTTGGCCCACCAGTTCAACTTCTAAATCTGTACCAGTCAGCTTAAGTGAGTGACCACTTACTTCTACAAGGAGGTTAGACAAAATGGGCAAATTATGGCGTCTTTCTACCGCACCACACACCAATTGCAACGGCTTTAATAGGGCATCCCTATCAATGGAGAATTTCATAGTGTCCAAATTCCTTGTTTTAAGAAGATAAGGTTCTAATCAAATTAGCATAATCTTCTTTAATGTCGTGACTCTCTTCCCGTAGCTGAGCAATCTTACGACAGGCATGCAACACTGTGGTGTGATCTCTACCACCAAAAGCATCACCAATTTCCGGCAAGCTTTGGTTAGTTAATTCTTTGGATAACGCCATTGCCACTTGTCTAGGCCGCGCGACACTGCGTGAACGGCGCTTAGACAACATATCAGCCATCTTGATCTTGTAGTATTCAGCTACGGTTTTCTGAATATTGTCTATAGTGACTAATTTTTCTTGAAGTGCCAAGAGGTCACGTAAGGCTTCACGAACAAAATCAATGGTAATTGGTCGACCCGTGAAGTTCGCGTTGGCGATAACGCGGTTTAACGCCCCTTCTAGCTCACGCACGTTTGAACGTAAACGTTTAGCAATAAAGAAGGCCACTTCATCGGGTAAGTTAATACCGCTCTCTTGGGCTTTACGCATCAAAATCGCCACGCGGGTTTCTAACTCTGGTGGCTCAATCGCCACAGTTAAACCCCAACCAAAACGCGATTTCAATCTGTCTTCAACACCGTCGATCTCTTTTGGATAACGATCTGAAGTCAAAATAATTTGATGATTCCCCTCAAGCAAGGCGTTGAAGGTATGGAAGAATTCTTCTTGGGATCTGTCTTTATTAGCAAAAAATTGAATATCATCGATAAACAAGGCATCGACGCTACGGTAGTAACGTTTAAATTCTTCGATCGCATTGTTTTGTAGCGCTTTAACCATGTCTTGAACAAAACGCTCGGAATGCATATAAACCACTTTAGCATTCGGATTATTTTTAATGATCCCGTTACCGACAGCGTGCAACAAGTGAGTCTTACCTAGACCTGTTCCGCCATATAAGAATAATGGATTATAAGCACCACCTGGATTTTCAGCCACTTGCAACGCCGCAGCCTTACCTAATTGGTTCGACTTACCTTCTACGAAGTTATCAAACTGGTAGCTTGGATTGATGTTACTGCGGTGATTCGCGTTCGCCATCGGCTCGGCTTGGACGTTAAAGGTCGTGCCTACCGTCGCTTTTGTTTGCGTATTCGCGACTCGAGTTGGCGCTATAGGTGCTGGCACACTTGGCTTTTTCGCCGAAGGACGACTACCAATATCGAAACGCAATTTAGGTGCATCACTGCCCATCTGCTCAGTAAAGAACTGATTAATGATATTGATGTACTTATCTCTGACCCAATCAAGCACGAAGCGGTTGGGCGCATAAAGCACCAGAGTATCTCCATCCATTTCGGCTTGTAACGGTCTGATCCACATACTGAACTGCTGAGCAGAAAGCTCATCTTGCAGTCGTCCGATACATTGTTGCCAAAGTGAAACAGCCACTTAGTTATCCCCAAAAGATCATCAAAAAAGAGGTGTATTCTATAGCGAGATCTCAAGGATCGCTATCCTTAAAAAATATTTATCCCCAGCGAGATCATTCTATGTGGATATCCTCGATCATCAAAGATCCAAAACGATCCTTTTATTCAACACTATCCGCAAATCCTGCTTTATTAAGCGATCCACATTGATCTATAATGGCGCCCCTTAGATCGGCTCGAAGATCCCCTGCACTACTATATGTAGTGTCCGTACACAGAGTTATCCACATCTTATGGTGTATTCAGGGGGTTGATCTAAGGATACGCTGGCAGAAATAAAGCACTTACTTACTTTCGTTGTTGACGTGACTAAGTATTGTGATTACAATTCGGCCTCTTTTTTGCCCTTACCTCTATCCTAGAGATAAGGATATGTTCACTAATTAACAAAGACGGATTGCCATCATGAGTAAACGTACTTTTCAACCTAGCAACCTGAAGCGCAAGCGTTCTCACGGCTTCCGCGCTCGTATGGCTACTGTAGGCGGCCGTAAGGTGCTTGCACGTCGTCGTGCGAAAGGTCGCGCTCGTTTATCTGCTTAATAAGTAGGTAACTAGTTGACTAGCTATACCTTTTCGCGGGAGTTACGTTTGTTAACTCCCGCGCAATTTAAATCTGTATTTTCCAATCCCATCAAAGCATCTTCTGCTGAAATTACCTTGCTCGCTATTCCTAACACGGAACAACATCCGCGTATGGGCCTTACTGTTGCCAAACGCTATGTAAAACGCGCCAATCAACGTAACCGTATTAAGCGCGTGATCAGAGATAGTTTTCGCTTAAATCAACACGACATTCCTCATCTTGATATTGTTGTGCTTGTCAGAAATGGCGTGATGGAAATGGAAAACGCTGAAATCAACAAATTGATAGAAAAGCTATGGCGCAAACTCAGTCGCCGCTACAATGGCTAGCGACCACGTTAATTCGTGGCTATCAAGTATTCATAAGCCCTATACTGGGCCCTCGATGCCGTTTCAATCCCACCTGCTCTCACTACGCTATTGAAGCAATAAAAGTGCATGGAACCGCGAAAGGTTGTTGGTTTGCATTGAAACGCATATTAAAATGTCACCCTTTACATCCCGGCGGTAGTGATCCCGTCCCCCCTAAAAATGACAGGTGTAATAAATAGGCTATGGAATCTCAACGCAATATATTGCTCATAGGACTACTGTTTGTCAGCTTTTTGCTGTGGCAACAGTGGCAAGCAGACAAAGCTCCTAAACCAGTTGCAACCGAATCGTCCTTAGTGGCGAACGCGGCAAACTCACACAGTGCCGATGTTCCAGAAGCTGATACAGGTGTTCCTGCAGCAGTGACAGCAACCAGCAAACTGATTACCGTGAAAACCGACCAGTTGGATGTTCAAATTAATCCAATCGGTGGCGACATTGTTTTTGCTGCGTTAGTTTCGCACAAAATGGAACAGGATAAAGATCAACCCTTCGTGTTGCTTGAGCAAACGAAAGATTTCACTTATATAGCCCAGAGCGGTCTTATAGGTCGCGATGGTATCGACAGTAGCGCCAAAGGCCGTGCCGCATTTAGCTCTGCAGCGACTGAATATACCTTAGCCGAAGGTCAAGACACTTTAGAAGTGCCGTTAACTTATGTAGCCGACAATGGCGTGACATACACTAAAGTGTTTGTATTCCATCGCGGTAAGTTCAACGTCGATGTTGACTATAAAATCAACAACACTTCAGCGGCTCCGCTGCAAGTTCAGATGTACGGTCAAATTAAACAAACGATTAAACCATCTGAAAGCAGCATGATGATGCCTACCTATCGTGGCGGCGCATTCTCTACGCAAGATGTGCGTTATGAGAAATACAAATTTGATGACATGGCGAAAAGCAACCTGAACCAAGCAACGTTGGGTGGTTGGGCTGCCATGCTACAACATTACTTCGTTTCGGCGTGGATCCCACCGGCTACCGACAGCAACACTATTTTCTCTAGTGTCAGTGCGGGCGGTTTAGCCAATATTGGTTTCCGCGGTGCGGTATATGATATTGCACCTGGTGCGACCCAAGAAATTAGCTCACAGTTCTACGTTGGTCCTAAGGATCAAAAAGCACTGTCAGCCATCTCTGATACCTTAAACCTAGTGGTCGATTACGGCTTCCTATGGTGGTTAGCCGTACCAATCCACTGGTTATTGATGTTCTATCAATCATTCGTCGGTAACTGGGGTGTGGCGATTATTCTGATCACCTTAACCGTTCGTGGTTTACTGTTCCCGCTAACAAAAGCGCAGTACACCTCAATGGCGAAAATGCGTAACCTGCAACCTAAACTGACTGACTTGAAAGAACGCTTTGGTGATGACCGTCAAAAGATGGGTCAGGCCATGATGGAACTGTATAAGAAAGAAAAAGTTAACCCTATGGGTGGCTGTTTACCTATTATTTTACAGATGCCAATCTTCATTGCCTTGTACTGGGTATTGTTAGAAAGCTTCGAATTACGTCACGCCCCATTTATGTTATGGATCCACGATTTATCGGTACAAGATCCTTACTACATTCTGCCATTATTGATGGGCGTATCTATGTTTGTGATGCAGAAGATGCAGCCTATTGCACCGACTATGGACCCTATGCAAGTGAAAATGATGCAGTGGATGCCAGTAATCTTTACCGTATTCTTCCTCTGGTTCCCAGCAGGTCTAGTACTGTACTGGTTAGTGGGTAACATAGTTGCTATCACGCAGCAGAAGATTATTTATGCAGGTCTTGAGAAAAAAGGCTTAAAATAAGCCTAAGATTTCCAAGACTCTAGCGCATCGTTACAGATTAATGTGAACGCATGACACTAAAAGGCGGCTTAATTGGCCGCCTTTTCCTTTACATGATTTAGTAGATATTAGTTTGGTGGGTATTTCCATGACAACTGACACTATTGTGGCTCAAGCCACCGCGCCCGGACGTGGCGGCGTAGGCATAATTCGAATTTCAGGCGACAAAGCCAGTGATGTCGCTATGGCCGTATTAGGTCATCTTCCTAAAACCCGATATGCCGATTATTGCGATTTTAAAAGTGCATCGGGCCAAGTGATAGACCAAGGCATAGCGCTATTCTTTAAAGGACCTAATTCCTTTACTGGCGAAGATGTACTGGAACTTCAAGGCCACGGCGGCCAAATCGTCCTCGATATGCTGATCAAACGGGTAATGGAAGTCGGTGGCATTCGTATCGCTAAACCGGGTGAATTTAGCGAACAAGCCTTTATGAACGATAAACTCGACTTAACCCAAGCCGAAGCGATTGCCGACCTTATCGACGCAACCAGTGAGCAAGCCGCTAAAAGCGCACTACAATCGCTACAAGGTGAGTTTTCTAAGGAAGTCCATGAGCTGGTGGACCAAGTCACTAACCTGCGTTTATACGTTGAAGCCGCAATTGATTTCCCCGATGAAGAAGTCGACTTTTTAAGTGACGGCAAGATTGCCAATGCTCTCTATAAAATCATCGACAAACTCGACCTAGTGCAAGCCAGCGCCAAGCAAGGTTCTATCATTCGTGAAGGCATGAAAGTCGTGATAGCCGGTCGCCCCAATGCCGGAAAATCAAGCTTATTAAATGCATTAGCGGGTAAAGAGTCGGCCATTGTGACTGAAATTGCTGGCACAACACGCGACGTATTACGTGAACATATCCATTTAGATGGTATGCCGCTGCACATTATTGATACCGCAGGCCTGCGTGATACCACTGATACCGTAGAACAAATTGGTATTGAACGCGCATGGAATGAAATAAACAGCGCCGATCGTGTGCTATTTATGGTGGACGGCACGACAACCGCCGCCGTCGATCCCCATGCGATTTGGCCAGACTTTGTCGATCGCCTTCCCTCCAATTTAGGTGTAACAGTGATCCGTAATAAAGCCGATCTTACTGGCGAAGACTTAATGATGACCGAAGAACAAGGTTATAGCGTCTACCGGATCTCGGCAAAAACAGGCTTAGGTGTTGAAGAATTAAAGCAACACTTGAAGTCACTTATGGGTTATCAGAGTAATCTCGAAGGTGGCTTTATCGCCCGTCGTCGTCACTTAGAAGCCCTTGAATTAGCCGCAGGACACCTGCAATTGGGTAAAGAGCAGTTAGAGGTTTACCTTGCAGGAGAACTACTGGCGGAAGAGCTACGCATGTGCCAATTAGCACTATCAGAGATCACTGGCCGCTTCACTTCTGACGACCTACTCGGCAAGATTTTCAGCTCCTTCTGTATCGGGAAGTAACTAACATTATTAGTTCCATATAAATCAGCCCATACAATATGGGCTGATTTTTTATCTACAACCGAATATTTCCACCCATCTTCATGATTCGACGTGGCGGTAATGATCTTGCATTTGATAGGATCTTGCATAAAGCGCAAACATCAATGCTGCCAAGATGGCAAAACCTGCGAAGAAAAACATCTGAAATGCGGTAATACTGATCCCAGTTTGGGCAATCTGTTCGGTCACAGCAGGGCTTTTCACACTGACGTTCGCCAATAACACCCATAAGTTACCGACGGTCACAGATAAGGTCCAAAAACTCATGATAGTGCCTTTCATAGCTTTAGGCGCTTGACTGTAGGCAAACTCTAGCCCTGTGGCTGAAACTAATACTTCACCAAAGGTGAGCAAAGCATAGGGCACAATCTGCCAAAATATTGATAATGCCGAGCCGCCATCCATCACCAATTGAATGCTACCAACGACTATCCAACTCACTCCCGTGATGGCAATCCCAGCCCCCATTTTACGCAAAGCAGTTAACTTTACCCCCATGCGCTCAATCGCCGGATATAACACAAAGTTATTAAATGGGATCAGTAACATAACTAATAATGGGTTTAACGCTTGCATCATGGCAGGTTCAAACCATGCCGGTTTTGACATGTCATTGGCTTGCAATATCCAAGTGGACGCTTTCTGATCGAACAAAGACCAAAAGGGAGTCACTAACGCAAATAAGATTAAGATCCGTAGTACTGAACGCACCCCATCAACGGCGATATCCGGATGGATCCCCCTAGCCCGTTCGAGTTGCAATGAAGCCCCTGCGCCAACAAATCCCATCACAAGCACTAACGCACAGCACAAACCAGCAACGATACCTAAGGTTGGAATATTGACTAAGGCATACGCTGCAGAAATGATCCCAACTAAAGCTAACACTAAACCTATGTTGGCTTGGCCAGCGATTTTAGTGAGCAATGCGGTACGAATAACGGGTAAAAAACCATGGGGATTTTTCGGTTCGGGTGGCATATGCACATAACGTTTGCGGCCTAACCAGAAGAACACAGTTGCAATAAACATCAAGACACCAGGGATCCCAAATGCGACCGCAGCACCATAATATTTCAATAGTAATGGCATAGATAACGACGCAAAGAAGGAGCCAAAATTAATCGTAAAATAAAACAGATCAAACGCTTTCTGCGCCAATGTTTTATTGGTTTGATCAAATTGATCTCCCATAAAGGAAGAAACCAAGGGCTTAATCCCACCCGATCCAAGTGCAATTAAAAATAATCCCGTATAAAACCCTTGAATACTGTGTTCAAAAATAGCGAGAAACGCATGACCAACACAGTAAATTAAGCTTAACCATAAGATAGTATTGTATTTACCGAAAAAACGATCAGCAATCCAACCACCGAGTAATGGGAAAAAGTACACTCCAATGACAAAGGAATGGAACACATCCTTAGCCATAGTTCCACGTAGTTCTTCTGGAATAGACAACAAAAGTGCTGTCATCAAGAATGGGGTAAGAATATTCCGCATACCGTAAAAGCTAAAACGTTCACAAGCTTCACTGGCGATGATGTAAGGAATTTGCCGTGGCCACTGGGGCGCATTTACGGGTGTTGTCATAGAACATCCTATTATAATTATTTGATTTAAAATGAAATTAAATTGGTAAATATATTAATTTTGTATCAAGAAGCTAAAGGTAACATGTAAGCCAAACCAACATTATATAAAGGATGCAAAAACTGCAAAAATCACGTATTGCTTCTGTGGTCCGATCCACATTTCCTTTATGATGAACATAATAATAGCCATTGAGCTATCTATTTAATTGAAATTTGTTTTAAAAACAACAACACACTGAGAAATCATAATGGCAAAGATTGAAGTAATAGTTGGCACAACATTGGGCAGTGCAGAGTATGTTGCTGACGAAATGATGGCGCAATTAACGGATCAAGGGCACCAAGTTCAAGTGCATTTAACTCCAACACTGTGCGAAATCGACACCCATGCACTATGGATTATCGTGTCATCTACCCACGGCGCGGGTGATCTTCCAGATAATATTCAGCCCTTTTTCAACGAAATTACCGAACAAAAACCAGATCTCAGCCAAGTGAACTTTGCCTTATGTGCAATTGGCGACTCAAGTTATGACACCTTTTGCCAAGGCCCTGAAAAACTCATTTCAGCGATTCAAGACTGCGATGCAAAAGCCTTTGTGGATAAGATCCAGATCGATGTACAGCTTGATCCCGTGCCAGAAGACCCAGCCCTTGCATGGTTAGCACAATGGCAACAGGAGATTTAAGATCGCCTATTGGATAAGGTCGCGATCTATGTACAGTTTAGATCTTATTTATCCACAATTTACTTATTTAAAGTATAAACATGTGGATAAGCTATTATTTAGATCTGATCAACCTCTGTACTATTCACACTCCGATCTGCTTAATGATCAGCCTTGTGGATAAGTAGGCGATCTATCCCCATGTTTAATGGCGTTAGATCGCGATCAGATCACAGGATCAAGATCGCGCTAATTAATGATTTATATACTTAATTTGGGTTATACACAGAAAAATGCGATCTTAATAGTAAACATAATAAGAAGATCTATATAAAGATCTTAAGATCTATTAGTCCGGATCATCTCGATCGATCAAGGTAAAATGATCATTCACCTAGCGCAAAGCAAATGCTAAAATACTCGGCTCGTACTGAGTCTCTTAGCAATTGAAGGTAGTGGCATGCATTTTCATGAACGGTTTGATGTTATTGTTGTTGGTGGTGGTCATGCCGGAACTGAAGCCGCGTTGGCTGCAGCAAGAATGGGATCAAAAACATTATTACTAACGCACAATATCGATACGTTAGGACAAATGTCATGTAATCCAGCGATCGGTGGCATAGGCAAAGGCCACCTAGTGAAAGAAATTGACGCCTTAGGTGGTGCAATGGCGATCGCAACCGATTATGCAGGGATCCAATTTAGAACCTTGAATTCAAGCAAAGGCCCAGCCGTACGAGCAACACGTGCACAAGCTGACCGTGCCTTGTATCGTCAAAAGATCCAAAACATATTACAAAACCAACCTAATTTACGTATTTTCCAACAAGCCGTTGATGACTTAATTGTTGAAAATCATAAAGTTGTTGGCGTAGTGACTCAAATGGGATTAGCTTTTGAATCCCCAGCAGTTGTATTAACAACTGGTACATTCTTAAGCGGCAAAATCCACATAGGATTAGAGAACTACAGCGGTGGCCGTGCAGGCGATCCACCAGCCATTGCCTTAGCAAATCGTTTACGTGAATTACCGATCCGTGTAGGCCGTTTAAAAACGGGTACCCCACCACGTATCGATGCAAACACGATTGATTTTTCTCAAATGGCTGAACAGAAAGGCGATTCTCCATTGCCTGTGATGTCGTTTATGGGCGATGTCAGTCACCATCCAAAGCAAATTTCTTGCTGGATCACTCATACCAATGAGAAAACCCATGAAATTATTCGTGGTGGTTTAGACAGAAGTCCAATGTATTCTGGCGTAATCGAGGGTATAGGCCCACGTTACTGCCCATCGATTGAAGACAAGATCCACCGCTTTGCAGATAAATCTTCGCATCAGATCTTTATCGAACCTGAAGGCTTAAATACCAATGAGATCTACCCTAACGGGATCTCGACCAGCTTACCTTTCGATGTACAGCTGAATTTAGTACGTTCGATCAAGGGCATGGAAAACGCAGAAATTATGCGTCCAGGTTATGCGATCGAATATGATTATTTCGATCCAAGGGATCTGAAAAACTCATTAGAAACCAAAGCGATCAACGGGTTATTCTTCGCTGGCCAAATAAACGGCACAACCGGTTATGAAGAAGCCGGTGCTCAAGGTTTATTAGCGGGCATGAATGCGTCGCTGCAAGTGCAAGGCAAAGAAGCTTGGTGTCCACGTCGTGATGAAGCGTATCTTGGAGTACTGGTTGACGATCTGTCGACTCTGGGTACCAAAGAACCGTACCGCATGTTTACTAGCCGTGCCGAATACCGTTTGTTACTCCGTGAAGATAACGCCGACATTCGCTTAACGGCAAAAGGTCGCGAACTCGGTTTAGTCGACGACGCTCGCTGGGCAGCATTTAGTGAGAAGCTAGAATCCATTGAACTTGAACTGCAAAGGCTACGTGGCCAATGGGTGCATCCAAATTCACCTTTGATCCATGCGTTGAATCCACATTTGAATACGCCGATCTCGCGTGAAGCGTCATTTGAAGAGTTACTGCGTCGTCCAGAAATGGATTACAGCAAGTTAATGCAAATTGAAGGTTTTGGTCCTGGACTTGAAGATCCACAAGCGGCTGAGCAAGTTCAGATCCAAGTGAAGTACTCTGGCTACATTCAACGTCAACAGGAAGAGATCAACAAAGCCGTGCGTAATGAGAACACAGGCTTACCTTTGACGCTCGATTACAAAGAAGTACCGGGCTTGTCGAACGAAGTGATTGCAAAGTTAAATAACCACAAACCTGAAACCATAGGTCAAGCATCACGGATCTCTGGTATTACCCCTGCGGCTATTTCAATTTTGTTGGTTCACCTTAAAAAGCGTGGCTTATTACGTAAGAGTGCGTAAAAGCTAGCTTAATCGCTGCTTAGGTCATAGAAGGGAAGCATTCAGGCTTCCCTTCATCGTTTTCGGGCTTCATAATAGCCTTCGCGTTCATAATCGTATCTTTGTTGAGGTTGCTCCGTGTTATCTGCCCAGTTAGAGGCTTATTTAGCCGAAATTAATTTGCCCGCAACCGCCGAGCAAAAAAAACAACTAATTGATTTTGTTGGCATGCTCAACAAATGGAATAAAGCCTATAACCTGACATCGGTGAGAGATCCCGAAGCCATGTTGATCCGCCATATCATGGACAGCTTAGTGGTTTCAAAACATCTACAAGGTGAACGTTTTATCGATGTAGGCACAGGACCTGGTTTACCTGGGATCCCGTTAGCGATTATGAATCCCGATAAACAATTTGTGTTATTGGACAGCTTAGGTAAACGCATTCGTTTTCAAAAACAAGTGTCCTTTGAACTAGGCATACATAACATCAGTTCGGTTGAAAGCCGCGTAGAAGCTTATCAACCAGAGCAAAAATTTGACGGCGTATTAAGTCGTGCATTTGCTTCAATCCAAGATATGCTCACTTGGTGCCATCATTTACCCGCCGAACATGGGCAGTTTTATGCCCTTAAAGGCCAGTTAAATGATGAAGAAATGCAACATATTCCAAGTGGATTTGCAGTGAAAGAAGTCATCGAGCTCAAGGTGCCTAAACTCGATGAACAAAGACATTTATTGAAAATAATCAAAGAATAACAGGCTTGAAAGTGATGAATAAATCATTTTTAGGTAAGGGCAATAAACCAGCATTTACATACAGGGTGATATTGTGGGTAAAGTGATTGCCGTGGCTAACCAGAAAGGTGGCGTAGGAAAAACAACTACTTGCGTTAACCTCGCCGCTTCGTTAGCAGCAACAAAACGTAAAGTCTTATTGATCGATCTCGATCCCCAAGGTAATGCGACTATGGGTAGCGGTGTCGATAAATATGAGGTCGAAAATACGGCCTACGAATTATTGGTCGAAGAAAAAAACTTCGATGAGATCGTCATTAAAAACACTGCGGGTAAGTATGATCTGATCGCCAGTAATGGCGATGTCACAGCGGCAGAGATCAAACTGATGGAGTTTTTTGCGCGTGAGATCCGTTTGCGTAACGCGCTCGCACCGATAAAAGATCAATATGATTATATCTTTATCGACTGCCCTCCTTCATTGAACATGCTGACGGTGAACGCTATGTCAGCGGCCGACTCTGTGCTTGTGCCTATGCAGTGCGAATACTATGCCCTTGAAGGCTTAACAGCGCTGATTGATACCATCACTAAACTTGCCGCTATGGTTAACCCAGGGCTTGGCATTGAAGGCATTTTACGCACTATGTACGATCCGCGTAATCGTTTGTCTAATGATGTGTCCGATCAGCTAAAACAGCATTTTGGTGACAAGGTATATCGTACTGTGATCCCACGTAATGTCAGGCTGGCTGAGGCGCCAAGTTTTGGTGCGCCTGCTATGTATTACGATAAATCGAGTGCCGGCGCTAAGGCGTATCTAGCGCTTGCGGGTGAAATGATCCGTCGTTCAGAACAACAAACTCAGGCTAAGCAAGCGTAAGGGATCACCATGACGTTAAAGAAAAGAGGATTAGGCAAAGGGCTAGATGCCCTACTGAGTAACAGCCATGCCGCCAGTAAAAAACATACTGACGAAGCTAATGTTGTCGATAAAAAAGAAGAGCTTATCCATCTCGATTTAGACTTATTACAACCGGGTAAGTATCAACCTCGAAAAGACATGTCTCCCGAAGCGTTGGAAGAACTGGCGCATTCTATCCGCAACCAAGGCATTATTCAGCCCATCGTTGTTAGACAAGTGGCAAACGACATGTATGAGATCATTGCGGGCGAACGTCGCTGGCGTGCTTCTCAACTTGCTGGCTTAAATAAAATCCCCTGCATAGTCAAACAAGTGCCCGATGAAGCCGCTGTTGCTATCGCTTTGATTGAAAACATCCAGCGTGAAGATTTAAATGCCATGGAAGAAGCCATTGCATTGCAACGTTTAATGCAAGAATTTGAACTGACTCACCAACAAGTTGCCGATGTTGTGGGAAAATCCAGAGCGAGTGTATCTAACTTGTTACGTTTAAACGGCTTAAATGAGCCGGTAAAACGTCTACTCGAGTATGGCGACATCGATATGGGTCATGCTCGCGCTTTGTTAGCAATTGAGGGAGAAGAACAAACAAATCTTGCGAGATTAGTGGCCGCTAAGGAATTAACCGTTCGCGAAACTGAACGATTAATTAATCAAACCTTAAATCCGCCTAAACAAGCCGAAACTACGACTAAAGATCAAGATGTTTGTCGTTTAGAGCAGCAGTTAATTGAAAGATTAGGTGCCAAGGTTTCTATCGCTCATAGTAGTAAGGGCACAGGTAAAATTGTAATTAACTATCAGAATCTGGCTGAATTAGACGGAATTCTTAGTAAAATTCATTAATGTCTGTAGATTAACAGTTTTTAATGTAAATTTGTGACAGATGCTAATCTTACATTTTAACTCGTTTGGCGCTAGATCACGTTAAAAGTGTTGTTTTTCCTTATCTCAAAGTTGCAATGAAGGCGTGAAAAGGTATACTTTCGCAAGCTTTTTGTGCATCGACATAAATACGGGTATTTGTCATCCGGTCATCGAAACAAAAAGTATGAATGCGGAGAGGATGAATTGAGTAAGGTTTTAGCGCGTCGTGGCCGGTGGTCAGCCTATAAATTGGTGATGATGCAGGCGGCGGTCGCTGGGGGTGCTTCAATTCTCTTTTTCGCCGTGTGGGGAGTTCAGTTTGGCTATTCTGCTTTAGCAGGTGGTTCAATCGCTGTGCTCCCTAATTTTGTATTCGCAACCCTCGCTTTCTCCCACACGGGAGCAAGTTCAGCTGCAAAAGTCATAAAGGCTTTTTACTGGGGGGAAGCGGTAAAGTTGCTGTTAACCATCGCAATGTTTTCGTTTGTATTTATCAATATTAAGGTCGCTTTTATGCCGCTTTTTGTTTGTTATGTGCTGACGCTAATCGTGCATTGGACAGCTCCTTTATACTTCAAGCAAAGTTAAGTGGGATGAATCATGGCTGCAACTGGTGAAGCGTTAACACCGCAGGGCTATATCCAACATCACCTTACCAACTTAAGTGTTGGTGAAGGCTTTTGGACATGGCACATTGATTCGTTGTTCTTTTCGGTTGGTCTTGGTGTTCTGTTCCTGTGGATTTTCCGCAGCGTTGGTAAAAAAGCGACTTCCGGTGTTCCTGGCAAACTGCAATGTTTTGTTGAGATGATCGTTGAGTTCGTAAATAACAGCGTGAAAGAAAGTTTTCATGGTCGCAATGCTCTGATCGCACCTTTAGCTCTGACCATTTTTGTATGGGTATTCATGATGAACTTCATGGATATGATCCCTGTTGATTGGCTGCCTCACGCAGCAAGTTTAATGGGTATTCCATATCTTAAAGCGGTTCCGACGACTGACGTTAACATTACCTTTAGCTTAGCTATTGGTGTGTTCGTGCTGATTATTTTCTACAGCATTAAGGTCAAAGGTGTGTCTGGGTTTGTTAAAGAACTGACACTACAGCCCTTTAACCATAAGGCAATGATACCCGTCAACCTCCTATTAGAGACAGTTACTTTGATAGCTAAGCCAATTTCATTGGCATTGCGACTCTTTGGTAACTTGTACGCAGGTGAGTTGATCTTCATCCTTATTGCGCTGATGTATGGTACCAACTTGTTATTATCTTCCCTAGGTGTGACTCTACAACTGGGTTGGTTAATATTCCACATTTTGGTTATCACACTGCAAGCGTTTATCTTCATGATGTTGACCATTGTTTATTTAAGCATGGCGCATGAAGATCATTAAGGATTGCTGAAGAAATTTTAAACTAAATCATCAACTAATACAGATTTAGATACTGGAGATACAGATGGAAACGATTTTAGGCATGACAGCTATCGCTGTTGCTCTGCTGATTGGTATGGGTGCTCTTGGTACTGCAATCGGTTTCGGCTTATTAGGCGGCAAGTTCTTGGAAGGCGCTGCGCGTCAACCAGAAATGGCTCCTATGCTACAAGTTAAAATGTTCATCGTAGCGGGTCTTCTTGACGCCGTAACTATGATCGGTGTTGGTATCGCATTATTCATGCTATTTACCAACCCACTGGGTGCAATGCTGTAAAAAACGCTTCTGTCTTAACTCTAAATAGGAGGCTGTTGTGAATTTCAACGCTACCCTAATCGGTCAGACGGTCGCCTTTATGATCTTCGTGTGGTTTTGCATGAAGTTTGTATGGCCCCCTTTGATGAATGCCATCGAAGAGCGCCAAAAAAGGATTGCTGACGGTCTAGCTGATGCTGATCGTGCGGTAAAAGACCTGGAGTTGGCACAAGCGAAAGCGACTGACCAACTAAAAGAAGCCAAGGTAACGGCTAATGAAATTATTGAGCAAGCTAACAAGCGTAAAGCTCAAATAGTTGAAGAAGCCAAAACCGAAGCAGACGCTGAGCGTGCTAAAATCATCGCTCAGGGTAAAGCAGAAATTGAAGCTGAACGTAATCGCGTCAAAGAGGATCTGCGCAAGCAGGTTGCTACTCTTGCCATCATGGGTGCTGAGAAGATCCTTGAGCGTTCTATTGATCCAGCCGCCCACAGTGACATAGTTAATAAACTAGTCGCTGAAATTTGATAAGGGAGTTGAGTTATGGCTGAATTAACCACCATCGCTCGCCCTTACGCAAAGGCAGCTTTTGACTTTGCTATTGAACAAGATGCAGTGGATTCATGGGCAGAAATGCTTACGTTTGCCGCATTGGTGAGTGAAAACGAAACCATGCAACCACTGTTAGCTGGCTCTTTAGCCAGCACTAAGCTCGCAGCACTCTTTATTAGTGTGTGTGGTGAGCAAGTCAATGTGCAAGGTCAGAACCTGATAAAGGTAATGGCTGAAAACGGTCGCTTAAAGGTACTACCTGCTGTATCTCAGTTATTTACTGAATACCGTAATGAGTGGGCAAAAGAAGTGGAAGCCGATGTGGTTTCTGCAACTGAGCTGAGCTCTGAACAACAACAGCAGATTAGTATTTCTTTAGAGAAACGTCTCGCACGCAAAGTTAAGCTGAATTGCAGCACTGACGCCGCGCTCATCGCCGGTGTAATCATTAAGACAGGAGACCTAGTCATCGATGGCTCGGTCCGCGGTAAGTTATCGCGTCTGTCTGATAAGCTGCAGTCGTAATTGGGAGTTTGAGCATGCAACTGAATTCCACTGAAATCAGCGATCTGATTAAGCAGCGGATCGAGCAGTTCGAAGTCGTTAGCGAATCTCGTAACGAAGGTACTATCGTTGCGGTAAGTGACGGCATCATCCGCATCCACGGCCTAGCCGACGTGATGCAAGGTGAGATGATCGAACTGCCTGGTAACCGTTTTGCAATCGCGTTGAACCTTGAACGTGATTCTGTCGGTGCCGTAGTAATGGGTCCTTATGCTGATTTAGCAGAAGGCGTAAAAGTGAAAACGACTGGCCGTATTCTGGAAGTTCCAGTTGGCCGCGGTCTTCTTGGCCGCGTTGTTAACACTCTAGGTGAGCCAATTGACGGAAAAGGACCTATCGATAACGATGGTTACTCGCCAATTGAAGTTATCGCACCAGGTGTTATTGAACGTCAGTCTGTTGATCAACCAGTTCAAACTGGTTATAAAGCCGTTGATGCCATGATCCCTATCGGTCGTGGTCAACGTGAATTGATCATTGGCGACCGTCAAACTGGTAAAACAGCTATGGCGATCGACGCAATTATCAACCAGAAAAATTCTGGCATTAAATGTGTTTACGTTGCGATTGGCCAAAAGGCTTCTACTATCGCAAACGTAGTACGCAAGCTAGAAGAACACGGTGCGTTAGCTAACACTATCGTTGTTGTTGCAACGGCTTCTGAAGCTGCTGCTCTGCAATACTTAGCGCCATATTCTGGTTGTTCTATGGGTGAATACTTCCGTGACCGCGGTGAAGATTCTTTGATCGTATACGATGATTTGTCTAAGCAAGCAGTTGCTTATCGTCAAATTTCGTTACTGCTCAAGCGTCCACCAGGCCGTGAAGCTTACCCAGGTGACGTATTCTATCTACACTCACGTTTACTAGAGCGTGCATCACGCGTTAACGCGATTTATGTAGAGAAGTTCACTAAAGGTGCAGTAACTGGCAAAACCGGTTCTTTAACCGCGCTGCCGATTATTGAAACGCAAGCGGGTGACGTTTCTGCATTCGTACCGACCAACGTAATTTCTATTACCGATGGTCAGATCTTCCTTGAGACCGATCTGTTTAACTCTGGCCTACGTCCAGCGGTTAACCCAGGTATTTCTGTTTCTCGTGTTGGTGGTGCGGCTCAGACTAAGATCATCAAGAAACTGTCTGGTGGTATTCGTACCGCACTAGCACAGTATCGTGAGCTTGCTGCGTTCTCGCAATTTGCATCTGATCTTGACGATGCAACACGTGCTCAACTTGAGCATGGTGTGCGTGTTACCGAACTGATGAAGCAAAAGCAATATGCTCCAATGAGCGTAGCCGCTCAAGCTGTGTCTATTTTCTCAGCTGAAAAAGGTTACCTGAAGAGTGTTGAGCTGAATAAGGTCGGTAATTTCGAAGCCGCTCTGCTCTCGTTCATGAACAGCGAGCATGCTCCTTTAATGAAGCTTATCAATGATACTGGCGATTATAGCGCTGATATCGAAGCTGAATTAAAAGCTGGCCTCGACAAGTTCGTAGCAACCCAAACCTGGTAACAATGATAGAGGTGTCTTAAGACACCTCAGGTCCAGATTGGAGAGTAGAGATGGCCGGCGCTAAAGAGATTAAAACCAAGATCGCGAGTGTGAAAAACACTCAGAAGATCACGTCCGCCATGGAAATGGTGGCAGCCAGCAAAATGCGCAGAGCGCAGGAACGCATGGCTGCGAGCCGTCCATATGCGGAAAGCATGCGTAAGGTGATCGGTCACGTAGCGCAAGGTTCTCTCGAGTATAAACACCCCTATTTGGAGGTGAGAGAGGCTAAGCGGGTTGGTTACATTGTTGTGGCAACCGACCGTGGCCTTTGTGGTGGTCTGAACGTTAACCTTTTCAAAAAGGTTATTGCAGACGTGAAAAGCTGGAAAGCCCAAGGTGCAGAATTTGAATTTTGCCCAATCGGCGCACGTAGTGTGCAGTTTTTCAAAAACTTCGGTGGACAAGTGTCTGCTCACGCTTCAGGTTTAGGCGATGCTCCAAAGCTCGCTGACTTGATCGGGACAGTCGGTGTCATGCTAGAAGCTTACAACGAAGGCAAGCTGGATCGTCTGTACGTGGTATTTAACAAATTTGTGAATACTATGACGCAGACTCCTGTGATCGAGCAGCTGCTACCTTTGCCTAAATCAGAAGATGATGAAACTGCTCATCGTTGGGATTATATCTACGAGCCAGATCCAAAAGCACTTTTGGATACTTTATTGGTCCGTTATGTAGAATCTCAGGTTTACCAAGGTGTTGTTGAAAACATTGCCTCTGAACAAGCTGCCCGTATGGTGGCGATGAAGTCGGCAACAGACAACGCTGGTGAGCTTATCAACGACTTGCAACTGGTCTATAACAAGGCCCGTCAGGCTGCGATTACGCAAGAACTGTCGGAAATTGTTTCTGGTGCCTCTGCGGTTTAGGTTAGGTAACGAATACAAGTTTTAGAGGATTAATCATGAGCACAGGTACTGTTGTCCAAGTGATTGGCGCGGTTGTGGACGTAGAGTTTCCACAAGATGCCGTACCTCAAGTATATGACGCTCTGAAGATCGTAGGTGAAGGCCCGTGTAATGGTTTGGTGCTGGAAGTTCAGCAACAACTAGGTGGTGGTGTAGTTCGTACCATCGCTATGGGTTCTTCTGACGGTCTGCGTCGTGGTCTTGAAGTAGTAAACTCAGGTTCACCTATTACTGTTCCTGTTGGTACCGCCACTCTTGGCCGTATCATGAACGTATTAGGCGAGCCTATTGATGAAGCGGGTCCAATCGGTGAAGAAGAGCGTTATGTTATTCACCGTACAGCTCCTTCATACGAAGATCAATCAAGCTCTACTGAACTGTTAGAGACTGGCATCAAGGTTATTGACCTTGTTTGTCCATTCGCTAAGGGCGGTAAAGTTGGTTTGTTCGGTGGTGCGGGTGTTGGTAAAACAGTTAACATGATGGAACTGATTAACAACATCGCTAAAGCCCACTCGGGTCTTTCTGTATTCGCCGGTGTAGGTGAACGTACTCGTGAAGGTAACGACTTCTACTACGAGATGAAAGATTCTGGCGTTCTCGACAAAGTGGCCATGGTTTATGGTCAGATGAACGAGCCTCCAGGTAACCGTTTGCGCGTTGCACTGTCTGGTCTGACTATGGCAGAGAAGTTCCGTGACGAAGGTCGTGACGTACTGTTGTTCGTTGACAACATCTACCGTTATACCTTAGCCGGTACTGAAGTATCTGCACTGTTAGGTCGTATGCCTTCTGCGGTAGGTTATCAACCAACATTGGCTGAAGAGATGGGCGTTCTGCAAGAGCGTATCACTTCAACTAAGACGGGTTCTATTACCTCTGTACAAGCGGTATACGTACCTGCGGATGACTTGACCGATCCGTCACCAGCAACAACCTTCGCTCACTTAGATGCGACTGTTGTACTGTCACGTCAAATTGCTTCTCTGGGTATTTATCCAGCAGTTGACCCATTGGATTCGACTTCACGTCAATTAGATCCTTTGGTTGTTGGCCAAGAGCATTATGACGTTGCTAACGGCGTGCAAACTGTACTGCAACGTTACAAAGAGCTGAAAGACATTATTGCGATTCTGGGTATGGACGAATTGTCTGATGAAGACAAAACAACTGTATTCCGTGCTCGTAAGATTGAGCGTTTCTTGTCTCAGCCTTTCTTCGTAGCAGAAGTCTTTACTGGATCTCCTGGTAAGTACGTTTCTCTGAAAGACACTATCCGTGGCTTTAAGGGTATTTTGAGCGGTGAGTTTGATCACCTGCCAGAACAAGCGTTCTACATGGTTGGCTCAATCGATGAAGTCATCGAGAAAGCGAACAAAAAGAAATAACTAAGTAGTCATACTTAGTTTTTTAAGGAGAACGGGATGGCAGCCATGACAGTACATCTTGATATAGTAAGTGCAGAGAGCAACATCTTCTCTGGTCGTGTAGCGAGTCTACAAGTGACTGGTTCTGAAGGTGAGTTAGGCATAATGCATGGCCATGCTCCTTTGCTGAGTTATATCAAACCTGGCATGGCGCGCATCGTCAAGCAAGACGGCAGTGAAGAAGTGTTTTACCTTTCAGGTGGTATTCTGGAAGTGCAACCTTCTTCTGTCTCCGTATTGGCTGATGTGGTTATGCGTGCCAAAGATATTGATGAGCAAGCGGCATTAGAAGCTAAGCGTCGTGCAGAAGCCCATATGGCTAATGCAGGTGCTGACTTCAATTATGACGCGGCTATGGTTGAGTTAGCTAAGGCTATGGCTCAATTACGTGTTGTTGAAACCATCAAGAAAAACATTGCCAGATAAGGTTATTGTTTGTGAAAAAAGGCGACCATAAGGTCGCCTTTTTTGTGGCTGAAATTTGGGTAAGCGTGTTTTTGAGCTATTCCTATCGCTATCCGCTTCGCTTTTCGATGTGCTTTCCGTTAAAATTGCGCCACTAATACGACCTCAGTTTTTCACCCTCTTGGGTATTTGTTCAAGGATATGGCAATGGCATTAAATGTAGTGATCTTAGCGGCTGGCAAGGGAACACGGATGCGTTCTGATCTTCCTAAGGTATTACATCCCATCGCCCACAAGAGCATGGTGCAACATGTCATCGATACCGCCCATAAAGTGGGTAGTGACGCGATTCAGTTAGTCTACGGTTATGGTGCTGACAAGCTACAAGCCAGCTTAGGTGAGCAACAACTCAACTGGGTATTGCAAGCTGAGCAATTAGGTACGGGTCATGCGGTTGCGCAAGCGAGCCCGCATATTGCTGACAATGATACTGTGCTCATTCTTTATGGCGATGTGCCGCTTATACAACAATCAACTCTTGAAGCCTTACTCGCTGCTCGCCCTGAAAATGGTGTGGCTATCTTAACGGTGAATTTAGCCAATCCTATGGGTTATGGCCGTATCGTCCGTACTCCCTGTGAAGGTCAAGAACAAGGAAAAGTCATCGGTATTATTGAGCAGAAAGATGCTACAGCAGAGCAGCTACTGATCAACGAAATCAATACCGGCATCATGGCCGTTCCAGGTAAACAACTTAAAGCTTGGTTGAGCCGTTTATCGAATAACAATGCCCAAGGCGAATATTATCTAACGGATATTATTGCGATGGCGCACGCTGATGGTGTTGCTATTGATACTGCCCAACCACAATCTGCGATTGAAGTGGAAGGCGCCAATAACCGCGTGCAACTGGCGCAACTTGAACGCGCTTACCAAGCCCGTGAAGCCGAAAAACTGATGTTGGCGGGGGCGAACCTACGCGACCCAAGCCGTATCGATATCCGTGGTGAAGTCACTGTTGGTATGGATGTGATGATTGATATCAACGTGATATTCGAAGGCAAAGTGACCTTAGGTAATAATGTCACTATTGGCGCAGGTGCTATTCTTATCGATTGTGAGATTGCCGATAACGCTGAGATCAAACCTTACTCTATTATCGAAGGCGCTAAACTGGGCATTGCTGCCAGTGCTGGCCCATTTGCCCGTTTACGTCCCGGCGCAGAGCTTAAGCAAGATGCGCACATAGGCAATTTTGTTGAAGTGAAAAAAGCGGTGATTGGCGTGGGATCAAAAGCTGGACACTTAGCCTATTTAGGCGATGCCGTTATAGGTGATGGCGTTAACATCGGTGCTGGCACTATTACTTGTAATTATGATGGTGCGAATAAGCATCTTACCGTTATCGAAGATAATGTCTTTGTTGGCTCAGACACTCAGCTAGTGGCACCTGTCACTATCGGTAAAGGCGCAACCTTAGGCGCTGGCTCAACCATTACCCGCGATGTGGGTGAAAATGAGTTAGTCATTACCCGTGTTAAACAAAAGCACCTGACGGGTTGGCAACGTCCAGTCAAAATTAAAAAGTAAGTTTATTTAACTCAACTGAGTATCTATAAAGCGGCCATGTGCCGCTTTTATATTTAGTCAGATTGTTGGAAATTAGATTCGTTTAATTCAGATGGAAAACAATAAAAGTCACGTAATTAAGGTTGAGTTAATCCTATTGTGGTATTTGCAATCTATTGGTTTTAAACAGATTTAGATCTATATCACAGCTAATTGTAAATTCGTGTAAAGAAGATTAAATAAAAACACTTCTCATTTATATTGCCTGCAATTCTAAGACGAAAGGTCTAATTGAGGTGTTGGCAATGGTATTTAAATATTCAGTTGTAGGTTTGGCCGTAGGTTCGGCGTTAATGGCTATGCCCGTATTGGCAGAGGTGCCAAACGATGCCAATATTGAGCGCATTAATGTCACAGGCCGTACTTTTAACAACTATAAAGTTGGTAGTGCATCGGGTGCTATGCGCGGTGATATCGACTTAATGGATACCCCACAGTCTGTTAATGTAATCCCAGATTTTGTGACTGACGAACAGTTGGCTACCAATCTAGCCGAAGTATTAGTTAATGATTCCTCTATCACTGCAGGAACCCAGCGTTGGAACCGCCAAGTTTTCTCTCTACGTGGTTTTGAACTTGATTCAGGCTCAGGCTACCTGGCTAACGGCCACCAGCTTTTTGCTCACTACGTATTGCCGATTGAAATCTTAAGCCAGGTCGAAGTACTTAAAGGGCCTTCTTCCATGCTTTATGGTCAATCTGGGCCTGGTGGTTTGGTAAATATGGTTACCAAAAAGCCGACCTATGAGCGTTTGTTTGAACTAGGTTTTGATACAGATGAACAGGGTTCAACTCGCTTTCAACTTGATGCTGGTGGTGCTATCAACGAGGCTGAAACCTTAAGATATCGTGCCGTTGGCGTAAAACAAGATACAGAATACTGGCGCAGCTATTCGCCACTGCCGGGCGAACAGGCCGAGCAGCAAGAGCGTGACCGTTGGCTGGGCTCTGTGGCTCTAGATTATGATGTAACCGATAATTTGCTGTTGTCGGTGCGTTATGACCGTACTGAAGATAAAACCGGCATCGATGTGGGAGGTTGGCTTGATAAAAATGGCAACCTGATTGGTGGACGTAAGCAAATTTGGGACATGCCATGGGCCTTTACCGATAACAGTATTACTAACCTCGGTGCTGATATTGCTTGGCAAATCAGTGATAACTGGAATTTGAAATTTGGTTACAATGACCAGCAGTTCAATCGTCAGCGTTTTGATTCTGCGCCGAGATACAATGCCGAAGCCATGACTAATGGCTATCAGATAAGTCCCTTCGACCGTTTTGATGATTGGAGTCACAAAAGCGCTTACGTGGATTTAACTGGGGAGTTTGAACTTGCGGGAATGGAACACCAACTGCTGCTAGGCGCCAATAAGCTGGATTATGGTTATGCCCAGCTGCGCACCTCCGGTAGTAGTCAAACCGTGATGCCGGGCGTGGCTGCGCCCCGCCCTGATATTTCTTACACCACAGATACCAGCTGGAGTAACAGCGAGTATGAATTCTACGGTGTGTACCTGCAGGACCTTATCAGCCTGAACGATCAGTGGAAGCTGCTCGCTGGGGTGCGTTTCGATGAGCAAAAAGAGGAATCTGGTAATGACAATGCTATATCACCCAAGTTTGGGGTGATCTGGCAGCCACAGCAGGATCTCAGTCTTTATGCCAATTACTCCAAGAGTTTTGTGCCCCAGGGCAAGGTAAACGACGAAGCCGACCTGAATAACAACCAAGAGCTTGATCCCGAGTACGGTACTCAATATGAACTCGGTGCTAAATGGGAGCTGATGGATGGCGGCTTACTCCTGACCGGCGCTGTGTTTGATATCGAAATCGATAACCGCATCGTGAGGCATCAATTGGATACGCCAATCGACGTACCGGGTAAAAAGAGCATTACCCAGGTTACTCGCCAGGATGGCAAACAGCACCACAAAGGATTTGAACTAGGTGCTCAAGGACAGATAAGTGACAGTTGGTTTGTGACGTCTTCTATGATGTATCTGGATGCTGGCTACAAGACTGCTGATGTCCTCAATGGCAAAACACCTATTGATGCGCCAGAATGGGCTGCTAACATTTGGAGCCGTTATCAGGTGACAGATGAATTGGCGCTTAATTTTGGTGCGGTATATGTAGGTGAGCGTTTTGCCAATACTCAAAATACCATCACTAAAGATGGTTATGTCCGCTTTGATATGGGGGCGGCTTACACCTTCAATATCAGTGGTAATGAGTTCGGTATTCGTGCAAACGTTAGAAACTTATTTGATACTGAATACTTAGATGGTGGTGACAATCAGAAGGTTACTATCGGCCAAGATCGTAACTTTAGTGTGGCGCTTGAAGCTAAGTTCTAATTTCACTTTCTACGCTTAAGTTTTAGCTCGCTTAAAGCAGTTCATCGATAGGTGAACTGCTTTTTTATTGCTTTTCATTAGGTTAATTTTAAAAGCTCAGCTATTACATCATTCTCACGCTAAAAACACCTTTCGAATACTAGCAAAAAAGTTTCGTTTCACTATAATGCACCTTTCGAATCGAAACTTAACTGAAAGGTTTTATGAATAAACGAAACACACAGCAGCGTCGCCACA
Source organism: Shewanella vaxholmensis (assembly GCF_031932135.1). NCBI lineage: Bacteria > Pseudomonadati > Pseudomonadota > Gammaproteobacteria > Alteromonadales > Shewanellaceae > Shewanella > Shewanella vaxholmensis. The sequence continues at coordinate 66,912 of NZ_JAUOEV010000025.1, forward strand.
GCATAATCACCATATTGAACGAACAGGGTGAAGTGAGCGTTGATGAACTGTCGTTACGTTTTGAAACCTCAGAAGTGACGATTCGTAAGGATCTCGCCGCGCTTGAGAAAACGGGTTTATTATTGCGCCGTTACGGTGGCGCCGTGGCGATTCCTGACGAAGTGACCCAACAGTTTTCTGCCAAAATCGCGCCTAATAAGCTGTCTATTGCGAAAACTGCCGCGCAGCTGATTAAAGATCACAATCGCATCATTATTGATAGCGGCACTACGACGTCAGGCTTGATTGAACAGCTGAACGATAAGCGCGGGCTGGTGGTCATGACGAATGCATTGCACCTTGCCAATGCTATCCATGAGCTTGAAAACGAGCCAACCCTATTGATGACCGGTGGCACTTGGGATCCGCATTCTGAATCCTTTCAAGGTCAAGTCGCCGAGCAAGTGTTGCGCTCATATAATTTCGACCAACTGTTTATCGGTGCCGATGGTATCGATCTTGAACGCGGCACTACCACCTTTAATGAGTTAACTGGCCTAAGCAAAGTGATGGCCGAAGTGTCCCGCGAAGTGATCGTTATGGTGGATTCAGACAAAATCGGTAAGCGGATCCCTAACTTAGAGTTGCCGTGGGCCAAAATCAGTGTGTTGGTCACCGACGACCGTATCGATGAGAGTGCGCTAAAACAAATTTCAGATCAGGGCGTGCGAGTCATGCTAGCGCCCTACGCTCAATAGTGAGTGCAAAATAGCTTAACAACTTCATTTTTAATTTATAGGTAAAGACTATGTGTGGAATCGTAGGCGCCGTGGCGCAAAGGGATGTGGCTGAAATTCTGGTAGAAGGCTTACGCCGCTTAGAATATCGCGGATATGACTCCGCAGGCGTTGCCGTTATTCACAATGGTGAACTCAATCGTACGCGCCGCGTTGGCAAAGTACAAGAGCTTTCAGCAGCGCTTGAAACCGATCCATTAGCGGGCGGAACCGGTATCGCGCACACTCGCTGGGCGACCCACGGTGAACCAAGTGAGCGTAATGCTCACCCGCATTTATCGGAAGGTGATATCGCGGTGGTGCATAATGGCATTATTGAAAACCACAATAAACTGCGCGAGATGCTTAAAGGTTTAGGCTATAAATTTAGCTCTGATACCGATACCGAAGTGATTTGTCACTTAGTACACCATGAGCTGAAAACTAACAGCACTTTACTTTCTGCCGTGCAAGCGACAGTTAAACAACTCGAAGGCGCCTATGGCACTGTGGTAATCGACCGCCGCGACAGCGAGCGCTTGGTTGTGGCTCGCTCTGGTAGTCCTTTAGTGATTGGTTTTGGTCTAGGTGAAAACTTTGTCGCCTCGGATCAACTGGCACTCTTACCTGTGACTCGTTCATTCGCCTTCTTAGAAGAAGGTGATGTGGCCGAAGTGACCCGTCGTAGCGTGAGTATTTTCGACTTAAACGGTAATGCCGTTGAGCGTGAAGTCAAAGAATCTGAAATTACCCACGATGCTGGTGACAAAGGCGAATATCGCCACTATATGCTTAAAGAAATTTACGAGCAGCCATTGGCACTGACGCGCACAATTGAAGGTCGTATTGCTAATAAGCAAGTGCTAGACACGGCTTTTGGTGACAACGCTGCTGAGTTTTTAAAAGATATCAAACATGTGCAAATCATCGCCTGTGGTACTAGTTACCATGCGGGCATGGCGGCACGTTACTGGTTAGAAGATTGGGCTGGCGTGTCTTGTAACGTCGAAATTGCCTCTGAATTCCGTTATCGCAAGTCGCACTTATTCCCAAATAGCCTGTTGGTGACGATTTCACAATCGGGTGAAACTGCCGATACCTTAGCGGCCATGCGCTTAGCGAAAGAAATGGGTTATAAAGCCACATTGACGATTTGTAATGCGCCAGGTTCATCACTGGTTCGCGAATCTGACATGGCTTACATGATGAAAGCGGGCGCTGAGATTGGCGTGGCATCCACTAAAGCTTTCACAGTACAGCTTGCTGGCTTGTTAATGTTGACTGCGGTGATCGGTCGCCACAATGGTATGTCTGAGCAAATGCAGGCCGACATCACTCAAAGCTTACAATCTATGCCAGCTAAAGTAGAACAAGCTTTAGGGCTAGATGCTGCGATTGCTGAATTGGCTGAAGATTTTGCCGATAAACACCATGCGTTATTCCTTGGCCGTGGCGATCAATACCCGATTGCGATGGAAGGCGCGTTAAAGCTGAAAGAGATTTCTTACATTCATGCTGAAGCGTATGCCTCTGGCGAATTAAAACACGGCCCATTAGCGCTTATCGATGCCGATATGCCTGTGATTGTCGTTGCGCCAAACAATGAATTGCTCGAAAAACTCAAATCTAACGTCGAAGAAGTGCGTGCCCGTGGTGGACTAATGTATGTGTTTGCCGACGTGGATGCCGAGTTCGAGTCGGATGACACGATGAAAGTGATCCCTGTGCCACACTGCGATATCTTTATGGCGCCGCTGATTTACACTATTCCGCTACAGCTATTGTCGTACCATGTTGCGTTGATCAAAGGTACCGACGTGGATCAACCACGCAACCTAGCAAAATCTGTAACAGTAGAATAAATATAAGCATTTAAATAAAAACCGCCTTTATTGGCGGTTTTTTCATTTAGATTCACAACAAAACGACGCTTAACTTACAGCAATAGCAAATGCTGGTGGCTTAGCTTTCTATGCTGGAATGGCATCTAGTTCGTGCTGCTTTTTTGCCTCAATGCGTTTCCACACTTTGTCATGGAAGTAAAACACTACAGTGTTAATCGCGGGTTCTACTAAGGCTACTGCGCCACCGACGACCACACTGCCAGTTAATAAATAGGTTACGGTAAAAGCGACGCTAAAATGCAGTACGGCAAAAGTAAGTGTCTTAGTCATGATCTTGTCCTCTAAATAGGCTCCCAGCTGGAATACTTAGATGATAACAATTCTCATTAAAATTAAAAGCCGTGTTTTCAGATTAGTTTAAACGGTTTAATCTATTTATCCGTTGTAAAAAACATAAAGCCCTCACTCTGGAGGGCTTTGGGTTGCTAGCAGTAAATTAAAGCGCTGCTAATAAACTAGTAATGCCAAGGGAAGGCGGAGAAATCTTGATCGCGTTTCTCTAGGAAGGCATCGCGCCCTTCCTGCGCTTCGGCACTCGCATAGGCTAAACGCGTCGCTTCACCGGCGAATAATTGCTGACCGACCATACCATCGTCTGTCATGTTAAAACCGTATTTCAGCATACGCATCGCTGTAGGCGACTTAGAGTTAATCTCTTTGGCCCACATTAATGCCTCGGTTTCTAGCTCTGCATGGGGAACGGATTTATTGACCATACCCATGTCGAAGGCTTCATCGGCGCTGTAGTTAAAACCACAGAAGAAGATTTCACGGGCACGTTTTTGACCTATCATCTTGGCAAGATACGCACTGCCATAACCTGAGTCGAAGCTCGCTACGTCGGGATCAGTCTGCTTAAATATCGCGTGTTCTTTCGAGGCTAAGGTTAAGTCGCATACTACGTGTAAGCTATGGCCGCCACCTACCGCCCAACCCGGCACAACGGCGATGACCACTTTAGGCATAAAGCGGATCAAGCGTTGCACTTCTAATATATGTAAGCGGCCCATTCTGGCTTGATCGGCTTTGCCTTCTTCGGCGCCTTCATATTTATAGCCATCTTTGCCGCGAATACGCTGATCGCCACCCGAACAGAACGCCCAGCCACCATCTTTTGCCGAAGGACCGTTACCCGTAAGCAGTACACAACCTACATCAGACCATTGGCGCGCATGATCGAGTGCGATAAATAACTCATCAACGGTTTTAGGTCGGAAGGCGTTGCGGCACTCAGGGCGGTTAATAGCAATGCGAACTGTGCCGTGGGCTTTGGCTCTGTGGTAGGTGATGTCGTCAAATTGAAATCCACTGACTTCATCCCATAAGGTGGGATCAAAAATGTCTGATACTTGTTGGGTCATGATTTATAGGCCTTTGTGCTGTAATGCCTCAAAGGCTAGGCGGAATCATATATAAGGTCAATCACCAAAGCCTAAAGCTTAGCGCTATATAGCAAAATCCCGTTTGCCTATGAGTCCGCGATGGTTAGAGGTGATCACAGAGATAAAGCTGATTATCTTTGCTGAACACTGGATGTTCTGGCGCCATAGTGCCGCAATAGTTAGCTTTAAAGTCGGCAATAGACTCGGGTGTCATTGGAATCTGATTAAAGGCTTCGAGTTCTAATGTCGACAAGCGCTCGACGATGTCGGTTCTTACCTTAGCCAATTTATGGTCGATTTTTATGATTTTTGTTCCCGTCATAGAGTCAACTTTATTCTCTATTTTTTTGACCATAGCCTCAGTCTTTGCAATAGGAGCATCTAATTTATCTGTTTCTGTGTATAAGTAATACAAAGCACCCGCGAGTAGCGCCAATATGAGCCAACCTTTCATCTTTTAGTCCAACATAAGTGAATAACCATTAAGAATATGGGTATAATAAGCTAGTTTTCGTCCAATATTAAAGCAGTAAAAGGCTGTAACGATGAACTCAGAATCTAACAACAAGGACTATTCGAAAACCAATCGAATTAAGATTCACCAGCCAGATGCGAGTAAAGCGGATCGCTTTAACCCTCGTAATCGGATTTATGTCCGAGCCATAGACGGTTTGTGGAGTAGCTTACGTCGCCGCATGGGCTGGATTGCCATGTTATTTTTCCTGCTTTTACCTTGGATCCCTTGGGGCGACCGTCAAGCTGTATGGTTTAACTTAGGCGAACAAAAGTTTCACGTCTTCGGTTTAACGATTTGGCCGCAGGATCTCACCTTGCTCGCAGCGTTGTTTATGATCGCTGCCTTTGCGCTGTTTTTTGTGACTACCTATCTTGGCCGCGTTTGGTGTGGATACACTTGCCCCCAAACAGTATGGACCTTTATGTTCATCTGGTTCGAGGAAAAACTTGAAGGTGCGCGCAATAAACGCATTAAGTTAGATCAAATGCCATGGAGCTTTGACAAACTCTGGCGTAAAACGGCAAAACATACGGCTTGGCTATTGCTCTCACTGATGACGGCGATGACCTTTGTGTCCTATTTCGTGCCGAGCCGTGAAGTCTATGTCGACGTCTTTACGCTTAGTGCTTCTGGCGGTATCTACTTCTGGGTCGTGTTCTTTACACTTGCCACATACGGCAATGCGGGTTGGATGCGTGAAATCATGTGTATCCACATGTGCCCTTATGCTCGTTTCCAAGCGGCCATGTTCGATAAGAATACCTTTATCGTAGGTTACGATACTAAACGTGGTGAGACTCGTGGTCCGCGTTCGCGTAAAGATGACCCAAAAGAGCTAGGCCTTGGCGACTGTATCGACTGTGATTTATGTGTGCAGGTATGTCCTACCGGTATCGATATTCGTAACGGTCTGCAATATGAGTGCATTAACTGCGGTGCTTGTATCGATGCCTGTGACCAAACTATGGATCGTATGGGTTACGAGAAAGGGCTTATCAGCTATACCACTGAGAACAAGTTAGAAGGTATAAAGCAAAAAGTACTGCGACCTAAGCTTGTCGGTTATGGCGTGGTATTGATGGCGATGATATTAGTCTTTATATACTCCAGTGCGACCATAGCACCTGTGCGTATGGACATCATTCGTGATCGTAACCAGCTCTATAGAGAGAACAACCAAGGTTTGATTGAAAACACCTTCACCTTGAAGATTCTTAATAAGACTGAGCAATCCCACGAATACACTATGAGTGTCGAAGGATTGGAGCACTATAAATGGTACGGTCCAATTTCGGTCACTATTGCGGGTGGTGAAGTCTTAACGTTACCTATAAGTGTCGGCATCGATCCGGTTGAGCTTTCTCGTTCAGTTACTAACATCGAGATAAAAGTGAAAACTCATATCGACGGTGAAGAAGTCGAAGTTGAGCAAGAATCTCGCTTCTTTAGTCCATAGATAACAGTATTTATGATGATCTAATTGAGTGAGACTCATAAAGATTGCCAGACTTAATCGAGATAAAGGGGCTTTTTAGCCCCTTTTTTATACGTATCGCTTGATAAGTAAACGTCTAAACCTTTAATCGTTATTTTCCTACAAAAAGCCCTTGCGGACTTTCTCAATCTCCCTATAATGCGCATCCACTGACACGGCAGACAGCGAAAGCCAGCTGACGAGTTAGGTTGAATTAAATGGCTTACTCTCTGTTGAGAATGGCACTTAATTCAATCGCAGCAAGAAGTTGAAAAATACTCCTTGACGCGAAACGGGAAATGCGTAGAATACGCAGCCCTAGCCAACTGGAAGCGTTCGGCGCTCAGTGTGGTACTCATCTTCTCTTACGAGGTTGAGTTGCTCTTTAACAAGATAAAACAAGAAATCTGTGTGGACACTCACAGGTGTTGAGTTAATCGAAATTACTTTACTTTCGAGTGAGTAATCAAAGAATTAAATCAATGAATGAGTGTTCATAGCAATATGTACAGTTTGTTTCAGCCCTTCTTTTATAAGGAGTGCGAGAAACGAAAAATCAGAATTCATTGAGCCGCTGAAGTCGTAAGACGGAA